>JAKEEP010000299.1 GCA_022616475.1 Phycisphaerales bacterium | reverse complement strand
GGCGTCGTGAACTCCGATGAACACAACATCCCGCTCCTTGTATTGGTTGACGAGCTCGACATTGTGTGGCAATGCGTTGACACATGGCCTGCACCAGGTTGCCCAGAAATCGACAACCACGATTTTTCCTTTCAAATCGGAGAGGGTCTGGGCTTCGCCGATCCAGTTCTTGACGGTCAGCGGCTTGGCTTGTTGGCCTTCCATGTTGCGCAGGGCGGCCGACCGCCGGCTTCCGAAATAGAAGTATTCATCGGGGAAGCTGGTTGTCGCTCTCGAGCCGACTTGCGCTGGAGCGGGTTCAGAAGGCTGTTTGAGAGCGGTGTCCTTGACGCGTGAGGCAGACTGGGCGGCATCTGAAGGGGGTGGGTCGCTTGAGTCGGGCTGACAAGCAGCGATAGCCATTACCGCAGCGATCGCAACAGCGGGCGCCAGCGCCTTGGTCCAATTCGTGCGGATGCGTTCAAGAGTCATGTGGATCATTTTTCGGGTTCGACCCTGCGAAGGTTGCGAATCATCTCCATGAATGGCTCGCGAGTGGGCTCGACGGTGCCGGCCGGGCCGACAAAGCGAACAAAAAGCTGGCCGGCCGGAGCTTGAATGATGGCCGTGATGAACAACTGATCCGGCACAAACGAGGGTGCACCCGCCCCCTGGTACTGGCCCGCAAATTCAACCAAGGTGACTGGCATGCCATCGACTTCAAAAGTCTCAATCTTTGGCTCAACCGGCTGATCATCAGCGGATTTGAATTGTCCTCTCCAGCGCTTCAAGTTCTCCTCAAGAGTGGCGGGCTTGAGCTTGAAGACGGTGATGTGCGCCTGATCAGAGCCATCGCGGCCCGGGACGGCATACTCGGCAATGACGCCAACATCTCGGCGAGCGCGAGTGAGTGGACGCCAAATCCAGGTGGCTAACTTAGGAGCCCGAAGGCCGGCGAATTCAGCGACCTTCGGGTCGGCGGGAACCTGTTCGCCTTGGGGAGCGGTCGGCATCGCAGGTCTGGTTGCGGCAGGAGGCGCAGGCTGGCGATCCACAGGCTTGACGGCCACCGAATCGCCGGTTGGCGGAGCCATCACCAAGCGTGATTCAGACGCTTGCGGCGGAGGCGCTGGTGTTGGTGGCAGGTCTTCTCGGGAATTCTGGACCTGCGAGCCTTCAACGGGCTGCTGCTTGCCGCAACTCGCCAGATTCGCCCCGATTGCCAGAACAATGCAGAATATCCAAGGCAATATTTTTCGCATTATGCTCTCCGGAGAAACGAGTTCAGAAACGTTCATCGAGATCGTGCACATCACGATAGCACACCTGGCATGAATCCGGCGATGCACATTTTCAATGCCCAGATATGGACAGGCGATCCAGCCCGGCCATGGGCAAAGTCGATCACCATTGTGAACCAACGGGTGGCCGCCCTCGACTGGCCGCTGAATGAGGGCGACGCCGACGCAAGGAAATTTCATGCGATTGACGCTGAAGGAAAGACTGTCGTCCCTGGGCTGATCGACTCGCACCTTCATCTTCTTCGAGGTGGACAATCGCTTGATCAGCTCGACCTCTCGCGGGTTGCCTCGCGCGAGGAGTTCGAGATGGAAATCCAACGCTATAGCGATCGGTTGCCCGATCGCGAATGGCTCATCGCGACCGGGTGGTCGCAAGAGAACTGGGGCGGCAAGTTGCCCGATAAGCGCTGGCTGGAGGCAACCGGCGATCGACCGGCGGTCTGCTACCGCATGGACATGCACATGGCGGTTGTGAACGACGCCGTCTTGCGCCTATGCCATCCAGCCAAAGACCCTGCGGGCGGGCGAGTCGCGCGCGATGAGCGGACCGGCGAGCCCACAGGTTTGATGGTCGAGGCGGCGGCCTGGCAACTGGTCAATCCTCTGATTCCAGCAGCCAATGAGGCATCGCGTCAGCGGCACCTGCTTGCAGCACAGCGCCATGCCCATTCAATGGGTCTGACAGCAGTCGGATCGATGGAGTATGGCTGTGAGGCAGCGGCGGTCTTTGGGCCTTTGCGCGATCGACTTGCCCTTCGTTGCCGCTTGACGCTGCTGGATCGGCCCCTGGGCGCTGAGCCAATGGATTTCTCGTTCGGACGCGCCTTTGCCAACGACCATCGGCTAGCGGTCATCGGGTACAAGACCTTTATCGACGGCACGTTGGGATCGCGCACAGCGCGCATGCTTGCCGACTATGCCGATGATCCGGGAAATCGCGGTTTGCTGGTTGAGGTCGCCTCGAATGGACGGCTCCTTGAGTGGGCAAGAGCGGTCGCGGAAATCGGGCTTTCGCCATCAATGCATGCGATCGGGGATGAGGCCGTTCGCCTGGCATTGGATGCGGTCGAGGCGGTTGATGTGGGTGTGCGGCCACGAATTGAGCACGCTCAACAGATCGAGTTGTCGGACATGGCGCGTTTTGGAGGGCGCATCGCCAGCATGCAGCCGCTCCACAAGGCCGACGATTGCCGGTACGTGCGCAAGAGGCTTGGCGAGCGGCGGCTTGGAGGTACGTTCGCATTTCGGCTCTTGCTGGACGCGGGGGCGGTCCTGGCGTTCGGATCGGATTGGCCAGTTGTTTCGTGCGATCCCATCCTGGGAATTCGCGCAGCGGTTACCGGCTTGACGCGCGATAACCAAGTGTTCGGCGCCGATCAGAATCTGACAGTTGACGAAGCGCTGACCGCCTATACAGCCAGTGCGGCATTTGCGTTGAGAATGGATGACGCCGGAATCCTGAGAGAAGGCTATCTCGGCGATCTTGTGATGTTTGATCGCGATCCGTTCGCTGCTGATTGGGTGAGTGCCCCACCGCATGTTGAGATGACAGTGGTCAGCGGGTCGATTGTGTACGATGGCAGGTCAACCGAAGCGAGATTCGCCCGCGCGGTTTCAGCTTGATGGGTCATGTCGCACCGAGATGCCAATATTGAGAATGCGCCCAAACGAATGACGCATGAGGATGAGCGCGGCCAGGTTCGCATGGTCGATATCGGCGAGAAGCCTCCGATGAAACGCGAGGCAACCGCCGAAGGATTCTTCTGCGCTGCTCCAGGAACGTTGGATCAATTGCAGGGAGGCGCGCTTCCCAAGGGTGAAGCGCTGGCGGCGGCACGCATCGCGGGCATTCAAGCAGCCAAACGCTGCGATGAACTCATTCCGTTGTGTCACGGATTGCCGCTCGATTCGATTGCCGTCGACTTTGAGCGTATGGAGAAGGAACGGTTGCGCATTGTCGCGACGGTTTCCACCACGGCCAAGACCGGCGTGGAAATGGAAGCGCTCGTTGCAGTCAGCATCGCGGCACTGACGCTGTACGACATGACCAAGGGCATCGACAAGGCGCTGCGGATCGAAGGAATTCGGCTGGTGAACAAAACAAAGAAGGCGTGCTAAGCCGCAAGCGAGCGAGGGTCAGACCTTCGCCTTGCGCGACATAATCGCCGCATCTGCTTCGCGCACAGCCTGGCAGAACTCGCGAATTAAACTCGGCTCCTTGACGCCGCGCGACGACTCCACCCCACTGCTGACATCAACGCCGAAGGGTCGAACGATCTTGATGGCTTGACCGACGTTCTTAGGATTCAAACCCCCAGCCAGAATGACGGGCGTGTTGATGCTCGGCATCATTTCTGCAAGCTGCTGATAGTCGAAGGCCAGCCCGTTGCCGCCGGTTGATCCGTCGATCAGCAGGCTGCTGACATGGGGGAACATCTCCCATCGGCGAATCTGCACGGGGTCAAACTTAAAACCCTTGATGATTCGGCGATTCTGTCCGATGCGAGCGAGCTGAGGTTCGGCCTCCTGTCCATGCAACTGCACCCACTGGCCGCGCCAGTTCTGCAGGTCTGGATCAGACGGATTGGAGAAGACCCCGATGGAGCTGATCAGGGGCGGCAGCACTCGAGCAATGCGCTGCGCCGGTCCGGGAAGGACGTACCGGGGTGATGTAGGCACAAAGACGATGCCGATGGCATCGGCGCCTGCTTCGACGGCGGCCACGGCCAAATGCTCGGAGGTGATGCCGCAAATCTTGATGCGGGTGCGGCGATAGAGCATCTGCCGATCGGTTGCCTGCGCCTTGGTCATCGATGGAGCTCCGCAAGCAGCTCCTCTGCCAGCTTGGTTTGGTTGGGCTCGTGAAGAGAAGGCTTGGCGGCCTGGATCACTTCCTTGGCTCGAGCCGGGTGATTGAGCTGGCGGGTATACATGACGCCCAGAATAAGGCGAACCTGCGCCGCCCGCGCGCACGTTGGATAGCGTTCGAGCAGGAGTTCATAGGCGGCGGCGGCGTGGGCGTGATCGTTCTGAGCATAGAGTTGATTGGCCAAGTCCAGCTGGCGCTGCTCGGTGAAAACAGTGTCTGGGGCCTGGCGGAGCAGCTCGCGGTATTTTGCCGCGGCGCCGGCCAGATCGTTGACTGAAGCCAATTGATTGATTTGAGCGCGCATCTCCGAATGACGTGCTTCCTCGGCCGAGAGCGGCGCGGCGGCTTTGTTCCGCTTGGCGAGTCGATCGCCGGTATCAGCCGCAGCCGACTCCCACATGCCGACCGCCTGCACCCGATTCGCGGCGCGGAAGGCGGCGCGCCGGCGGGCCTGCGTGAAGAGGAAGAACACATCGTACTCTTCGTGTTTGATGATTCCTGTTCCCAGGAGGATGAAGGCCACACCGAAGCCATAGAGGTACCCGGCAATGTGGGCCATGTACGCGACGTTGCTTCTGACGCCGAGCAGGGATCCCGCGTGCCGGAGGACATCAACAAGAAAATACAAGCCGATGAACCAAAGGCTCGAGACAGCAAAGGTTCCAAACCCCAGCAGGAACAACACGATGATGTGGCTGCGCGGAAAGAGCGCCAGAAACGCGCCAGTGACGGCAGCGATGGCCCCGCTGGCGCCGATCACTGGCGTTGGGCTTGCCATGGAGTGGCCAAGACAGGCGACGACGCCGCCCCCGAGATAGAAAGCCAGGAAGCCGATACGGCCAAGGCGATCTTCAACTGGCGCGCCGAACACCCACAAAAACAGCATGTTGAATGCCAGGTGCCAGATGCTCTGCGGATCGTGCATGAACATGCTGGTGAGCAATTGCCACCACCGGAATTGCTGGGGATCGAAATGGAGAACGTCTGTGAGCTTCTCCAGGTCAAACAGATCGACGGTCTGGGCGATGAGTCCCGTCAGATAGACGGCCAGATTCAGCGCGATCAGGCCCTGGGTGACGATGGGCATTCGCCGGGCTGGTCGGTCTGTCCGAATCGGAATGAACATGGAACCGGTAGTTTAGCGACCCCGTTGGAGGGTGCGGGAAGAAGGACCAGTTTCGAAGCTCTCTTTGGGTGAAGGAGGGGCGTTTACGAATCGGCCAGCTGCGATGCGCGCGACGATGTAGTCATCGCGCCAGGTGTAGAGCAGTTGTTCGACAAGGTGATCATCGGTCTGGAATGGTGGGTTGAGAACGAGCAGGTCGGCCGCGGCGCCGATCTCGATGCGGCCGGCGTCGTGCCAACCAAGCGCCTCTGCGTTGCCGCGGGTGATCAGGTTCCAAACCTCCGCCGGACTCGGAATGTACGCGGCGCCATCGATGGTCATCGTCCGAAACTTGGCTGTCTCGATCATTGATCGTGCGACGGCCGGCATCGAGAGATCGGGTCCGGCGGCGATATCCGAGCCCACGGCCAATCTCACGCCGAACCGGCGCGCTTTGTCAAGATCGAAAACTCCCGATCGAAGAAAGATGTTGGCGGTCGGACAATGAACAACGACCGACTTCCGCTCGGCGATGAGTTGCCATTCGGCATCGTTCAGGTGGACGGAGTGAGCCAGAAGCGTGTGTGGAGTAAGCAAGCCATGGCGGTCGTAAATGCCGGCGTAATGCGGATCATTCGGAAAGAGCACGCGGACGCGTTGGACTTCGAGCTCTGACTCGGCCAGGTGAGTCTGAATGTACGTGCCCGGCGCGGCCCTGGATTTGGCGAGAGCCAACAGCTCATCGCTGCAGGTCAGGGCAAATCGAGGGTTGATGCTCGAGTTGACACGCGAACGAACGGAGGAAGCGATGCGCGCCAAACTTTGGTTCAACAGGGCCGGCGGCGCGTTTCGGTCCATGAGCGTCTGACCGACGATCGCGCGGATCGGCCAGTGGTGGCCGGTGCGGACGACGTGAACATAACCGTGAAAGTGGCTGGAGAGAAAGCCGGCATAGCCAAGGGTGCCGGCGCGCAGTAATCGACCATACGCGGTTTCAACCTGGCGCGCGGCCCACGATTCGTCTTGCCAGAGCGCCTCGGCGGGGAAGATCACTTCCTCAAGCCAGTGGAGCAGGTCGAGCCCGTCGTGCCCGATCGAATCGATCTGTGGAAGGTGCAAGTGCGCATCGATGAAGCCCGGGCAGATAATCGAAGAGGCATCACCAGCATCCGGTTTTGATGGTGGCTGGCCGTGGCCGACCTCAACAATGCGCTGATCCTGAATCAGCAACCAACCAGGGATCGGCGGTCTGAACGCATCGTTCAGAATGCGGCCTTGAAGGAGCATGGCAATTCCCAGCAAAACATAGGTCACAGGAATGAGCGATCGCGCGACGGTTCGGGAATCTGATCCGATTGTGGTCATCGCGGCAAGCCACTATCATCGCGAGCTCGAGCGACCTGGCACAGAATCCCTTCCCATGATCCAGCAGACAGAAACCCAACAAAGCGCGCCGGTGTTTGACAAGGGCTTGGCGAATACGATCGTGGCCGAGTCTGAAATCTCGTTTATCGACGGCGCCAAGGGCATTTTGGAGTACGTGGGGATTGGCATCGACGAACTGGCGCGCAACTCCACTTTTGAGGAAGTTGTGTTCCTGTTGTGGAATCGCAGGCTGCCGAAGGCGGCCGAGCTCGCTGCGTTCATCAAGAGCATTCAGGCGGAATACGACCTGCCGGAGCAAATGTGGGAACTGATTCGGCAATGTCCGAAGGACGCCGGTCCGATGCACGCACTTCGAACGCTCGTGTCGGCATTGGCGATGTTTGATGCCGAAGCGGACGACCCGTCGCCGGCGGCTAATCAGCGCAAGTCGATGCGATTGCTGGCCAAGACACCGGCGCTGATCGCCGGATTCGATCGCCACCGAAAGGGCACGACGTTCGTCAAACCCGACAAGACCATGACCATCGCTGGCAGTTTCTTGACGATGCTCAACGGTCAGAAACCTACCCGGACGGTGGAACGCGCGTTGGATGTCTGCTTGATCCTGCACGCCGATCACGGGTTGAACGCCTCGACGTTCGCAGCGCGAGTGACGATTTCCACGCTCAGCGACATGTACTCGGCCATCACCAGCGCCATTGGAACGTTGAAGGGGCCGCTGCACGGTGGGGCGAACGAAGAAGTCATGCACATGCTGAATGAGATCGGGTCGATGGAGAACATTGAGCCGTATATCAAGAACAAATTGGCGCGCAAGGAACGGGTGATGGGGTTTGGCCATCGCGTGTACAAAGCCTATGACCCGCGCGCCACGTACCTCAAGACGTTCACCAAGCAAGTGGCGGCCGACACCGGGAATCGGAAGCTGTATGAGATGAGCCGGAAGATCGAAGAGATCATGGCGAAAGAGGTCGCCGCCAAGGGCATTTATCCAAACGTGGATTTCTATTCGGCGACCACCTATTTCTCGCTCGGGTTGGACCTGGACCTATTCACACCGATGTTCGCAATGAGCCGGATCGCAGGGTGGGCGGCGCACTGCATCGAACAGTTGGCGGACAACAAGTTGATCCGGCCGCACGTCAAGTACACCGGGCCGCACAACGCGGCGTATGTGCCGGTTGAGAAGCGGTGAACTTGGCTCCATCTGTCAGTGGGAAACGCGTCTCGCCTATCGCAGTCGGTCGTCTCGCACAGGCGACCCCGTAGTGCCACCGTCTTTTCAAGCAGAACCTGGTTTTTGCCAGGGATAAGTGATATTGGCGTCGACCTTCATCAGGGCTTGCTTGCCTGTCGCTCCTTGGCGCCGTTCTTGGTCATCTGCGGATAGATCAGCACGCGGTCGTGAGCGACCAGAATCAGATCGTTGGCGCCGTCGCCGGTGATGTCGGCGATGTGGCACTCACTGGGCTGGTACTCGCGAGGCTCGCCACTGGAGAAGAGTTTGGATTCAAAAACGCGGAAGGCTGTTGCGTACAGAAGGCGGCGGGCCTCGGTGAAGGTGAAAATCTCGCACATTTGCTCGCCCGCATCCAGCGAGACCAAGTCAATGAATCCGTCGCTGTTGACATCGCCCGCGGTAAGCTCGTGCTGGAGGCGACGATCTTCATCGGTCCGCCAGGCGGCGAATTGCTTGAGGCTGACGCGCTGGCCGCCGAGGCGGATGACAGCGAAGCCATCGTCGCCAATGGCGAGTATGTTCGCCTGTTGATCGCCCGAGAACGATCCGGCGTAGATGACGCCGATCGAGAAGCCTCGCACCTTGAGCGATTCGGTCTGCTTCCACTGCGGCGGCTTGGGAGCGCCGTTGGGTTGCGCCGGCGGCACAGCGCGGGTCATGACCACCAGGCGCGCGTTTTCTTTGTCCGCGGCGATGACGCGCTCGCCCAGCAGGGCAACGGAGATCAACTTGGCGGTGCTGTCGTTGGCGTTGATCTGTTGAACCACCTGCCAGCCGGGACTCACGCCCGCCGCAGGGTTGTTTTCGTAGCGGACCGCGCGGACGTAGTTCTTGTCGGCGATCAACAACTCGGGCTTGCCGTTGCCATCGATGTCCATGACGGCGGTATTTTGGGCGTTCGCGGCTTGAACCAGGCCGAACTGGCCCATGTCCTTGGATTCCATGAGCTTGAAGCCCGAGTCTGCGGGCGCGGTGGCGGCAGCGCCGTTGGGGGCACCGGAGTCTTGGCCGGTGGCGCGCAGCATGGTCATCGGCTTGTCGCGCGTGAAGAGCAGCAGATCGCTCTTGCCGTCTTGATCGGCGTCGAGCGCCATGATCGTCTCAGGAGAGCGGCTCTGTGAGCCCAACGGAATAGCCCGTCGCTGGCCATCCATCGCGATGAGATAGAGCACGTAGTCCCGACCGGACTTGGCAACGACCGCGACATGCGGGCCGCGCTCAAGTTGCACCAGGTTCATCGCGACTGGCGTGTTGCCATCGGGAATATTCAGCGGCTTAGGGAAGCCAATGCCTTCGGGTCCCACATCGCACCGGCCGATCACCCCTTCCTTCTCCGAGAGCACAAAGATCTCGGCGTAGGGGTCATCATCGACATTACCCGCGGCGATGAACTCAATCTCCGAGAGGCTCGGATACGATTCGCCCGGCTGGATTCCCTTGCCCTTGATCTGGCGATACACCACGATTGAATTGGATTGCGTGTCGGTAGCGAGGAGATCGAGAAGGCCGTCGCCATCGACATCGACCACCGCGGTATCGCGCTTCCGGTTGGCTGGGTCCGTGAAACTCAGGACGCTCAACGCCGCATCGCGATCGCCCGTACTTTCGATCGGCTCGGTGGCGACTTCATAGATGACGATGCGCTTGGAAGCGCGCTCGATCACGGCCAATCGCGCGGCCGGCTCGTCGGACAAGCGAACCGCCTCCACTTCGCGCAAGGCGGGCATTTCGAATCGAACCTGGGCGCCGATCTTCCCCACCCCGCCCTCCTGGGTTCCCAGCCACAACCGAACCGGCGCGGCGTCTTCGGGAATGATGCCGGCAATGTCGCGCCGGCCATCGCCGTTGAAGTCCTCGACGATGAAGGCAATCATGGCGACGCCGGCCGCCAACTCAGTGGGCTGGCCGATGTTCGAGCCGTTCATGGGCCAGATGTTGATCTTGCCATCGACAATGCTGAGGAGTTCGGGCTTGGCGTCGCCGACCACGTCGGCAACCGCCAGCGCGTTGCGATTGGCGCCCAGGTTCTTGATCGAATGGCGACGGGCGACCGTGAACGTACCCGGGCTGCTCTGACGCAGAAAGACCAGCTCGGCCGGCGTGCCGCCGTAGATCAAGTCCAGCGCTCCATCGCCATCGTAATCAAAGGGAACGATGGCCGCGACCTGGTGCGTCACCGAAACGAATTCGCGCCGAAAGCGCCAATGCTCGGGAAACTCGTTGACGTGCGATGGTTGGGCGACTTCGTCCTCGGGGCTGGCGTTTTTCTTCTGGTAGTGGATTTCAATGCGGCTGGCAAAATCGTTGACCGCAATCAGGTCGTTCAAGCCATCGGCGTTCATGTCGGCCACGGTGATCGGTCCGGCGTTCTTGTCGATCTTGACAACTTCCAGGTCGCCGAAGCCGAAAAAGTCCGACAAAGGGGGCTCATCAGCCCAGCAGGGAAGTGCCGGTAGAACCACCGCGGTGAGCAAGAGAAGTGTCGAACTCGGCCGATGCATGCAAAACTCCTTGATTTGGACAATTCAAGCGCTGATTAGGTCGATTCCTGAAGAAATAAGTTGACATTGAATCGGCGCGATCGGGGGGCTCGGTCACAAACTCCGCCAAAACCGCGCCTACACGATAGTCAACCGGCGCCCAACGCCCAACTGATCCGAGTGTGTGGTTTGGACGTTGGAGGTCTTTCAACCCTATACTCGTCGCGCGTTTGCACCAATTCTGAGGTAGCCATGACCGAATCACCTTCGAGAACCCTCCGCTGGATGGCCTTGGCGCTGGCCACAGGAATGCTCGCTGCGACGGCTGGAGCCGACATGGTCAAGCTGAAGAACGGCAACGCCGTCGAGGGCAAGGTGCTCAAGCAGAATGACAAGACGGTCTGGCTGGACGTTGGGCCCAGCGTCATCGAATTCAACATGGACGATGTCAATTCCGTGGACGTGTCGGAAGCTGCAGCGCCGATCCAAGTGGAATCGGAATCGCTTTTCCATACGGCTTCGAACCTTCGCGAGAATAGCCCCAAGGAGCAGGCCAAGCAGGTGGGGCCGGCGGTGATCAAGGTGTCAACACCCAGTGGTCTGGGCTCGGGCGTGATTATTCACGAGCAGGGCTATGCGATCACCAACGCACACGTTGTGCAAGGCGAGACCAATCTGCGGGCCACGGTTTGGTTTCCGCAGTCCGATGGCACGCTGAAGCGCGTGATCATCGAGGATGTCGAGATCGTGGCGGTCAACAATCACCTCGACCTGGCCTTGCTCAGGATCGCCCATCCGGACAAGCAACCCTTCCTGTTTGCTCCGCTGGAGTTGGATGAGCGGATTGAGATCGGGCAAACCGTGTTTGCGATCGGCAACCCATTGGGCCTTGAGCGCACCCTGAGCCAGGGAGTGGTGTCAACAACGCAGCGAAGCTTCAGCGGGTTGAGCTATATTCAGACCGACGCGGCCATCAATCCGGGCAACTCGGGCGGTCCGCTCTTCAACACCAAAGGCGAAGTCATCGGCATCACCAACATGGGGGCGATGTTCGCCCAGGGACTGAATTTCGCGATTCCGACCCGCTACGTCAAGGATTTCATCCGGAACCGGGAAGCATTTGCGTTCGACAAGGACAATCCAAATTCCGGGTACAACTATGAAGATCCTCCGCCACGGCGGAACTTTGATTTGCCTCCGCAACTGAAGGACGGTTCGGGCCAGGTCAACCAACAAACGCGATCGCCGTGACATGAGGGTCTTGGCGACGGGTTCGCACAACGCATTACGCCTCGAATAAAGGGGAATTGACGTGTTGAAGAGAAGCTTCATTGCCTGGACATTCTGCATCGCAATTCTGAATGCGTCGCACGCTGCGGCGCAAACGACAATCGAAAAAATTGCTCCTGAGAAGACCGTCTTCATCGCCGGAACCAAGAAGGCTCAGACGATGATCGAGCATCTGAAGGCGACCGGCCTGTGGTCGCTCTGGCAGTCTGAACAACTCAAGAGCCTTCGAGCCGACGCGATGAAGACGATGGCCACCGATATCGAGCAAATGCTCGAAGATCTTGGCGTCGAGAAAGACACGCTGGTGGCGCCGAACGGGGCGGTGGGCGTTGCGCTGTTTGCGGCCACTGATCATGAGCTGGGCACGACGAACATAGGTTTCCTGGCGATGGCCGACTACGGCGATCCCGCCAGCGCCGACAAGACCGATCAACTCATCCAAGCCGCGTTGAAGCGAGGCGAAGAGAAAGACAACATCGAATTCGAGGAGAAGGACCTGGCGGGCCGCACCCTCTTTTCGATTGACATTTCCAAAATGACCAAGGATGAAGGTGCTGCAGACCGCGATTTGGACGACGGTTTTCAAGGCGACGACGAGTTTGGGGACGCATTCCCGATGCCGGCGACCAAGGGTCCATTTGACCACATCCAGACCATCCACTATCTGCGCGATGGCAATTCGGTGCTGCTGTGCTCGGAATTGACGGCGCTGACCGAAGCGCTCGATGTCATCGATGGCCGCGCGGCCAAAGGAGCCGGACCGGCGGGGTTCGCCGACAGGCCCGATTTTCAAGCGCTGCAGGGCAAGGTTGGCGAGAACGATGCTTACGCGATTGTGCTGACTCGCGACCTCGTTGACATCCTGAGCGCCAACGATGATGCCGGCATGTTGGAAATGATGGTGCCGATGGTTCGCTCGGTGGTCGGAAAGGTCGATGGATATGGCTTGGGGGTAAGGCTCAACGGGCCATCGGCAATGATCGAGCAGAGTTTTGCCGTCTATATGCCAGGTGGCAAGGCGGGATTGACCACCTTGATCGATCGCCCCCTTGCGCGCACAAGCCTCCCGCAGTTCGCGAGCGCCGACACCCTCAGCTACAGCGGAGTGAGCTTTGAATTCTCCGGCTTGATGGATGTCATCCGCACCGTCGTCAACTCAAATCCAATGCTGCAGATGCAGGTTGGTCAGGAACTGCCGGACATCGAGGAATCGCTGAGCCCGATGACAACGGCGCTGGGCATGCAAGTGCACGTAACCAGTTCAGCGACCAAGCCTTTCACTGACGCAAGTTTCAAAAGCCTTCTTGCGATCGATTGCCCGAAGCCACAGCAATTCGAAGATGCGCTGGCGGCATTGGCTGGGCCACTGGAGGCTCGCGATTTCCTTGGGCAGCGGATCTACTCGATCGAGCCGGAAATGCTCGGTCCGATGCTCCCTGAAATGGGGATGGAGATGGAGTCGCTCTCGATCGGAATCGGCGGCGGATTTGTCCTGTTGGGCCCCACACCAGCCGTCGAGCAAGGCTTGCGCGCCACGAGTCAAGCCGCTGCAGGCGGGCTGGCGGCCAATGCCGATTTTCAGCGGGCTGCGGCAGCGCTGCCGGTTCGCGGTGCGGCGGCTTGGGGCTACACCGATACGGTCAACTCAATCGAAGCGACGCTGGCTCAACAGCGCATGATGTTGCAAAAGGAAATCGATCAGCAACGCGCCTGGGATCCCGAATCGGCGGCGGCGATGGAAGCGCGCCTGAAGGAAGAATTGGCGCTGCTCGACAAGATCGATTTCAAGCTGCTGCGCGAGCACATCGGACCCAGCATCTGGCGAATGAGAGCGACTGAAGATGGCTTCGAAGGGAACGCCTACCTGCTGAGCGCTAAGGATCAGTGACGAGTGTCCTGACCTCAAGGATGTGCAACGAAGAAAAGGTGCCGGGCACCATTTTCTTCACGGTTGTTCAGTGACGGAGCAGTCCTTCAGGAGAATGGTGCCTGGCACCTTTTCCTTGCCCTTATCAGGTCAGGACACTAGGAAATCTCCGGTTCCAGGCTCGATGCCGATTGGACGGCTCGGGTCCCGATCGTCTCAATGCTCGCATGCCGCGCCAGGCGTTGGCCGATTCGCGCCAGCCATTCCTCATCGGGCAGGGCATACGGCCGAAACTTCTCCAAGTGGCCATGCTCTTCGCTGAAGAAAATCGCGCGGTGCAAGCCAAGCCGTGCCGCCAGCGGTGAGTCAATCAGGTTGCTTGAATCGGTCGCGCCCATCTGGAACAGCACGCGGAGCTCGAACTCCTTGAGTCCCTGACGATCGAGCGCGCGATTGAGGTTGTTGACGGTGTCGCACCACGCCAGGGTGTGAATGCCGTGAATCGGACCTTCGCGAATGATGGAGGCGAACTGCTTCTCGGGGCGCGCCGGAGCATCCGGATCGGGAGACCCAAAGCTGAAATCGTCCTCCTGGCGAAGCATGCGATAGCGCTGGAGGCCGTAGATCAGCAGATAGATCGCCGGCTCATCGCCATCGTGATGCGATTGCTGGCGCCGCTCCAGATCTTCGCTGATCTCAGCAACGGCTGAACCGACATCGCGATAGCTGACGTTCCGGACCTGGTGCGGCAGCAATCCGGCGGCTCGCGCCAGATAACCGGCGGTCGGCGCATCGTCGGGACTGCCATCAAGGATGTAGAAACGCGCATTCGCGGGTGCGTGCTGCGAAGCCAAACTGATCAGCGACGTCGCGAGCATCGCCAGGGCCGATTCCTCGCGCTGACCAACAATGATGAGGTTGTTTCCAGATTGACGCCGGAACACGGCAGCGGTCGGGTCCTTGATCGCGATCGCATCGCCCAGCCATGCGGAAGCTGCCGCAAGCCGCGGCGGCGTCTTGCGCCCAAGCATCTGTTCCAACAGGTGATTGCGCCCAACTTCGGCGGGCACATTTCCTTCGAAGACGATCTGCGGCTCCGGCGGTCGATAGCTGAGGGTCTCAGCCTTGGCTCGAATACGATTCAAACACTGCTCGCGCTTTTCATCGGGGAGCCAGACGATCTGGAATGGGTTGTTTCCCTCGACCATTCCCGACGCGTCGTTGTAAATCGCTTCGCCTGGCCGCGAGAGCAATCGCGCGGCTGCATTGTCGTCGCTCAGAATCAAGTAAGAGTCGGCTTCGCTGCATTGCAGGGCGATGCGCACACCCATCTGGCCGATCGTGGATCGAGCCAGCGAGTACGCGCCGCCCAAAGTCTGCGAACCCAGCAGCACGTGCATTCCAAAGGCTCGACCCTGACGAACCAGACGGTCCAAGAGCAGCGCTGAATCTTGGGCCAGCTTGTCATCCTCGGTGAACAACTCCTGGAACTCATCGATGATCAGCAGCGTTCGGGGCATCGGCGCGGCGTCCGGCCCAGCCTGGCGGCGGTAGGAGGCAAGGTCTTGCACTCCCAACTCGCGGAACAAATTGCCTCGGTGCTTCAACTCGGCATCCAGGCGCTGAAGCACGCTTAGACCAAACTCGCGATCTGATTCGATGGCGACGGCGCGCGCATGGGGAAGCTGGTGCGTCGCGTAGGTCTTGAATTCAACGCCCTTCTTGAAGTCAACCAGGTAGAACTCGACTTCCGTCGGCGGATACCACAGCGAGAGATTCGTGATGAGCGCGTGCAGCAGCGTCGATTTGCCCGATCCGGTCTTACCGGCGATCAACGCATGCTGAGAAGTGCCCTGGCCGAGTGTCAGGTACTGCAGCTTGGTCGCGCCGGCGCGGCCAAGCGATATGCTCACGTTGGCGTTGGTGTCGGCGCTCCAGACCTGTTCATCGTCGGGAGCGATGACATCGAACGGCACTTCAACCCGGCTGGAATCCTTGGCGTTGCGACCAATGAGGTGCAGCTTCTCCGTGAGGAAGTCCTCGTCCGGCGGCGCATCGAGCGCCAAGGCAAACGGCGCGTAATCGGGATCGTTCCATGCGAATCCGCCCTGCTGGTAGACCAGCTTGGCGCCGCTTCGCTCCAGATCGCTCATCTGGATGCCCTGAGGCAGCGGCTGGCGGCTGTCGACGCTGATGAGGGTGTAGACGCCGCAGCGCGCCCCGCTGTTGATGACGCTCACCAGCCGCCGCCCGGCAGTCTCGCTGAAATTCACGGGAAAGTTCGCGATCACCAAAAATCGAAATGGCTCGGCAATCTCGCCGGCGTCCACGTTGTATTCGCCAATGGTCTGATATTCGTTGCGCAAGTACTTCTGGATCACGTTCTCCATGTGCTCAGTGAGGTCGAGCAACCGCTGATCAATGTGGCGGTCTTCGGTCCAGATCTTGTCGGTCACCAGCGCGCCGTCGTAGTCGGCCAGGTGCATGAAACCGGCAAAATTCTGGCCTAGCCCGACGGGATCAATGATCGTGAACCTCACTTTGCCCGGTGGAAGAGTTGACAGCAGCCGGAACATGACAGTTTGGAGAGTCTGCACAGCCTGATCGCGGTCGTCGTTTGCCGAAACGACCAGCATCGAGCAGAGATCGGGGAACGCCAACAGCGCTGGAATGTCCAGTTTCGTTGGCCCCTCGATCGCCAGGCGCGGGTCCTTGGGCAAACCCCCGGGGATCTTGGAAAGGTCCACGTGCATCTGGCCAAAGCGAATGACCGGCGCAAAGTCGAACGGCGGCTGCCAATGCGACCACGACGAATCGGACCACGCCGGAAATCGCCGAGCGCTCTCGGCGCTAATCGCCTCGAAATCGGCATACACCTCGGCCATGCCATTCTTCCAGCGGGTCTCTAGCGCAGCCCAATCTTGCCCATACCGTTGCTGGTTGTCGGCGCTGTCTTGCTTGAAACGCCGCTGAAGTTCAGCCGTTTCCGCAAGGTGATTGTTGGTTAGTTCCGCGGCGCGCCTTTGCCGGTGCTCGGTCAGCGATCGCTTGTCGTGCTCGCGCTTGGCCTTGATCTCGTTGAGCACTCGCGGGTATTTCTCGTTGATGCGCTCTAGGTGGTGCTGGCGCCGTTGTTTGATCTGAACGAGAATCGGCTCATACCGCTCGTGAGCCTCCTTGAGGTCCTTGTCGCGCTGCTGGATCAGCTCAGCCTTGTGCCGGTCGCGCGCTTGAGCCGCATGATCGAGAGCCAGCTCGGCCGCTTGACGGCCCGCGTCCATGGCGCGCGTGAGCGGCCGGTAGGCGCGTCGCACCTGCGATCGCGCGACGAAATACAACAGAATCAGAAGCACCAGGCCAGCGCCCCCCCCGGCTGCCGCGCCCTCGCGCAGAACTGAATTGACCTGCCAATTGGCCCGCCAAGCCAGAGCAAGCACGCCCAGCACCACGGCGATAGTCAGAAACAGTAACGGCCAGAGACTCCGAAACAGCCGCGGAATGAACAAACCCTGCAGCTGATCCAGCCTGGCTTGCGCTTCATTCACGCATGCTTCAAGGATTTTCCGGGGTTCCTCGGGCGTCTCCGGCGCGTTTCGATCCTGCGGATTCTGGCTTGCTGGACGCAACGGCTGCCGCGAACGCTTCATGAGGCTGTCGGCCCGGTCCCGGATGTTCTGGAACTCGGTTAGCTTGCCATCGACGTCCTTTTGAGCCTGCTCGAAGTGCTCGATGGGCTGGGTCTCGGTGGCTTCGAAGACGGTCTCAGTCAGCCAGACCGCTTCCTGAAGAGCCTTGTGGGTGGCCACCGTGTTCGCCTCGGCCTTTTCAGCGATCTTGATCAGCGACTCCTTGTATTCGGTCTGCGTCTGGGAGTATTCGCTTTCAAACTCGGCCTCAATCCTCTTGCCCCGGGCCCGAAATTCCTTCTCGGCCGAACGCTTGTCGGCCTCGAAACGAGCATCAACCGCCTGAATCGACTCCTCAACGGTCCTTTTGAGGGTCTGGGCCGTGGATTCAAACATCTGAACGATTTGACGCTCGGCGCGCGAGCGATCGTCGGTGAGGGCCAAAAGCCGGCGCAGGGCCGATCGTTGCCGATCGCTGATCAACACTTCACCCATGAATGTTCAGCCCTGGTGACCACACGGTTATCAAGAATATACGCCACGGATGACCATCGGATGCGCGAAAATCTCAGAAACAACACGTAGCGACTGCCGCGTTTGCTTTGCCGTGTTGGGTACTCCGCTCACTCGCATTCCCGGCGAGCGCGAGCGAGCATCTCGCCCATTTTCTCCATGGCGCTCACCGCGGCGCGAATCTTCGGCTCCATAGGCTCCAGCAGCGTGCGCTCGATATCAAGGCTCATGGGATCGTCCCAGATCGCCTTGGTCTTTTCCCAACGGACCATCAGGTCCTTGTATGAGCCAACCAACTTGGATTTGCCCACGCTCAGGCTCATTGGACGACTTCCTTCTGTTCGCCAAACGCCGAGTGATTGTGATTCGCCGGCTGCGGCGCCTGGGTTGGTTCCGATAATGGTTCAGTCTGGCGCGGCGGCGATGATGCGGGCGCGGCCAGGGCCACGTAGGCTTCGAGACTCATGATCATTCGCTCGATGCGGCCGACGGCAACGGGCACATCGCCGGCCAGCGCGGTGGAGACCTGGGCGCAGCCGGCCTTGAAGATCATCAGCTCGCGCTCGAGCATTTGATGCCACCTCTTGACGTTTCGCAGTTTCTGCTCGGCTTCATCGAGCGCGGCCTGCCACTTGGCGACGTTCTTTCGCTCGACGATCGCGCTCGTGCGCGTGTCGTTTGATTCCAGCTGCTTCTTAAATAGCTCAGCCTTGGCCTGGTTCAGCTTGTCGGTCCGCTTCTTGATCTCGCGCTGCCAGTGCGCTGATCGGTCATTCTGAATCCACCAGATCGTGCGCTGCACATCCGACTGCGCTTCGCTCAGCGCCTGGTTCCCATCCTCAGCGAACTCAATAACGGCCGCCTTGAAGTCGCGGATCACATCCAACGATGTAACTTTTGCGAAGTCACCCATCGTCCGTCATCTCTGCTGGAGGTATTCCTCGACGCGCTCAGCTTTGCGAACCAGGAACGGAATGTGCTTGTTCGATGCCTCCACAAACCGTGAGAGCACCTTCATCGTCTGCTCGAATTCCTCGGTGAACTTGGTGTGTTCCTGATCGCGCCAGGTCTGCCCCAGGCCCATGAGACGGCCGTGCAGCGCCGACATTTGAGTGCTGATCAACTCGTTGAAGCGCTTGAGGTCCTGGGCGAATCGGCGAAGTTCACCGGGTTCGACAATGGCTTTTGACATGATGGTGGTCCTTGGGGTCAGATGTTCGTGAGGCACGAAGGCAGCAGGCGTCGAATGCAGCTCATGCTGCAGCGTATCCTTACGATATGAGTGCGGTGCCCCCAACACCAACCAAAAGTCCGGCTGTCGTGCTGCTTTCAGGCGGTTTGGACAGCGCGACCCTGCTGGCTGTTGCCAAATCTGAGGCGTTTGAATGCCATGCGCTGACCTTCGACTACGGCCAGCGCCATCGGGACGAGCTCGAAGCCGCCGAAGCGGTGGCCCGGCAGATCGGGACCGCTTCGCACACTGTGTTCAGCCTCAACCTGCGAAACTTCGGTGGCTCGGCTCTCACCGATGACATCGATGTGCCCAAGGACCGCGATCCCCAGGCGATGTCCCACGGGATCCCCATCACTTATGTGCCGGCGCGGAATCTCATTTTTCTGTCCATCGCCAGCGGGTATGCCGAGACGCTCGGCGCTCGCGATCTTTTCATCGGCGTCAACGCGATTGACTACTCGGGCTATCCCGATTGCCGGCCGCAGTTCATTCGATCATTCGAGCAGACAGCTCGACTGGCGACCAAGGCGGGGGTTGAAGGACGCGGCATGAAGATCCACGCGCCCCTGATCGAACTTTCCAAAGCGCAGATCATTCAGTTGGGCACTCGCCTGGGCGTTGACTATACACTGACCCATTCGTGCTACGACCCAACTCCCGAGGGCCTCGCCTGCGGCCGATGCGACAGTTGCCAACTGCGCGCTGCAGGTTTCCGAGATGCGCGGATCGCTGATCCCACTCGCTACGCGCCGGCCGCCGCAGCTGCGATTCGCTTGAGATGAGCCGCACGCGCCGCGTGCATCACGCGGGAGTCTTGACCCCGTTCTTCCACTCCACGTGAACGTGCGAAGCCTCGTTGAACACCAGCGAGGCCCCCAGCCCCTTGCTGATGCGCGTCGTTTCGTTGTTGTTGCCCGCAATGTCCAGCGCGTAACCCGACCCATGCTTGCTCGTTCCGGGCGCCGCCAGCGGAGCGACCGCCAGCCACCAGTGCTTCTCCTTGACCGGTGGATTGTTCTTGGTGGATTCAGTGACGACCTTGGCTTTGACAATCACCGACTGGAAGTCTTTCTTTGATTGCTTGAGTGTGCCGTGGCGAGCGACGACCTTCTCGGGGGCGGACGAATCCTTGGTGAAGCCAACGCTTTTGTCATTCTTGTAGCCCGTGCGCGGTGTGGGAGCATTTCTCAGCAGCACCGTCTTGATCGCTTGCGCCGCGTTCTTGAGATTCTGCGGGATGTCTTTGAGGGCAAGGAACTCATCGATCTTGGAAACGAGCAAGTCCCAGTGATAGTTGACTTTCCAGTATTGATCGCTGTTGTCGAGATAGCCGGAGATGCACTTGCACTCCTTGGGGAAGTAAGGCATGACAGCATCAATGGTCTTTGTGGTGAGCGGGATCTCCTTCACCCCGGCGCGGACAAAGGTCGCGCGGGTGTGAACGTTGAGCGGCTTGACTGCTGAAGCGGGCGCTGTGACGGTTGGAGCCATGTGGCCCTCGCTTTCGATTGCTGAAATGAAGCGCACAGCATCGCCAAAAAAGGATGGCGCGTCAACTCATTTCATGAGTCAACGGCCGCGAAGGCGTCCACTTTGGGGCCCCCTTTGGAACTTCGCTAGTGGGGACGGGGCTTCTCTGGAACCTACCGAACGGTGCGTCATTCAGGCAGCTTCGGCGCACTCGGATCGCGGTCGGTCTTGAGCACTTCGAACCGCACCGCGCGCGTCAACTTTGATGGAGAGCCATCGGCGGCGGGAAGCACGTCAACCGGCTTGCCATCGATCTCCGCCCAACCGCAGAGCATGGTGTGCACCGGCCCGCTTGCCTTGGGAGTCAGCTCAAAGCTCCGGCCTTCCCACAGCCACACGCGGGTCGCGCTCAGCGACGCCCACCGCTTGGGATTGGCAGCATCCGCGTTGTCGGCCGCCACCACATCGGTCGGCACCCAGCCCGCCCCCGGAATAAAATACTCCACCCAGCATCGATAGCCGGGATCAAACGTCTGACCGGCCTTGGCGTCGAGCAGGCGATAGCCGTATTGCATGCGCGCCGGTACGCCGCGCGAGCGGGCCATCGCGATGAAGAGCGCGTGCAAATCAGTGCAGCACCCGCCGCCCTGGTCCAGACAATCGCTCGCCGCGCCGCGACCGCACTTGGGCTTGGAAGAATCTTTCGAATAATGGTCAGCAACGTCGGCCACGGCCTTCATGATCAATATCGCCTGCTTGGCCGGATCGCGCTCGTTGCCGCACGCCTTGTCGGCCAGTGCCTGAACTCGCGGATCAACCTCCATCAATGGCGACTTCCAATTCAACGCTTCTTCAAAAAGAACCGGTTGCAGTTTGCCGGGCGTCACCGCGGTTTCCAGGGGAAAGTACACGCCCTTGCGCTCGACGACGCATTGCACGACGACCTCGGCCGTGGCAGCGGTCGGATTCTTCAGCTCAACATAGATGAAAGCCCCACGGCCCTCCGCCTGCGGCACAACCTTCCACGTGCCCGGCGCCGATACAACCTGGCAGTCAAGCACGCGCTGCCAGGCGCTGTCGGTCGGAACCGGCACCCAAAGCCGCACGTTCTTCGAGCCCGCCGGTATGTCCGCCAGCGACACCGTCTGCGTCACATTGACCGTCCGCGTTTCAACGATCTGAGGATCAATGGTCTTCAGATCCGGCGCGGGCTCCGCAGCCACAATAACTGCTCCAGCGAAGGCTGCGCCGACGGTCGTTGCTCGAAGTACGCACTGATTCATCTCTCGAAATCTCCTGCCGGGGGGCCAAAACTCAGGGCAAAACTCACTGAAAAAGTGTGGAACAAAGAGTCTATCACCGCTTTCCAGCCGCGAAAGCCAAATCACCCATTTTTTCCGCCAAAAACCACGGCGCAAACTGCATAAAACGCAGCAGGAGCGCTGCCTTCATGCACGTTGGCGGCTGCCCAATCTAGACAACTTGCTGGTCAAAACAGCAGCTGAAATTGAGCCCGCACTGCGACTTGCCCATCTGAAGCGGGATTGTCGGGGAGCAACCCCAGGCCGGTGAGCCCCGTGCCGGTGGCCCCGAGCGCGCCGAACGTCGTCGCGTTCGTCACCGGATCCAAACAGTACACCACATCGGCCGTGAACTTCACAGTGTTAGCATGCCAGTAATAGTTCAATCCCGCCGTGATGATCCCCAGCTCTTCCGGGGCGTTATCGATATCCACGGGTTCATATCGAGCGAACGGCTCGACCTTGTCAGGCACAATCATGTAGCCAGCCTGAACCAGGAACCCAAAATTATTCAGATTGGGGATGGCGATTGTGTTCACCTGTTGGCCAATGATGGCGGCAAAGGCGTTGAAGCCCCCCATCTCAATCGACCCGTCAAGCGTGTAAACGAAGAAGTCGTCAAAGCCCGGAGCTGCAAGTTGATTGTCGCCCGTCTCGGCTACTTCATAGTGCAACGCCGCGCCAATGAACACCGCGGTCGGTTCCCCGCTCCAAGCCGCGTAGTCATCCATCTGCTTCCAGTTCCCCGCAACTTTCCAATCCACTCGGCCGGTCACGGCAAAGTCGGTCGTATCGTTGGCGAAATCGTTGCCGGTTCCGCCCGGGTTCCCCGAGCCGATGCCGTCATTCAGCGTCGCGCGGAACCGCCACGCCTCGCCCGGCCGCCAATCGGCGCCAAAGCCCTCGGTGTAGTTGTCGTTGGCCGCGAAGACGTACGACGTGATCGAACGCTCGACCGCCAGCTGCCGCGAGTTGCTTGTAAACGAGTCGCGCAGCAATGGATCCGCAAACCGGCCGACGAAAAGCCTCAGTTCATCATTGGTCGCATAGCCGATGATGCCCTCTTCAAGGTCAAGCCCGCCAGTGTCGCGATTCGCGGCCACCTGCACCCGATACGTCAGCTTCGGATCGAATACATGCCCGTCAAAGAAGAGCTTGACGCGCCGGATCTGAAACCCAAACTCATCGTCATCGGCAGGAGGGCCGCCAAAAACGATTGGAGCGTTATCGCGGAAGTTCGCGATGTACCGCGGCTGAATCTGCCCGCCAACCTTCAACAAAAAGTTCCCATCGCTGCTGCCGATGAAAAAGTTCTTGCCATCGTGGCCCGCGATCGCTCCACCCTGCAACAGGCTCGCCCGCGTGTCCGCGTCGGCCAGCACCTCGGTCACCAGTCCTCTGATCTCCTCGGCTCGCTGCTCGGTTAACCAGTCGCCGGGAACCTGCCCGCGCAACTTCTCAATCTCATCGGCCTGCGATTGAATCTGAGACTGCTGGGCTTCCAACGTCGCCTGTTGCGCCGCAAGCCTCTCCCGCAGTTCCTGAACCTGACGAGCAAGCTCATCATCGGGACGAGCGTCCGTCCGCACCGCAGTTGCACCAATGGATAAAACCGCTAGGGCCGCGAGAATGGCGGGACGCATTCTGGGTCGCATTCTTGCTTGCATGGTTGTCCGTCTCCTTGAGATTCGCGAGAGCCGCGTGATTGGGAGCATCGTTCACGCACACAAGACCTGGTGCGCGTCCAGCTGATGGGGCCGCAATGTATTTCGCCGGCTGAAGAAACGCAAGCCCTGAACCCGACCTTCTGGAATCCATCACAATGCCTAAATACCGCCCGGCTATGCCAAGGCAAGATCAATCTGAACACAACGCAAAACGAATCTGAACACACCCCCAACCGTCAAGCGCGCCACCGGCCGCTTTCAAGGAGACTCCCATGGTGATGCACAATTTGAATGATGTTCTGCTCGACACTGTCAAAGACCTCTATCACGCCGAGAAGCAACTGGTGAAGGCCCTGCCGAAGATGGCCAAGACCGCCAACTCCGACCAGCTTCGCGCGGCGATCCAGGAACATCTCGATGTGACCGAAGGGCACGTTCGCCGGCTGGAAGAGATCTTCAGCGAAATGAACATGAAGCCCAAGGGCAAGACCTGCCGGGGCATGCTTGGCATCATCGAGGAAGAAAGGGAGGTCATCGACGAGCATCGCAAGAGCAATCCGGCTGCCATCGATGCGGCGCTGATCGCGGCAGCGCAGAAAGTGGAGCACTACGAGATCGCCACCTATGGCTCAGCGCGAACGTTCGCGCAGACGCTCGGCTTCAATCGGATCGCCGAGCTGCTGCAGGAAACGCTCGATGAAGAGAAAGAGACCGATAAGAAGCTCACCGACCTTGCCGAGCGCGAAGTGAACGCCGAAGCGAGAATCGGCGACGCGGAGGAAGTCGAAGAGGAGTTCATCGAACGAAGGACATACGCATCGAGCAGCGGCTCGGGCCGGTCCTCGCGCAGACGGTGAGCCGGCGGGCGGCTCGCGCCGCCTCGCCAGCGAGAGTTTTTCTAGCTCCGTCGGCCGTAGAGCATCACCCGCCGTTGATCCAGCACCCCATCGGGCGGATCGCTGGCCGTCGAGCCGCGCAGGTCGGCCGTAAGTGTCACTCGGAGCGCATCCGACCACGTTGAACTTCTTCAATCGAGAACAATCCCAACGGATCGATGAGGAGCAGCGGATTCCCGCTGACAGACGCATACAGCAGCATGCCATCGATGTATCCGGCGGGCCCGGAACCCCGGAAAGAGCGCCCTCCATATAGAGGGAGGGAATGCGCGAGTTGCGCGCGCAGGGGAGGTCGTG
>JAKEEP010000298.1 GCA_022616475.1 Phycisphaerales bacterium | reverse complement strand
TTCACCGATGGAAAGCCGCTGGGCGAAGCGATCGGGCGAATGAACCGCCACACGATGTCGCTGTGGAACGTTGCCTACAACCGCTGGTTCTTCTGGGATGGCAGAGCTGACAGCCTTTGGGCCCAGGCGCTCGATCCAATTGAGAATCCCAACGAGCATGGTGGCAATCGGTTGAAGGTTGCGCACGTGCTGTTCAACGATGTGGAGTTTCGCCGGGCATACGAGCTCATCTTCGGAGCGATGCCGAACTTGGCTGATCACGAGCGTTTCCCCCCCGAGGGTCGGCCGATTCCAGAAGCGCCCCATCATGCACTTCACGTGGCTTGGAATGGAATGAGCGCTGCGGACCAGCAAGCCGTCAATCAGGTCTTTGCCAACGTCGGCAAGGCGATCGAAGCCTACGAGAGGTTGCTCATCAGCAATCGATCGGCGTTTGACGTGTTCGTTGACGGACTCAAGAGCAACGATGCGGCTCAGCAACGGGCGCTTTCACCCGCGGCGCAGCGGGGGCTCAGGCTTTTTCTCGACCGGGCGAATTGCCGACTTTGTCACGCCGGCCCGAACTTCACCGATGGGGAGTTTCACAACACCGGCGTTCCGCCTCGCGAGGGCGCCGCGCCGGATCCGGCGCGCTTCGACGGCGCCAAAAGGGTGTTGGATAACCCCTTCAACAGTCAGGGCGCGTTCAGCGACGATCCGGCCGGCGATTCGAACAACATCAAGTTTCTGCTTCATTCGCCGGAGCTTTGGGGTCAGTTCAAGACGCCTTCGCTCCGCAACATCGCCAAAACCGCTCCTTACATGCATCAGGGGCAGTTTCAGACACTCCACGAGGTCGTGCGATTCTATTCAACCAGGCAAGGCGCGGTGCGCATCGGCCACCACCAGGAGACCATTCTCAATCCGCTCAACCTTTCCGAAGCCGAGATTGATGACCTGGTCGCGTTCCTGGAGTCGCTCACGGGCGAGCCGTTGCCGGCGACATTGCTGACGGCCCCAGATCATTTGGACATTGGCGACCGGGTCCCCTGACCATGACGAACTGGCCAAACTGTGCTGGCGTTTTGCTCAGTTTGCGATAGGATAGGATTTGCCATGAGCGTGTGGTGCGGGTTGGAGGATCATATGAACAGGCAAACTCGGGCCCTCGTCACGTGCGTGTCACTTGCGGCAGCGGTAACGGCTGTGCTGGCCCACGTGGATGACCCAAAGCTGCGCGACAAGCAGCCCCCGTACGTCGGCCCAGGGTATTGCAGCGATGGCGGGATCGCCGGCGGACCGCCAATCGAATTCGCCTCCAACGGCGTTCAGCTTCTGGCCTGGATTCCGGTCCTCGATTTTGACCCGGGCAACACGTCGTCGGCACCTGTGGAAGGGTATGTCACAGCGAGTGGACGTGAGTACGCAATCATCGGACTTTCAGACGGCACCGGTTTCGTCGAGGTCACAAATCCGGGAAGCCCGGTCATTGTGGAGTTCATTCCGGGGCCCGATAGTCTTTGGAAGGATGTGCGCGTCTTTCAGAATTTCGCCTACAGCGTCAGCGAGGGCGGCAGCGGCATCCAGATCATGAACATGAGCCAGATTGACAATGGCGTTGTGACGCTCGTTGGCAGCGTCAACACGCCGTCGGGCACAAGTGAAGCGACGCACACGATGTTCATCAATCAGGCCAGCGGCCGTCTCTACCGGGCTGGCGGAAGCGGCAACGGGCTTCGAATCTACAGCCTGGCGGATCCGGCGAACCCCACGCATATCGGCGACTGGCCAGATCGATACGTTCACGAGGTTACTGTCGTCACCTATACAAGCGGACCTTATGCCGGCAGGGAAATCGCATTCTGCTGTGGCGGGTTCAACGGCGGCCACGTTGACACCGGTCTCTACATCGTTGACATCGACAACCTGCTCGACGGCAATCCGAACAATGGCGATCCGCTGCTCTCGTATTTCCAGTACAGCTTCGCTCGCTATTCGCATCAAGGCTGGCTCTCGGAAGACAAGCAATACTTCTATCTGGATGATGAACTCGACGAGTCGCAATTCGGCATTTCATCCGTGACGCGAGTGATCGATGTCAGCAACCTCTCCAGTCCTTCGCTGGCGTCAACGTTCACCAGCGGATCCAGCTCGATTGACCATAATCTGTATGTCAAGGGCAACTTGATCTTTGAATCAAACTACCGCAGCGGGTTGCGCGTTTTCGACGCGACCGATCCCACAGCTCCGGTGCAGGTTGCATTCTTCGACACGTATCCCGACAACGACAGCCCACAGTTCAACGGCTTGTGGGACAACTACCCATTCCTTCCCAGCGGCATCGTCCTGGGCAGCGACATCGAAAAAGGCTTGTTTGTTTGGCGAGTCGTTCCCAACGCCCTGGTTATCGAGTTTCCCGACGGCAATCCTCCGTTCATTGATCCGGCCGGTGATTCAATCCCGGTCACCATCACTCAGAAGAACGGCGAGCTTGGGCCCGGCACGCCTACGCTGCACTACAGCACCGGAGGGACCTCGACCTTCAGCGAGGTGGCCCTCGTTCCACAGGGCGGCGACCTCTACCATGCGGTCTTTCCGGCTCTGCCCTGCGGAGACATGGTCCACTACTACATCAGCGCACAGACCATCGACGGGGTGATGGTGCGCGTACCGCTTGAAGCCCCCGCGCAGACGTTCCAAGCGACTGCGGCTATCAGCCAGACCGTTCACCTCGATGACGACATGGAACCCAACACCGGCTGGACGGTCGGCGCCCCGGGCGATGGCGCCACCACCGGCCTATGGGTGCTGGTGGATCCCATCGGGACCGGCGCTGCGCCTGAAGACGACCATACTCCCGGAAGTGGCGTGATCTGCTGGGTCACCGGTCAGGGCACGCCTGGCGGGGGTCTGGGAGAGGCCGACATCGACGGCGGCGCCACGACGCTGACTTCGCCAACGCTGAACGCCGGCGGACTCAGCGCCGACGCATACCTCATCTATCACCGCTGGTACTCCAACGACACGGGCGCCGACCCGAACAACGATGTGATGCCGGTGCTGATTTCCAACAATGACGGCGCAAGTTGGGTCACGCTGGAAACGGTTTCGGACAACGCCAACGAATGGGTGAAGAAGTCGTTCCGCATCAGCGATTTCCTGCCGCCAACGAGCCAGATGCGAGTTCGATTCGTTGCCCAAGACCTTGGAAGCGGCTCGGTCGTTGAGGCCGGCGTCGATGATTTGAGCATCGTCGAGTACGATTGCGTCGCCGAGAATCCCGGCGATGTGAACGGCGACGGCGTGGTGAACATCACCGATCTGCTGGCGGTCATCGCCGCCTGGGGTGTCTGCCCGGTTCCGGCCAATTGCCCGGCGGATGTGGCTCCGATCGGCGCTGGTGATGGTGTGGTCAACATCACCGACTTGCTGACGGTGATCAGTCACTGGGGCTGAGTACGCGCGCTGGCTGGCGCTCAACCACCAGTCGGATCGGGCGAGGCTTGCGCGTCCTCTGCGTCCGATTGGTGGTAGAAGAGCCAAGCTCGGTCATCCATGCGCACAAGCCCGGCCGGGCGGTGCATCTGCGCCAACACCTGAAGCAGCGATTGATCGTCAACGACGTTGATGTGCGTCAGCTGTGACCGAGCCGCTCGCCACCGTGAGGTAATCGTCGGGTCGGTTTGAACCAGCTCGATGGTTGCCGCTGTTTGAGCGATTGGGAATTCATCGACCGTCGCGATCGGCCCGCTCGGCTGGGTGGCCTGATCTGATCGCGACCATGACCACGCGAATGTTGCGGCGATCGCCAGGAGCGCCATCGTCGCGGCCGCGGTCAGCTTCCGCCGAATCCGCCGACGGCGATGAAACTGCCGCATGTCGGAGATCAACTCGGTGAGCATCCGCTGCCGACGATGTTCTATGGTGTTATGCATCATGAAAATCCTCCGCGGCTTTGGTCCGCAGCGCCGCGATGGAACGCGAGATTCGTCCGTCCACCGCGCCTGGCTTCAATCCCAGCGCGCGCCCGATGCGCTGCAGCGTCCATCCCAGCCGAAATCGCATCGTCAACAGGTGTGCTTGGTGCGGCTGCAGTAAGGCCAACTGGCTTCGCAGCCACGCAAGTTGTTCATCATCAGTGTTCATCCGATCATCAACAGGCAGGCCCCGCGCGCGTTCGCGCCGAAGCTTGCGCTGCTCCCGGCGAAGCTCGTCGTAGCAGCATGAATGCACGACTGCGCGAAGCCAGGCCTTCAGCGCGGCCTCGTCGTCCATTGGCTTGATGGATCGAATCACACGGATCATCGATTCCTGCACCATGTCCAGACAGAACGATTCATCACGGCCGGTGGCCCGTCGCGCCTGCTCGTAGGCAAAATCGAACCAGCATTGATAGAACCTTTCGAACGAGTCGATATTGCCCGAGGCGATCGCTGCCGTCAGTTCTCGAATCGACTCGTGCACGCCGACCTCCAGAAACTGAACGCTTGCAATTAGTTGGGCTTGCCAGATTGCTGCCTGAATTGCTTGCATGCCTCCAATTCGGCACGACAGTCCACAAGGGTGGCCTCGCGTTCCATCAACTGCCGTTCAATACGCTGGTTCTCATCGTGAAGGGCCCCGTTGCGGGTTTCCAGTTCAAAAACACGCGTCAGCGCGTCTTGCAGCTTAGCGTTGGTCTCGCCGGCCGTGCTCGCAGCCTGCTCGACCTGGCGCCGCTCGGTCAAGCGGTGTTGCTGGCGCGACATCCTTTCCTGCAACTGCGAAATCACGTTCTTCACACTCCGGACTTGTTCGGGGTGGCCGTGCACGATCAGTAGGCCGGTGGCCTCGTGAAATTTGATCTTGGCAGGCTCAAGGTCATCCGGAAGCAACTCCAACGCTGTTTGAACCGCTGTCAACACGTCGGCGTCTTTCACTTCGCCGCCAAGCAACTCTGATATCTCAAGCACCGCCGATTCAGTGGGATCGTTTCGACTCCCGCCTGAAGTGACGACTCCATTGACGGTGAACACTGGTCTTTCATTTCCAGCGACAAAATCTGCACGTTGTTGGAAGCTGTTGGAGACGTCGATCTTCACGGTGCGCCCTCCCTGGTACGAGGGAATCGAGTCGAGAACCAGCAGGGCAGACCAGGGATCAACATCCCGCAGCTGCACAGGCGGCATGCTCACGTTACTGAAATCAACCAACACTACGATGTTGACATCGTCGGAGGCCTTGCGGATTGCCTGGATGTATTGCGGAACGGTCCCCCCGGGAAAGTCGAGGTTAATCAGATCGATCTGGTTTGGGGCAGGCCGGTCTTGCCTGCCAGGGGGTGGCGAGGGAGCCTTGTCTTGCGCCAGAGCCGGAATCATGAGTGAGAGGCTGCAGAATCCGACGGCGAGAGCGGGGAATTTGAGGGTCATTGGTTTACTCCATGTGATGTCAGGCATCCGCCTGGATCAATAGGAACGTCACGGCGCCACAATCTTCGCGCTGCGCTGTGAAGAAGTTTGGGAGATCGAGCAAGGTCAGCCGCTCTTTGCAGCCAAAGCGTGGACGCGCGGCAGCGAATCAAGCAACCACTGCGCAAAGTCCCCCTTGAGCATGTTTGGCGGCGGTCGCAGAGCCTGCCCGCCGCGAACGAGGACGGTCGCGGTTATTTCATGCGAATCCATCGTTTCCAGAGGGTTGGCGACAATCGCGCTCAGACTCTTTTCGCTGAGTTTGCGCTTCGCCGAGTCGATCAGCCCCTCGGCCGACTCCAACGCAAAGCCGATGACGATCTGATCGGATCGCGTCATCGCGGCCAAGCCCATGAGCAGATCGGGCGTGGCTTCGAGGTCCAACCTCAGTCCATCGCCGCTTCTGTTAAGCTTTTTGGAGCCACGATCGGAAGCCGATACGCCGGATTCGACCGCCAAGCGGTAGTCGGCGACGGCGGCCGCCATCAGAAGCACATCATGGCTCGGCCAAAGCTCCTTGAGCAGTTGCTCCAGCTGGGCTGCGGTCTGGAACCGGACCAGCCGCAAATGCGAATTCTCAGGGGGCCCCAGCGAGGTCGGACCCAGCGCAAGTGTGGTTGGAAACCCTCTTTTCAGGGCGGCTTCGGCCAACGCCAGCCCCATCCGGCCCGATGACCGGTTGGCAATGTATCGAACCGCATCGATCGGCTCGTGCGTGGGCCCGGCCGTGATCAGCACCCGGAGGGGATGCCGCAGGTTTGAGACTTCATCGCTGTTCTTGGCCATGTGTGCGGTTCGGATCGAAAGGAGCGCGAAACTGAGGCCAGAGCAAGTGAACCTTGGAGTGAAGCCGCGGCTCGCCACGCAATGGCGAGGCCCCAACCCTCAAATTCGCTTGCAGCATCCCAGTTTCGAGACAATACTAAGCGTTTTGGCCCCAACCGTCTCTCGCACGATGGCCTAGAGTCCTGACCCGAACCATCAATCGTTATTCTCTTTCTCTCAATGTCATCGACGCTCAAATCTCAATCCGGATTCAAGGCACAGGATTCCAGGCTCCGGGGCTCGTCCGGGCGCAAACGGAAGAAGCTGGGTGAGATTCTCCAGGAATGGCGAATTGTCACCGATGCGCAGATTCAGCAGGCCCTGGGAATGGCCAAGGGCACTGGGAAGCGGCTAGGCGAGGCGATGATCGAGGCGGGCTTTTGCAAGGAGCACGATGTCGTCAAGGCCCTCGCCAGCCAGTTCGACATGGAGTTCATCAATCTCGATGCGCCGGAGGCTGCCAACAGCGTCGATATGTCGCTGGTTCCGCAGGACCTGATCAAGAAGCACTTGATCCTGCCCCTACACAAAACCAATGGACGGCTGAAGCTGGTGATTCACGATCCGATGGATCTGGAATTGCTGGACTTGCTTCGGTTCCGTCTCAACAGCGAGATTGACACGGCGCTGGCCCCCAAGAGCTCGATCAAGTCGTTCATCGACGGCAAGACGGGAGTGGGCAGCGGCAGCGGGGGCCCTCGCATCTTCTCGGAAGAATCGCTGGTGACCGAGTCGGTTGACGTGACGATGGATCGATCGGTTGACTCATCGGTTGACATCACCGTTGGGGACGATGCGCCAATCATCAGGCTTTGCCACCGAATGATCACCGAGGCAGTGAGAACCCGCGCCTCGGATATCCATGTCGAGCCGATGAAGGACCGCGTCATTCTCCGCTATCGCATCGATGGCGTCTGTCACGTGCGCGACAACCTGCCCAAGCGAATGCAGTCGTCGCTGCTGGCACG
>JAKEEP010000038.1 GCA_022616475.1 Phycisphaerales bacterium | reverse complement strand
TATTGTCCGGAATGCGGATATGACTTGTCGAAATCGAGCGGGGCGAATTGTCCCGAGTGCGGGGTTGCCACGAACGAGCGCCCTGAACAGCGCGATCCGGTTCTTCCTCGCTAGCGCTCGTCAGACCCGGCGTGTCCTGATTCACATTGAGGGAACAAGCACGAGCACGGGCGTTTGCGGCTTGGTGCCATCCTTGGGTCTGTATTTGTCTTTGAACTCGTACACAGGCTCGCCGTTGGCCAGCCGCGTGGGGAATTGGCTGATGAGGTCAACGACTTCCTGGCTGTAGAGGCCGCTGGTTGGGTGAATCGCCCGGCGATCGAAGAGCCCTACGGTGACAATGCTGCGGGTGTTGGCGTCATCATGATAGAAATAGGCTTCGAAGCCCTTGGCGCGAAGCTGCGCGGCGTAACTTTCGGCCGAGCGGCGAATCTGGTCGTAGGAGATCTTTCCGCTGTCGAAGTCGTCCCAGATCGCCACATCGAGCGTATAGAGCGGATCGACTTTTGGATGCAGGCGGCGGGCCGAGAGCAGATCGTGGGGATGGAGCTGGGCCTGGACCAGGCGCAAGTCCAGGTGCGTGAGAATGACGCGGCTGAAGACCTGGCGATTCTGGTGCGTGATCCGTTTGAGGCGCTCGATGTCGGCCTTGGCGGCCTCATCATCGCGGCCGCTGTATTGGCCGTAGATCACCATCGAGCCCTTGGCGGAAGTGTGGATACGCGCGCCGACGACCTCCCGAGCAACGACCGGCAGCTGCGCGAGCATGTTCTGGGCGTCGGTGACGTGATTGGCGTCGGTGAAGGTGGCTAGGACCAGGGTCCAGATCGAGGACGATGAAGCGGCATCGTCGGATCGGCTCGCATCCGAAGTGGTGCCGCCGGGTTTTTGATCGGCGGGCTTCTTGCGGGAATCGGCGGCAGCGGCCCAATCCTCGCCGAAATAATCGCCACCGCCTGGCTGACCTGTCTTCGACGAGTCTTGGGAAGCTGCGGCTAACGATTTGCCTGCGGCATCTGAACCATCGCTTGATGATTTGGTGGAACTGCAAGCGGCGGCGATCGCACAAATTGCGCTCGTGATGAATACAAGGGGGGTTTTATCGGGCTTGAAGAGTCTCATGGCGCTGGTGGCTTGGTTTGAGAGATCGTAAGAGTCCGAACGCGGCACGAGGGCAGAAAATTGCGCGTTTCGTCTGAAATTGCGGGTATTTCTAAAGTTCAAGGTCAAAACGCCGGCGCGACGATGATTAGAACGGCCGAGAGCCTGGGGCCGGTTCGCAGAGCCGGTCGCACGCCTGGTGGAACCAATCGGCCTCGGAACAACGGCGTGAAGGGAGCGCAGTTTGATGACAGAGTTTTCTTCAATCGGTCCGTGCGGATTCGGTCCGGCGGTTTCACTGAATTGCCTGGCCGCGGTGGGTTTGCGCTCAACGGGCGCGGTCAAGGCCGGGAGCATGATTGAAGTCTCGCCGCGGATCGCCGTGGACCGCCTTGAGCTTTCAGAAGCAGCGCGTGAAATCAATATGGTCAGACACATGGACGAAACACGGATGGATCGGGTGACTGAAATTCGCGAGGCGCTCGATCGAGGAACATACGAGAGCGATGAGAAGATCGAACAGGCGATCGTTCGGCTGATCGAACGGGAGATGTGACGAACGAGAATCGCGCACATACAGTGCGTGAGTGACGCCCGCGATCAGGCGGGTTATTTTTCTGCTCGGCTTGAGAACAGTGGCACAGCCGTCGGCTGTGCGGGAAGACTGACTCGGACAGGCGAGACGCCTGTCCCACCAGTTTTCAGAGAGCCTAGTTGCGCATCAAGCCAAGTTGCCGGTACTTTTCCTGGTACTTGTCGTAGAGTCCTTTTTGCCGATTGCCCAAGTCAATGCGGCAGCCGTCGATGAAGGCCACCAGGGTGTCGGTAGTGATTTCCAACGGATCGCCCGGAGGTGGCGGGGCAGCGGTCGATTCTGAGTTGGAGTTGGATTCGGGCCCGGCGGTGACAATCAACGTGGCGGATTTGCCGACTTCGAGGGATCCGAAGTGTTCTCCAGCGCCGATGATTCGAGCCGCGTTGATGGTGACCGCCTTGAGCGCCTCGGATTTGGGCAGGCCGTAGGCGGCTGCGGTGGCAGCCATGTGATTGAGATTTCGCTCGTGCGCGGCCTCGCCGCCGGCGGCGATGCAGAATTGAACGCCGGCTTCGTGCAGCTTTGCGGGCAGAGTGAACGGCTGGTCGTAAGCATCGTGCCGGCGCGTTGGCAAGCGATGAGTTCCGGTGACAATCACGGGGATGTCATGTTTTTTGAGAAGCGGCGCGACCTGGTCGGCCTGGTCGCCGCCGACGATGACGATCTTGAGGTTCCGCCGCCGGGCCCAGGCGACGGCCGACTCGATCTGCCCGACCATGGCGGCGCTGATGAAGATGGGCTTGGCGCCTTGAAGGGCGGGGCGCATGGCCTCGAAGCGAAGATCGGTCGGGAGCGAGCGATCGTTATCCCTGGCCTTGATGTAGGCGATCGCTTCATCGAAAATTTTCTCGATCGCTTCGAGGTCTTCCTTGATCTCCTTGCGCTGCTGCTCTTCGGTGCGTTCCATCCACCAGGCGGTGATAGGCTCGGTGCGGGGCCAGTTGACGACCAACCCGGCATCGGGATCGATGGACATGTTCTCCCAGGTCCAGCCGTCGAGGCGAACCGTTGAGCATCGGCCGGCGATCAGGCCGCCGCGCGGAAGAATCATGGCGGTGAGGATTCCGTTGGCGCGCGCGACGGGAATCAAATCGGAATCCGGGTTGATGGCCGAGACAGCGCGGACCTCCGGCTTGACACGGCCCATTTCACTGTGGTCGTTGGTTTGACTGATGTCGCCGATCTCCGTCAGGCCCAGATAAGTCGAGGCGGCGACCAGTCCGGGGTAAACGTGCAAGCCCTCGGCGTTGAGCTTGATCGCGTTGGGGGTTGATGGAGGCTCGCCTTCGCCGATGCCGGTGATGACGCCTTTGTCAAAGACGATGTAGCCGTTCTGGATCGGATCGGACGAGACCGGATGAACGGTCGCCGAGAAAATGATGATGGGCTGCTTCTGAGGCGCGGCGGGAATTTGGCGCGACTGCGCAAAAGTCAACAAGTCAAAAAGTCCACAAGTCAACAGAAACATCGAGAGCGCGCGGTACATCATGTGACTGCCTCACCTTCTCCAACGTGAACTTGCAGACGCGAAGCGTCGGCGGCGTGTCGCTTGGGTGAACTCGGCCCGGTTTGGCATCGCCTGATGATGGTCGAAAGAATGCGGACCAGTTCGGCGCATTCCTGTTGAAGCGGTGCGACAGCGTCGTGCGACAGCAATCCAGCTTCGACGCAGAGACTCAACCAGTAATCACTTTCCGACGTTTCCTTACGAGCAATACTGCATCGTTGTGCGAACTCAGCGTCCGTGAGAGCGTGGTCAGCCTCTCGAATGTTGGCGCCGACGGACGTACCGCTGCGCAAGAGTTGTTTCCCCAAGACCCAGCCTTTGGTGCAATTCGGAATCTGATCAAACAATTCAACAATTCTCACAGCAAACTGAAACGTGCGTTCCGGCAGGTCTCCATGGAACCGACCCGTGATTTGGTTGGTGTTGACTTGTTGACTTGTTGACATTTTGACTTTCACTCGTGACTATGCGCCCAGGAATCGTTGCAGCCGCATTCGCCAGGGCGGATTTCGTTGGGGTCGCGGCCCAGGCGCACCTGCTCTTCCAGCCAGGCCAGATGGTGTGCAGCCAAGTGCAGCATGTGCTCGGGCTTGGTCTGGGGCTGCGATGCGGGTTCCTTTGAATCCGGCTTGGTTTCAGCGCCGGGCTTGGGCAGCTCGCCATGCGCTTGAAGCAGGATCTTCTGGACGATCCGCTGGCGTTCGCGCTCGATGTCGTCGCGCAGCCGGCGATCGGCTTCTAGATCGAAATAGAGCGCGCCTTCGATCCAGGTTTGCTCGCAGCGGGTGTAGGTGGAAAGCGGATCGCCCGACCAGATGACGAAATCAGCGTCTTTGCCCTTCTCGAGCGAGCCGGTGCGATGATCGATGCGAAGCTGCTTGGCCGGATTGATGGTGACGAACTTCAGGGCTTCGTGCGGGGCAAGGCCGCCGTAGCGCACGGCCTTGGCGGCTTCGGTGTTCATGCGTCGGGCCAGCTCATCGGAATCAGAATTGAAGCTAACCAGCACGCCGACTTTGTGCATGAGGGCGCCGTTGTATGGAATGGCGTCCATAACCTCGATCTTGTACGCCCACCAATCGCTGAAGCTCGAGCCGCCCGCGCCGTGCTTGGCGATGGCCTCAGCGACTTTGTAGCCCTCCAGAACGTGCTGGAATGTGCCGATCGTGAAGCCGAACATGTCGGCGACGCGAATCAGCATGAGGATTTCATCCTGCCGGTAGCTGTGGCAGTGAACCAGGCGCTTGTTGGTGAGGATTTCGACCAGGGCGTCGAGCTCCAAATCGCGACGCGGCGGCATCGTTCCTTGCCGGCCGTTGGACGGTAGTTCGTTGTAGCGTTCCCATTCGCCACGGTAATCGCGCGCGGCGGTAAAGGCATCGCGAATGAAGGTCTCGACGCCCATGCGAGTATTGGGGTACCGGCCCGTGGAGCGTTTGACGTTCTCGCCCAGCGCGAACTTGATTCCAGGGAGAGCGTCGGCGACCGGAAAATCCTCGGCTCCCCGCGCAGCGCCCCATTTGAGCTTCACGACCGAGTTCTGCCCGCCGATCGGATTGGCAGAACCGTGAAGTTGATTGCAGGCGGTCAAGCCGCCGGC
>JAKEEP010000037.1 GCA_022616475.1 Phycisphaerales bacterium | reverse complement strand
TCCCCACCGACACGTAATCACTGCAAAGACCATGTCGTTGTGATCTTCAGGAAGGGCGTTGTACACGACCAGGTCTGCCGCCTTTTGTCCGCCCACGCCCAACAAGCCCCCGGCCCCGACCAAGGTCATGGCGCGTACGCCTTGATATCCGATGTCGCGTTCGTAACGCGGATCGCCTCGGATCTGCGCCAGAAGAGCATCGATGCGATCCTTCTGGTGATCGCGCAGAACCGGGTAGCTCAAAGGCGCCAGTGACAGGCCTAGCACGATGATGAGAACGATGTGCTTCACACGCGCGCCGGCCGCGATCAGCATCGCGAAGAACGTCGGGAGAAACAACAGAGCCATTCCAAGATTCGGCTCGATCAGCACCAGTCCCATCGGGACAAGACTCAATCCAAGCGGAATGAGCAAGCCCACGAATCGCCGGTAATTTTGTTGCACTCGCAAGTAGCCCGCCAGTGCGATGATGTAGGCGATCTTCGCCAACTCCGATGGCTGAAAGTCCGTGATGCCGACATTGATCCATCGCCGTGCTCCGTTGCGAGGCCGAACGATCGATTCCGGCACGGCCGGCGTCAGCACAAACAGCAGCAACCCGATGGCTCCAAGCAGCAGCCACAGGCTGAACCGCTGGAGCCATCGATAGTGCGGCATGGCGACCGCCGCCGCTGCAATGATTCCAGCTCCCAGAAACACAATCTGCCGCATCGCATAGTCCGGCTCACGCGGGCGCGGAACCGTGTAGATCGCCGCAATCCCCAGCACGCTCAGCGCCACGGCCGTGCACACGCACAACCAACCCACATTCGACCACATGATCCGCGGCTGATGCAGCGCCCGCGCCTGCATGCGAAATCCCGTCGGCGTAAACGGCTGAGGCCGGAAGATCGCGAACAACTGCGTCAATTCTCCGACTCCTGCGCCAACTCAGCATGCACGTCTTCACTTGACGCCGGTTGCCCATCGCGGTCAGATTGCCGCCGCGCCGCCGCTGAATCACCCGGCAAATATCCTTCAGCCTGAAGCGCTCGAACGATCTGGTTCGCCACCGGCCCGGCGCAGCGGCCGCCCGAACCTCCGTTTTCCACAATCACCGCAATCGCGTGCATCGGCTTGCCGGTGGCCTGCGGGCCGACGAGTCCCACGAACCACGAATGGTCCAGACGCCGGATGATGTCCCATTGTGCTGTGCCCGTCTTGGCCCACACGGTCACGTGTTCGGCGTTGATGATCCGCTCTTCGGTCTGATCGTCGTAGGTGATGTGATGACCAGTGCCGTATCGCTCCATCACCGACTGCCGCAAACCCTCGAGCGCGGTCGCAACCAAATCCCAACTCAGATGCAGGTCTTCGCATCGTTGGGGCCGAGAGCCTCGGGGATCATTCGATACCAGGGTGGCATCGCGAACAACCCCGCCGCGCGCCAACATGGCGTAGGCGTTGGCAGCCTGGACAGGCGTCCAGGAGATCGGGCCCTGGCCGATGCCCATGAACGCTTCGGCCGACGTGAGTTGACCATTGCGACGTATGTCAGCAATTCTGGCGGAGGATGGCACATCGCCGGCGCTTTCACCCAGCCGTCGGACCCGGCCGTCGGAATCGACTTGGGTATGGAGCAGACCGACATCCAACGGACTGCCCATTCCGAAATAGCCAAACCATTTGATCAGTCCGTCCATGCCTAAACGGTCGGCGAGTGTGTAGAAGAAAATGTTGCAGGACTTGCCGAGGGCTTCCGAAGCATGGAGCGAGCCGTGAGTCGCGAAGCCGTTCTTTTCTCGGTAGATCCAGCAGCGGGCCGCATCCTTTTTGTCCTCGAAATAGTGGCCGGTGCATTCGATGGCCGAGCCGAGGTTGTGGACTCCTTCTGTGACCGCGGCGGCGAGGACGATCGGCTTGATGATCGAGCCCGGTGGATAAATCGCTTCAACCGGGCGGTTGACCAACCATTGGTTGAGGGCAGCCTCTTCGGCACTCATCAGTTCGCCCATGGCGACAGTGGGCATTGAGACCATGGCGAGGATTTCACCCGTTTCAACTTCAATGACAACAGCGGCGGCATTGAGCGGCGTGCCGACAGGCAACGCGGCGTTGTGATGCCACGGCTGAACCACTGTCAATCCCAACTGATGCGACAGGATCGCCTGAACCCGCGCCTGCAGAAGAACATCGATGGTCAAGCGAACGTCCGTGCCCGGCGTCGGCTCAATCCGGCTTTGCACCCCGGTGTCTCGGCGCTCGATGACCTCGCCGCGTCGTCCCCGCAGCGCGTCTTCGAACACGTTCTCCACGCCGCGCGCGCCGACGATGTCCCCGCGCCGATACCCGTCTAGGTCCACAACCTTCTTGGTCTTGGGATCATGAAACGGGCGGCGCTCAATGTCTTGGGCCCACACCTCTTCGCGCACCGATCCGAGAATGTGATCCGCCACGCCCGCCACCCGCACGGTCATCGGGTGATCGCTGCGAATCGGTTTGGGCAGGCTCGCCCGGTCCAGGATCACTTCCGCGTTGAGCCACGGGTACTCGCGCCGGCGAGAATCCTGGACTTCGATCATCCCCGGAAGCTGCTGGTCGAGTTTGCGGAATACGAACGCCACCTCATCGGGCACCCGAGGCAGCACGACGTGCGACTCGGTCTGCTCGCGAATCGGCGTCGTCTTGAAGTCGTGCTCTTGATCATCGGTGATGCCGTACTTGATGCGCTCATCGAGCCGTTGCTGCTCCCAAACCACCGCCGCCATGGTCTGCACGTCGGCCTTGATCGCATCCAATCGCGCCTGAACCTCATCCGGGCTCACTTTCCCTAACCGGCAAATCTCCGCCCAGAGCAGAACGCACTTGGCCTCCCACTTGGGAAGACACTTGTTGATCGCCTCTTCGCGTTGCTCGGGACTCATGGCGCGCCACCGGTTGCCGCCGGCGGCCTTCTTCGCCTCGGCGGCGGCACGATTGCGCGGCCAGGCGCTTGTGATCACCTCATACTGCACGGCCACGTCGTAGCTGGCCCGATCGATCGCCAGCACTCGGCCGTGCCGATCGACAATCTGCCCCCGATGGGTCGGCAAGTACCTTCGAAGATCCAGCTTGGCCTCGGCCGCCGCCAGCCGCTCACTCCCCTCCACGACCGAGAGCCGGACCATTTGACCGGTGAGCACCATGGTGATCACCGCAAATGCGGCGCCTAGCAGCAACAGCCGCCGGTGAAACATGCTCGGGATGCGCTTACGTTGGTCCATGGCAAAACCTCGGCGACAAAAAGTCGACCGTGTGTTACCATCGGCTCGAAGCCGTTTGATGCTGCAAGACCTCCTTAGCCCCTCCAGAAAAGGTGCCAGGCACCATTTTCTGGAAGGTTATTCGGTGTCACGCAACTCTTCAGAAAATGGCGCCTGGCACCTTTTCTTGCTCGCATGTCCCGCCAACGCATTACACATTGAACAAAAAGTGAACCACATCGCCATCGCGCAGCTGGTAGTTCTTCCCCTCGCTGCGCAACCGCCCGGCCTCGCGAATCGCCTTCTCGCTCTTGTATTTCACCAGATCATCCACGTTGTAACACTCTGCGCGAATAAACCCGCGCTCGATATCCGAATGCACGCTTCCTGCCGCCTGCGGCGCCGTCGCCCCCAATCGCACCGGCCACGATCGCACCTCCTTTTCGCCCGCCGTGTAAAAGGATGCCAGCCCGAGCAGCGAATTAGCAGCCCGCGCCAACGGCCCGATCGCCGGCTCGCTCAACCCCATCGATCCAAGCATCTCATCCCGATCCTTCTCATCCAATTCCGCCAGCTCCGCCTCCAGCTTCGCGCACACCACCACCGATCGGCCTCCGGTCCCTTGCGCGTGCTTGCGAACCACATCAACCTGCGACGATTCGACTGAAATCTGGTCTTCCCCCACGTTGGCTACATACAGCACCGGCTTGGCCGTCACCAACCCGTAGCTCTTGAGCATCGCCTTCTCGGGATCGCTCCAGTTTGAGCTTGAACGAATAGGCTTGCCTTCATTCAGGATCGCCAGAACCTTCTCAAGTAAGGCCGCCCGCGCCTTGGAATCCGCATCGCCCGCCCGTGCCGCCCTCGACGCCTTGTCCAATGCCGACTCCGCCACCTGAAGGTCGGCGATCACCAGCTCTGTATCCATCTTGTCGATGTCGCCCGTCGGATCGGGCGCACCCGACCCGTCATCGAAGCACTTCACCACGTGAACCAGCGCATCAACCTGGCGAACGTGCGCCAGGAACGCATTGAGCTTGGCCGCATCAGGCCGGCTCGACGCCGGCACGCCCGGAATATCCACAAACTGAATCGTCGCGCTCACGATCTTCTTGGTTGGAATGTACGAAGCGATCAGCCCCAAGCGCGGGTCGGGAATCTTCGCCACCCCAACATTGGGTTTGAGCGCAGCGCTAGGCGCCGCCCGGCTGCCGGTCAACGCATTCAGCAATGTCGTCTTGCCCACCCCAGGTAGACCAACCATTCCGCATTCCATCATCGCACCTCGAACAAAGGCGAAGATGATAGCGATCACCACGCATTCGGGCGTGTTCAAAAAAATTTGGTGGGACAGGCGTCTCGCCTGTCCGCATTTCGCTCGTCGCCCATCACGTCGGCTATTGCCCTGTTGAACTCGCTTCAAACTCCCCCCAAGTCAGCGGCATTCGGATAGCGCGATCCAGCGTCTCCAGATACCGCTCGTTCGACACCTCAATGCACCCGAACTGGTCCAAATGCTCGTTCCAGAACTGCGTATCCAGAAGCGCAAATCCGCGGCGCCGCAGCCAGTGCACCAGATGCACGAGGCAAACCTTCGATGAATTGCTCCCCCCCAATTCCGGCCGGCTGAACATCGATTCTCCGAAGAACGCGCCGCCGATGTGCACTCCATAGAGCCCGCCAACCAGCTTCCCATCGCGCCACGCTTCGACGCTGTGCGCATGGCCTAACGCATGCAACCCAACGTACGACTGAATCAGTTGCTCGTTGAGCCAACTTGGATTCTGCGAGCTTCGCGGCGCGGCGCACGCCCGAATGACCGATTCAAACGTGCGATCACTTTGAATCGCGAATCTCCCGCTCCGCACCTCGCGCTTCACGTTTCTGGGAACATGAAACGCCTCCGGCGGATCGAGCGGAAACAGCCCGCGCGGGTCGGGACAGAACCACTCCACCCGCTCAGCACGCCGCCGGCCCGAATCAACCATTGGAAATAACCCATGCGCATACCCCCACAACAGAAGCTCCGCGGTAGGCCTCTGCGGATCAGAGCCGCGAGGCGGCTTTGAGTCGAGATAGCTCGGGTTTGAGGCGCCGCACATGTTGCGCTCGTGCTTTCAATGTGAATGCCAAAACGTTACAGTACTGCCCAAATCCTGGAGGTAGACCATGCGATCCTATCTCGTCCACCTTGGCGCTGTTACCGCACTGGCATCGCCCGCCCTTGGCCAAGCGCGCGTGATCATCACCGAGATCATGTACAACCCCAATTCCAAACAAGAGACTGTTGAGAAAACCGAGTGGGTCGAAATCGCCAACGTCGGCGACCAGCCCATCGAAATGAAGGACTGGCGCCTGGACGACGAAGACAAACGCGAATGGGGCAAGTTCACCGCCACGCTCGCTCCCGGCGGCGTCCTGGTGCTCGTCGACAATGCCGTCACCGAAAAAGAGTTCCGCCAGGCCTGGGACCAGCCGCCCGTTGGCGATGAATCGGCTGCCAAGATCAACTATCAAATCATCCCCGTGAAGTGGTCCAACCTCGCCAACAAGCCCGATGCCGCCAACGAGGTTCTTCAACTACGAAATGACAAGGACGTAGTGGTGTGCGAGGTCAAGCAGCAGGGCGAAGGTTGGCCGAACTGCACCAAGCCCGACGGGCCGAGCATCTGGCTTTCCGACATCGCCGCCAAGGATCTTTCGAACGGCAAACTCTGGCAGCGGTCCGAGTCAGCCAAGAACGGCAGCCGCACAAATGAGAAAACCGAATTGTTCAACGGCGCTGACATCGGCTCCCCGGGCTTTGTGCCGGGACTGAATGCGGCGCCAACATCCGCCAAGCCGGACGCCGCTCCCAAGGCTCCCGATGCGTCGAAGGACAAGCCGAAGTCCGACAACACAGTTGACTATTGATCGTTCGTCCGTCACCGAGCGCGCATCTCGCCCTACGGATCACCTCGTCATGAAGTATCGCCGCCTCGGCATGTGGGGCCTTCAACTTTCAGAAATTGGCTTGGGGTCGTGGCTGGTGTTCGATTCCGGCGATCAGCGCCTTTCCGATACGCTGCACCGCACCGCCTACGAGAACGGCATCAACTTTTTCGATACCGCCAACGTCTACGGCCGCGGCAACACCGAGGTCATGGTCGGCCGCTCACTTCGCGCGTTTCGCCGCGAAACCTACGTCCTCGCCACCAAGGTCTTCTGGGCATTTCAGCGCGACTGGCCCTTCCCCGGCGCCAACGACCGCGGCCTCAGCCGCAAGCACATCTTCGAGCAGTGCCACGCTTCGCTCAAACGCCTCGGCGTTGACTACATCGACCTGTATCAATGCCATCGTTTCGATCCCAACGCGCCGTTGATCGAAACCTGCCGCATCATGAGCGATCTCATCGCCCAGGGAAAGATCCTGTACTGGGGCGTCAGCGAATGGAACGCCCAGCAGATCACCGAGGCCGTGGCGATTTGCGATGACCATGGCTGGCAGCGCCCCGCCAGCAACCAACCGCTGCACAACATGCTCGAGCGCCACTGGGAAGCCGAAGTCTTTCCAACCTGCCGTCGGCTTGGATTGGGAATCGTGACGTTCTCGCCGCTGGCCGAAGGATTGCTCACCGGCAAGTACTCGCAAGGCGTACCCAAGGGCAGCCGCGCAGCCGATGAAAACCTCGGCCAGTTCATCAAGCCGCGCATGACGCAAGAGAATCTCGCGCGGCTCCAGAAGCTCGGCGCCCTGGCCGCAGGCCTCGGCGCGCCAATGTCCAACCTCGCGTTGGCATGGAGCTTGCACCGGCCCGGCGTCACCAGCGTCATCACCGGCGCCAGCAAGCCTCAGCAGATCATCGAAAACGTCAAAGCCGCCAACCTCGTGCTCGATGAAGCAATATCCGAGCGCATCAGCATGATCCTCGGAGGCTGAATGGAAGGTGGCACAGGCGTCCCGCCTGTGCAGGAGTCGCTAACAAGGCCGTACGACGGCCCACGCATGTTTAAGCCGCATCGATATCGCAAACGAATCCGCGGACTTCGCGCTTGCTGCCTTGCTCGGCAACGTTCATACTTTGCACTCGGAGCACACCACCATGAACCGATTCTCCCTCTGCCTGGCGATGGCGATTGCATTAGCAACCTTCCTTTGCAATTCGTCGCCTGCATCCCCCTGCGCCCCCGCCGACATCGTCCCCAACGACCAGGTCGATGTGGGCGACTTGCTTGCCGTCATCAGCGCCTGGGGACCGGTGGGCAAAGACGACTCCGCCGACATCGCGCCGCCCGGCGGTGACGACATCGTGAACGTGGCCGATCTTCTGGCCGTCATCGGCGCGTGGGGCCCGACGGGAATTTCCGGCGGAACGTTCCCCGCCCTGTGGATCAACGGCGGCCCAAACTGCGGGACCGAGCCCCAGATCCAAGTCCACCAATACAACCAGAACACCTACATCCTTCGTCAGTCGCTCTGCACCAACTTCGAAGCGCCGTTCATCTACCTCCTCTTCGGCCAGACCAAGGTCCTCATGCAAGACACCGGCGCCAGCAACATCGCGCTGGCGACCAAGGTCTACCAAATCATCAACGAATGGCTCGCCGCACACGGCCAGGCATCCATCCAACTCATCGTCACCCACTCACATGGCCACGGCGACCACATCTTCTGCGATTCCCAGTTCATCGGCCAGCCCAACACAACGGTCGTCGGCATCAGTCAGACCGCGGTCAAGAACTTCTTCGGCATCATCAACTGGCCTACCCAAATCGTGCAATACGACCTCGGCGGGCGAATGCTCGACGTCATTCCCATCCCCGGCCATCAAACCGCCCACATCGCGCTCTACGATCGCGACACTGACATCCTCTTCACCGGCGACACGCTTTATCCCGGCCGCCTCTACATCAGCGCCTTCACCGATTACAAAAACAGCATCCAGCGGATGGTCGATTTCACCAGCACCAACCCGGTTTGCTGGGTGCTCGGCACACACATCGAAATGAGCAACACGCCCGGCGACGACTTCCCCATCGGATCAACATCGCACCCCAATGAGCATCCGTTGCAGCTCACCCGCGATCATCTGCTGGAGCTCAACGCCGCCATCATCGCCATGCAAGCCGCCCCTCACATCGAAGTCCACGACGAGTTCATCATCTGGCCGTTCTAAGCCCTGCTCCCCTCTCCCTTTGGGAGAGGGGTTGGGGGTGAGGGCAATTCCCCTTCCGCCATCACTCAAACATCCACCACCCTCCACCCCTGCGCCCGCTTCTCACCCATCACCAGCTCAATTCGCCGCGCCGCCTCCGACACTTCCTTCCGCGCGGCCGGCCCCCTCGACCTGATCTCTACCTCCGGATACAGCCTCCGGCTCTCCGCCAGCAACTTGGAGATTACCTTGCACTGTGACCTCGTTCGCACCGTCGCCGATACCCATCCATTCGGCGCCAGCGTCCGAAACGGGTGCGGCTGAATCCAATCGTGCACCTCCACCACCTCTCGCGCTCGCGCTTTCTCCAGTTTGAAGTCAACGCTCACCGAATCGCCCGCCTCGCTCAAGCAAACGTGCGCCAAGAGCTTCGGCCGCTTTCGATTCCCGTTCGGCCCCGGCAACTTGTACGCGCGACCGCCCCACTGCACGCTCGAGAACACGCCATCCAACCCGTTCAGCGCCGCGCTGATCGCCTCTTGAATCTCCGCAATTCCCTTCCTCATGCGCTCATGATATGAGCACCGTCACCGCCTGGCCGCCACATGCTCCCCTCTCCCCTTGGGAGAGGGGTTGGGGGTGAGGGCAATCTCAAGACTGACTACCGGATCACCTCGTCCACCGAGCGCAACTCGCCCGGCACACCATCTCCCTCCTGCAAAATCAACTCCCAATACCCCACATCGTGCCAGCGATCGAATTTCCAACCCACTCGCTCAAAGCACCCCACGCGCCGGAATCCGAACGCCTCGTGCAGCTTCTCGCTCGCCGGGTTCGGCGAAGTGATTCCCGCCAGCAGCGTGACGTAACCTTGCGCCTTCAGCAGCTCGATCAGTCTCGCGTACAGCGCGGTGCCAGCGCCCTTCCCATGATGCCCCGGATCTACATACACCGACACTTCCGCTGACCACGCATACGCACACCGGCTCCGATGCGGCGACCCTTTCGCAAACCCGATCACCCGGCGATCACTGCCCTCGCAAACTAGCCACGGGTACATTCGATGCGTCTGCTCCCAGCTCGCCAGCCACGACTCGGGCGTCTCGGGCTCAATCGCAAAGTTCGCGCTCGTATGCTCAGCCGCCCAGTTGCTGATCACAACAATCGCCCCAACATCCTCGCGCTTGGCCAACCGAATGTGCATCGAAGCCTCATCGTCAGTGTATCCCAACCAACCAGGCCGACGCGCCAGCGAGGCCCGCTCCCTCGCGCATCAACCCGTTTAGCGAGCGGCGCCCTCGCCGCTCCATTCCTTCCACCCCAACGATCCGACTCTCGCTCGCGGCTTCGCGCGCCCTCTCGCACCGCATCGCAACGCGGTGCCGTCCCTAGAAAGCCCCGGCCTTGGCCAGGGTTTTTCTCGCCTCTCACCCAACGATCCCGCGCCCCACCGCTTGCGGCTTCGCGCGCCTTCGACGCCGCATCCTTTCTCGCCCCGCCGGGGCGATCAAACTGACACCTGACACCTGTCACCTGCTCTTCAAGACCAACCCCACAAGCGCCGCCACCCGCCCAATCCTGCACCGCACCGCGCGCAGAACCACATCACCGGCAGCTCCCAGATCGATCAAGTCCGCCTCATCCATCCACGCTTCGTCATCCGCCGCGCTGTGCACGGTACCAAGCGACTTCCCCGTCAGCTTCAACGCCCACGATCCAACGCGATCGATCCCGTCCTCAACCTTCTGACACCTGGCGCCTGACACCTGACCCCTCATCTCGACCATCACCGCATGAAGCTCGCGCAACCCCGGCAACCAGTCAAAAATCGCATTCAACTCATGCAATTCATCCTGCACATCCAGCAAAACGCCCACCGGCACAGCCGTCATCGGTTCCTTTATCCCTCTCCCTCTCGGCAAGGGCGCGTTACGGGTCCGCTTTCCTTCTCCCTCTGCCTTGGAGGGAGAGGGCAGGGTGAGGGTGCGCCTTCGCTTCCGCTCCGCTGCGCGCGGAGACGTTGCCGACTTCGCTATATTGGCCATTGGTCGTGCTCCTTATCCGAGTGCGATCCACGCCCCCGGCTGTTAGACGCAGCGCGGGGGCAACTTTCTGCGGGGCAGAGGCCTGACATCCGCCCCAACGCATATATAAATGATACATATATATGTTGTCAAGCGCGAATCGGCGTCATTCGCGCTTTTTCTTTGGGCGCAGGTACTGGTTGACAGCCGACCGGATGAGATCCGAGACGGTCATGTTCTTCTTCTTGGCGGCCTCCTCAAGGCGCTCCTTCTCATCAGGCGTCACAAGAAAGATGACCTGCTTCGACCGCTTCGCGGGCTCGTCAAATACGTCCATCCCCGCATCTTACGAGAAACGAGCCGACACCTGACCCCTAAGAAAGCCCTCGGCACATCAAGAAGACCCCTCCGCCGCCCTGTCGATGCTGATTGTCTTTCTCTTTCCGGACTGTAACCACTTAATCGCGGTGATCAGCGAATCGGTCCAATCCTCGTTGGGTTCCAATGATACCGGCTGATAGATGGAAATAAGCGTCGGGTCCTCGGGTCGAGGGAGGAGCCAGCTGCAGAGCGTGAATCGGAACTGCGACCAGTCGCAGGTGGCTGGCTCCATCGAGACTGCGAGAATGTCGAATTCACCGAAGCGATATGGCCGTGTGCTCTTGCCAGACGTGCGGTTCGTACCCTTCCGAGACTTTTGCGTCTCGACCACATAAAACGCACTTGCCGGGCCACGCGTACCGGGAACGCGGTACATGAACGGTTGTCCCGCTTGCTTTCGTTGGAGCTTGGTTTGAATGGTAACCGTCACGTTGCCCCCTTGAACAGCGAAGTCATAGGCATGCGTTCCCGGCGGCGTGACCTCCTGCCACCCATGCAATTTGTCAAGTACCTCGACTTTGAACGCGGCCTCGGCGAGAATGCCCTTGAACATGCGCTGTGTTAGCGGCCCAGACCGCGCGATAGCCTCTAGCACGATCTCCGCTGACGTGTTCCATTCTCGCTCGATGCGGTGCGTCCGATACTCGCTTCTGAGCAATTTAATTATCTCATCTCGCTGCCGGTCGGTGCAGGCCGCAAGAATCTGCCGTATCTGACTGATGGGGTCGACGGCCAAACTGTTGCCTCGGTGATTCCGCTGGTACCATTACCAAAGAAACGGGCATCGTATGGGTGCGCAAGCGAAACTCAAATTCAACTGCAACAACGGACTGCGAGCGGTCGCCGACCTCCAGGCTTTTTACAAAACACCGGGGGGATTGGCCGTACTGGGCGACTCGCTTGAGGTAATGCGGGAGATTCCAAGCGATTCGATATCGCTCGTAATCACCTCGCCACCGTACGCGCTCCACTTTAAGAAGGCCTATGGCAATAAAGATAAGCACGAATACGTCGAGTGGATGCTCCCGTTCGCGCGGGAGATTAGGCGTGTTTTGAAAGATGACGGCAGCTTCGTTTTGAACATCGGCGGAAGCTACAACAAGGGCGCGCCAACACGTTCGGTTTACCATTTCAAGCTGCTCATCGCGCTGGTCGAGGAAGTCGGGTTCCACCTTGCACAGGAGTGCTTCTGGTACAACCCCGCGAAGATGCCCATGCCAGCCGAATGGGTGACGGTC
>JAKEEP010000297.1 GCA_022616475.1 Phycisphaerales bacterium | reverse complement strand
TAGTTGACCTGAGAAAACGGGCGATTCATGGCAACTGGTTGCAGCATATCGGAGCAAAGGCTCCGGATGTTCAGCCCGCAAGCGGGTTCATCTATTCCATCGGCGTTATAGGAGAATTGCTGTAATGTGCCGCCGAGCCGATGACGGTGAAGGGTCTATTTTCACCGCGTATGAGTAGGCCCATACAACCTCGAAACAAGATCCACCGCAGAGCCGCAGAGGGCGCAGAGAAGGACATTTGGAAAGGCAAAGCTTGTCCACAGATGTCACAGACGAAGCAGATGGAGAAGTATCGTGCAACCAATCTGCGCCATCTGTGACATCTGTGGATGGGTGCCAAGGCTGCGAGCCGGCGGCCGTGGCGCTGCTCGTTGAATTGTCTGGGTGGTGCACTCAGCGAGGGCTACGGCGTGAGAACAGGAGCCTCGATCGCAAGAGCGCCATTCTTGGGTGGGGGACTTGCAAGGTACCGCACCACCTGCGCAAGGTAGTCTGTGATCAAGCTCCAGAGTTCGTGCCGCTCTTCCGGATAGCGGGCGTGGACGAAGATGTTGAAGAGTGAGCCGCCCAGAACACAGCTCAGCTCGCCATCGAAGCAGATTGATGCGAATTCAGTGCGATACGGGTCGTTGTGCAGGCGGCAGCGCAGCGTGTGCAGGTGATGTGGAACTAGAATGCCGAGATAGCCTATGTTCTGATGCGAGGCTGCCTGGACGTAGAAGTCTTCGAACGACGGCCAGGGAAGTTGGTAGGTTGGGGTGCGGAACAGAAAGGGTGAATCAGTTTCGGAATCCTTCACGGTGAGACCGCTGGTCTGGATGAGCGATTGCTCGCGCTCGAGCTCATGCCAGATTTCCTTGAAGTGATCGCGGCCGTAGAAGTGGCCCTGGCAGGAGGGAGTGGTGTGAACGCCAGCATCGTGGAGCAGGTGGCAGAGTTCGCGCAGCTCGGGATCGACGAGCTTGTAGAACTTGCGGCTGGGGTTGATCTCGCCGGTCTGGCCCCGACGGTGGTAATACCAAAGCGGGTTGGCATAGAACCATTTGCGGCCAGCAAACTCGCGGTGCGGGACGATGTCGGCTCGAAGAGACGTGATGATGGGTGGAGATGCGACCATGCGGACGGACGCCCCTCCCCGATACCCTGTGATACCACTAGCACTCTACAGGTCGGCGACCCGCGCCCAAATAGGGCCGCCTCCCAATTCGAGGAGTGATCAAGCTTGTGACTTGGTTCACAAAGTCGCGCGCACGGTGCACGAAGAAGTTTGACTTTTTGCTTGACACGCAATGCTGCGCCGCGAGAATCACCGGCTCATCGTTGAGGCAGGCCATCATGTTCCAGCGCGCGAACCATTTCGCAAGTCAGCTCTTCCCGATTCTGTCGGGGATGGTGGTCGTGCGCGATATGCGCGCTGGTTAGCGCAGCGTCGCTTGATGATTCGATCTGCCATCGTGAACAAGTGAAAGTTTGGGTTGATGTGAATGCGGCGCGGGCTCGTTGCCCGTGTGTGCAAGCATCGTGCGCCGCTCCCCGGGGGCGCATCGACGGTTGAATGTGTTATTCGCTTTTTAGCTAAAAAGCGAAATAGTTGACCGCGGCTGCGGCCGTGGAGTTTTGTCTCGACGGCGTAGTGCATGAGATCGTGCTGGGCGAAAAAGGCACCGTATTTGGGCTTGGTGTAGGTGAGCGAGCCGTCACCGCGGATGCAGGTGAGGACGTAGCCGCGGCGGGAGTTGGAGAAGCGGATGATCATGGAACGGGCCAGAGACTTGGTCGCAGGTTCAAGCGGATTCCGCAATTGAAATTCTAGATGGCGCTTGGCAGTTGGTTCGACCAGGAAGTAACATGGCAGGCAATCGGCCAGGAGCGGACGCTGTGGCTAAGTGCGACTACTGTAGTACCACCATTCTCTTTGGTGGGGTGCGCGACGGGAATGCGCGGTATTGCAACCAGCGCTGTCATCAATTCGGCTGGCTCCTGGCGCGATGCAATGACCTTCCGGACGAGTTGGTTGATGAGCAGGTGCTCAACGTGCACGGAGGGCCGTGCCCCCGGTGCAAGGGGCCGGGACCAATCGACGTGCATACGGCCTATCGCGTCTGGTCACTGATCGTCATCACCGCGACGCAAAACGATCCGCAAGTCTGCTGTCGATCGTGCGGTCGCAAACGCCAACTCGGGGGCTTTGTATTCTCTCTGTTGGCGGGCTGGTGGGGCTTTCCAGCGGGCTTGATCATCACACCGATCACGTTGACTCGGAATGTGATGGCCATGTTCGGCGGACCGAGTCCTGACTTGCCATCAACACAACTCGAGCAGGCTGTGCGAATGCAGATCGGCGCGGCCATTGCGAGTTCGCAGCGTGATTCAGCTGCGGCCCCACCGACGGCGCAGCCACTGCGATCAACAGCCTCTCGTTAGAGATTCCCACGGCGCTCTTGTTCGGCTTCGAGGGCCTGGAAAGAGGGCTTTGAAGTTGCCTTTGCCGAAGGATCGAACACACCGGCGACATCACTGTGAATTGCTCAGGCTTTGCGCGAACTCGAGCAAGGCGTGGTTGAAGCGTTCGCTGTCATCCATCATCAGGAAATGCGAGACGCCGGGCCAGACTTGATAGTTGAGATTGCGAGCGATCGAACGAACGAATTTTTCATAATCAGCATCCCAGAAAGGCGACTGGGCCAATATCACAAGCAGCGGCGTATCAATCGCATCGGGCGGGCTCGGCCAGATCGCCGGGTCGAGCGCTGCTTCCAGTGCTCCAAGCATGGTGCGCCTGTCGGTTGCCATCATGGTGGCGTGGATGCGATCACGCTTATTGGGATCGTGCATGCTTTGCAGTGCCGGCGACATCATTTTGTCCACTTGCTCCAGGACATCGTCGGCGCGGAGCATGTTGAGAAAGGGCTCGGCAGCTTTGGGATCGGGAAATTGCGACCGCAACGGGCCATCCACCACGACGAGCGCGAGAGTCCGCTTGGGATAACGTCGGTAGAACTGCCGAATGACAGCCGTGCCGTTGCTATGGCCGACCAGGATGGCGGATTTCATTCCGGCATCATCCATGACGGCAGCCACGGCATCGGCGAAACGATCCATTGAAAAGTTCTGGCGGCGCGGCATTTCGCTCTTGCCGTGGCCAGGCAGGTCCAGCGCGATCAGCGGAAATCCTGAGTTTGCCAGGCCCCGCATCTGGTCGTCCCAGGAAGTGTGATCGCAAGCCCAGCCATGCACGAAGACGATGGCAGGCTTTGCTGGCTTAGAGTTCGCGACAGAGATGTAATGAACCATGCTCCCGCTGAATGAGACTTCACGCGTTGTGTTTGCGAGCGGGATAGTCGTGTGATTCTTTGCACATCCCAGAACTATGAGAGAAACGAGACAGGCGCTAAGCATTCGGCAACCCATGAGAGTGCTCCTGGCGAACTCTCCGTTTATATCTCAGGTGTGCTGAGAGGTTTCAACGACTGCGAGTGCATGAGGTCGCGGCGGGCGCGGAATTCCGTGATTCATAGATTCCCCCGCCGCTCTTGTTCGGCTTCAAGGGCCTGGAAGAGGGCTTTGAAGTTGCCTTTGCCGAAGGATTGGGAGCCGCGGCGGCAGATGATTTCGAAAAAGAGCGTCGGGCGGTCTTGGAGCGGCTTGGTGAACAGTTGCAGGAGGTAGCCTTCATCGTCGGCGTCGACGAGGATGCCAAGCTCCTTGACTCTCTTGTGATCTTCCTTGACGCCGGCGGTGTGGCCGTGCTGCTTGAGGGTTGACTCGATGCGCTGCCAGACGGTTTCGTAGTAGGCGTCGGGGATGGCGAGGAAATCGACGCCGCGGCGGCGCAGCTCGGCGATCGAAGACAGCTCATCATCGGTCCGCAACGCCAGGTGCTGCACACCGGGAACTTGCTCGGTGAAGTCGAGGTACTCCTGGACCTGCGATTTGCGCTTGCCTTCGGCGGGCTCGTTGATGGGAATCTTGATGAGCTGGTTGCCGCTGGCCATGACCTTGCTCATGAGGGCGGAGTACTCGGTGGAGATGTCCTTGTCATCAAAGTGCTTGAACATGCGGAACTCGAGCACGTTCTCGTACCAGGCGACCCACTTGTTCATCGCGCCCATTTCGACGTTGCCGACCAGATGATCGACGAATTTCAAGCCGCACGGATGTTGGATGTTGTAGTCGTTGAGGTGGTAATCACTGTTGGCGACCTTCTTGAACTTCGGCATGAACTCGCTGCCTTGTTTGACTTCGGGAAGCGAGTATTTACCGGCGCGCGGGCGCGAAATAAAGGAGTGAACGACGGGGCCGAAGGTCTTGACGGATGCTGAGACAACGGTTGCGCCGGAATCATCGCCGTACTCAGTCGGGGCTTGAGCCGATTCGCCGCCGTTCTTGAGCGCGCGCTCGTACGCGGCGGCAGCGTCGAAGACGGTGAAGGCGATGTCCTTGACGCCATCGCCGTAGTTCATGACGTGCTTGCTGGCGGGGTGCTCCTTGGTGAGGCCGGTGGTGAGGACGAAGCGGATGTTGCCCTGGGTAAGCAGGTAGTGGGCGGCATCGCGCGAGCCGGTGGTGAGGTCGGCGATCTGCTGAACCTGGAAGCCGAAGGTGGAGGCGTAGAAGTGAGCGGCCTGCCTGGCGTTGCCGACGTAGAAGCGAACGTGATCGACATCGATGAGCTGGAGGGGGTCGGTTTTTTGTCCGGCCGCGCCGGGGGCAGTTCCGGGGGATTTCATGGTGGGGGTGGATTTGGCGGTGGTCATTCGGGGGCCTCCGTGTGATTCGTTGGGAACCATCAATTGTACGGCCGTTAAACGATGGAGACGCTTGACCGTGCTTGGCCATTCATCGAACATGGTGGCAGTGGCGCTCTCAGCCGCAGTGGAGTATCGGCGAAATGCCGCCTAGTTCCTGTCCAAACTGTCATGCACCGGTTACGCACGAGCATGCGTGGTTTTGTGATCAATGCGGTGTGGACTTCGACCTCGGAAGCGCGCCGGCCGTGCCTCCTCGGCGCACGCTCTCAAAGACGCACATCGAGATGTTCCTGGGAATACTGTTGTTGGCAGCGATACCAGCATGCGTGTACTTTTGGGGCGCGCGTGGGGTGTCGATTTGGCTTGCGTTTGCAGGAGCGATCCTGATCGTCTTCGCGTTGACAGACGCGGGGATCAAGGCAACGCGTTCGTCAACAAGAGACGTGCAAGAGAAATTCTGGTATCTGTTGGGTTCGGTCATTGTGGCGTGGGTTGCGCTGACTTGGTTTGCTGAGTCGAATTGGCTAACCGGCGGATATCGGCTACTCATCGGCAGTGGTGCTTTGGCGGTGCTCAGCGTCATCGTCGATTTTGTTCGGAAGACCCGCTACTTTCTTGATAAGTGTCAGCATGGCGTTCGGCGCAGGGCCGACGGTACCCGACATTGTGAGGAATGCGAGCGCATCGAACGTGCGCGCGCTGAACAGCTTCAGGCGGAGAGAGAACGGGCTGAGCAAGCGAAAGCCGAACGACGGCGAGCGATGCAGGAGATCGCGCTTGCCACGATACACGAGCTCGACCAATTGAAGCGCCTCGATCCCTTTCTGTTTGAAGACCTCGTGCTGCTGACGTATGAGCAGCTAGGGTGGAGTGTGCAATCCGGCAAACGTACAGGCGATGGTGGAATCGATGGCATTGTGATGCGCAACGGCACGACGTTGATCGTGCAGTGCAAACGCTTTGTTCGCGGTGATGTTGGTGCGCCTTTGCTACGCGACCTGCTGGGAACCGTTACAAAACACAAAGCAACCGGGGGCGTTTTGATCACTACGTCCGGATTCTCCAAGGAAGCACGCGCTTGGTGTCAAGACTTGCCGCACATAGAGCTCGTGGATGGACATCGTCTGCTGGTGATGATTCGACAAGCCTTTGGTTCAGCCTCAGCAATTCCGGAGCGATTCGCAATGGCACTCGAGCGTAGCAACAATCTCTGCTCGCCTTGCCCAGAATGTGGGCAGACAGTGCGAATCATCGAAGGCCGCTCCGGCTCATTCATCGGCTGCAGCGGCTATCCCAATTGCCGGTGGACGTGCCGACTTCAAGACGAGTTCATTGATCCATCGGTCAAGACGAAGGGCTATCTTCGCACTCAAGCGCAGAAAGAGCTTATCGAAGAATGGATGAGCAACCCAACTCATCCCCCATGGGGGGCCGAGAGCATGAACTCTGCGATCGAGAGACGTATAGCAGATATTGAGAATCGCACGAAGGCCGATAGCGGGCCGAAGGCATGACAACGACCCCATTTGCGGCAGAGCGCACTACGCGATTCAGGCGCGCCAAAACTCACTGTCAACCCAGGAGGCGAGTTCATCGAGGGCGCGGGAGAATTCTCGTTTCTCGGCGACGGAGAGGCTTTCTGCTTTGACCAACCAAAGACCACGATTGTTTGGATCGACGCAACCCGTAGTGTCCATCGTGTTACGGATAAGCTGTATCCACTCACGCGCAGGTTCATAATCGATCTCGCTGATGTCCGGTAGACCCAGATTGCACTCCACAAACGCGCCCGCGAAGCTGGGCGCATCTCCGTGAGGGTGAGGGGCCATCAGCATGCGCCGCGCGTTGCTCAGCTTTTCAGAAGGGTATTCGTACTTTTGGACGTTGCTCATCCCCAATCTTAGCTCTTACTAAGGTCTGCGGCAATCTTGGTCCTAGTACCGCAGCACGGCGGCGACTTCGTAGGGTTTGACGCGGTCGCGGCCGTTGAGGAATGTGAGCTCGATCAAGACCGAGATGGCGATGATCTGGCCGCCGAGGTCGCGCACGAGGTCGCAGCAGGCTTTCATGGTTCCGCCGGTGGCGAGCAGGTCATCGACCATGAGGACGCGGTTGTCGCCGCGCCCCCCCATTAGGGCGTCGGCGTGCATTTCGAGGGTGTCGTTGCCGTATTCGAGCGCGTAGGTGCGGGCCCTTTTTTCGTGCGGGAGCTTGCCGGGCTTGCGAACGGGGACGAAGCCGGCGTTGAGTGATTGGGCGATGGCGGTGCCGAAGATGAAGCCGCGCGATTCGGCGCCGACCACCAGGTCGATGTGCGATTTGCGGAAGGGGTTGGCCATGAGTTCGACGGCGAGGGCCAGGCCCGCGGAATCGGCGAGCAGCGGGGTGATGTCCTTGAACTGAACACCCGGCTTGGGGAAGTCGGGGATCTCGCGGATGAGGCGTTCGAGGGGGTGGGGCATTGCGCACAGCGTAACAGGCGAGGAAAAGTCAACAAGTCAACAGTCAACAAGTCGAAATAGACAATGAGCGATCGGTTTGATGGATGGCTGTGTTGACTTTTGACATGTTGACTTGTTGAGTTGTGATATGGCCGAAGCTAAGCCGCAACCTCGCACCCCCGGATCCCGGAGTGCCGCGATCGAAACTGTCGAGCCGATCGGCAAGCGCGTTCTCATTCGCAAGGATGAGGATAAGAAGATCACCAAGGTCGGCATTCACCTGCCGGACAAGATCGAGATTCCGACGTTGACGGGGCGCGTGGTGGCGATCAGTACGATGGTCGAGCACGACAAGGACTATCCGATCAAGCAGTACGATCGAATTCTGTTTGCGCCCAAGAACGCGATTCCCGTGGATTTCGAGGGAGACAACCGGTTGTTTGTGATCCCGGTGGAAGATGTGGTGGCGGTGTTCAGGAAAGAGAATTGACGATTGACGATTTACGATTGACGATTACGAGCGGTGGCCGCCGATCGAGAGCGAATGGTTTTGATCGACGCGACCACCATCGCCAAGATCTCGTTGGCTTCCTGTTGAAGAGCAAGCAACCGTTTTGCCGGAATGACCTTGGCGTCGATGAGCAGCTCCATCCAATAGCACGATTCATCCGCCTCTTCTTCGACGATCTTGAGCTTGGCGATCACATCGGCGGGCGATCGACCGCGACAGGCAGCACGATAGTTCGCACCAACGGCTGTGCCGGAGCGAAGCAACTGTTGCCCAATGGCGCGAGCCAAATCCGTTCGCGGCAATGCCTGCACGAGGCGAATGATCCGCAACCCCAGTTCTTTCGTGCGATCCTTAAACATCTGCTGATTCATTGGCGATCTCCGATTCATGCACCATATCCGGTGTGCACAATCGTCAATCGTCAATCATCAATCGTCAATTGCTATGGTTGATTACACGTTGCCGCTGGAGCAGTTGCCTGATCCGTTGCCGATTGAGGTGCTGCGGAAGCCGTTCGATGTGACGATCACGCCGCCCGGGAGTAAGTCGATTACGTGCCGGGCGTATGTGTTGGCGGCGCTGGCGCAGGGCGAGTCGCGGATCATTCGGCCGCTGCGCGCGGATGACACGGAGCATTTGCTCAGGGCGCTGTGTACGTTGGGGGCGGAGGCGCGGTGGATTTCTGGCGAGGGGCACGATGGTGAGGATGTCTTGATCAAGGGAGTGGGGGGGCGGTTTCCGCGCGGGGGGAATCTGTACATGGGCGATGGCGGAGCGCCGACGCGGTTCATGATTGCGTGCGCGTGCTTGGCAGCTGAGCCGGTGGTGATTGATGCGAGCCAGCGGATGCGCGAGCGGCCGATTGCCGAGGGGGTGGAGATGCTGCGGCAGCTTGGGGCGAAGATTGAGTATGTGGAGGCGGAGGGGAGGTTGCCGGTGCGGGTGGTGCCGATTAAGGAGTTAAGCAACGGCGATCTAGCAATTGGCAAGACGCTGAGCAGTCAGTCCATTTCGGCGATACTCCTTCTGGGATCGTTGCTGAGCGACGGCCTGCGACTCACGCTTCAGGAGCCAGTTACAAGTCAGGGATATGTGGACCTGACGCTTGGACTCCTTCGACTTTGGGGAGTGGAATCTCAATGCTGCCACTTTGAAAACACTGCTGATGCAAATGCGGTAAGGACGGTTGAGATCAAGCCACAACCAATTCCTCCAAAGGAGTTTGTAATCGAAACAGATGCGAGTGGCACAACCTATTGGACAATGGCCGCAGCTCTCGGCCCAGACAAATCCGTCGTCAGGATACAGGGCCTCGGTAGGTGGTCGGCGCAACCGGATGCCATGTTTGCCCAACACATACTTCCGAAGTTCGGTGCAGGGGTTGTATTTACGCGTCGCGGATTAAGCGTGCGACCTCGCGGTCGATTGCGCCAGGAATCAATGTTTGCCATGTACGGGATGCCTGACGCTGCGGTGACCCTTGGTGCAGCAAGTGCGCGAGCAAATCATCTAGTTAAAATGATCGGTTTGCGCACGCTGCGTGTGAAGGAGACCGATCGCATCGCGGCGCTGGCGAATGAGTTGTGCAGGGTTGGGTGCGGGGTTGAGACGGGTGAAGATTGGATTGAGATTACGCCGGCGCGAGCCGCGTCGGGATCCGGGTCTTCCTCCCTTCGGTCGTCAGACCCGGCGTCTGTCATCATTGAGACCTACAACGATCATCGGATGGCGATGGCGTTTGCGGTGCTGGGGCTGGTGCGGCCGGGGATTTCGATTCGGAATCCGGCGTGCGTGAAAAAGAGCTATCCGACGTTCTGGAAGGACTTCGCGAAGCTCTACCAGTGAATGAAACCACAGAGAACACAGAGAGCACAGAGGAAGAGCTTGAATGGGTGCAAGGAATTGGTGCGATTTAGGTGGAGGCGGCGTCCGCAACCATGCTTCGCCGTCGCCGGAAGAGGAATGAAGCATGGCACCCAGATTGACCCAGGCTGATTGCTGGCGGCGATGAGCGATTGCCGATGCCATTCCCTACAATCTTTCTCCTCTGTGTTCTCTGTGATCTCTGTGGTTGAAATTCATGAGAGCCTTCTGCCATTTCGCCAAACATCTTCTGCACGAGAAAGCCACGCTGTTTTGGGCGATGGTGTTTGCATTTTTGTCGGCGAGTGGGTTGGCGGTGGGGTTGCTGACCATTGGGCCGATCCTGGCGCTGGTGCTCGACCCATCGGAGGGCAAGGGGCTTCCCGAGCTGGCGCGGGAGTTCAACGCGGAAGGGCGATGGATTGAGATTCCGGCGTGGGTGGTAGACCGGTTGCCGAGCGATCCGCTTGGGGGAGTGACGATGCTGATGGTCGGTATCGCGATCATCACGGTGGCGGGGGGGATCGCGAACTTTCTGCATCAATACCTGAGCCAGACGGTGGTGACGCGCGCGATTGCGCGCATCAGGCAGGACGCGTTTGACCACGTGTTGTTCATGCCGCTGGTGCGGGTGATGAGCCGGGGGGCATCGGAGCTAGTGGCCCGGATCGTTCGCGATGCCGCGGAGCTGCAACGCGGGCTCATCGCGCTGGTGAGCAAGGCGGTGACGAGCATCTTCAAAGGCTTGGCGGCGCTGGCGGTAGCGCTGTATGTGGACTGGAAGCTGACACTGGTCGCGGTGCCGACGGCTCTGCTTCTGGGCGTGATCCTGCGCAAGCTCGGCAAGCGCATTCGACGTGGGACGCGCGGATCGCTCAAGGCGCAGGAAGGATTGCTGCGAGTTTCGACCGAGGTCTTGCAAGGGCTGCGGTCAGTGAAGGCGAACACGGCCGAGGCCGAGGCGCAATCGCGATTTGAACAGATCAATAGGGAAGCGGTTCGGCATGAGTTAAAGGTGCGCACAGCGAGGGCGCTCTCGGGGCCGATCGCTGAGACGCTGGCGACGTTTGTGATCCTGGTGCTGGGCATCCTGGCGGCCAGAAGCGTGATCAGCGGGGCGCGGCCGGTGGAGCAGCTGACGCTGGCGCTGGGATCGCTGGCGATGGCGGGGGCGAGCATGCGGCCGCTGACGGGGTTGATCAACGAGGTTCAGGCTGCGACCGCGCCGGCCGAGCGGTTGGCGGATTTGATGGTGGAAGCCGTGGAAGGCCCGGCCCCGGTTCAAGGGCGCGCGAAGCCGCAAGCGGCCGTGCGCCACTCGCGATCGATTGAGTTTGAGGATGTTTCGTTCACGTATCCCGGCGCGGAGATGGCGGCGCTGCAAAGCGTTTCGCTCAACATCCTCCACGGCGAGCGCGTGGCGATCGTTGGACCCAACGGGTGCGGGAAGACGACGCTCCTGAGCTTGGTTCCGCGATTGTTGATCCCCGATTCCGGATGCGTTTCGATTGATGGACACGATATTGCTGAGATGAATCTACAGAATCTGCGGCGGCAGATCGGAGTGGTGACGCAGGAAACGGTTCTATTCCGTGGGGGTATTGCGTCGAACATCGCGTTCGGACTGGATGGCGCAACGCGGCAGCAGATCATCGAAGCGGCGAAGGGCGCGCATGCGGACGAGTTCATCAGCAGTATTCCCGGCGGGTACGATGCCGATGTTCTGGAACAGGGGGCGTCGCTGTCGGGCGGGCAGCGGCAGCGGTTGGCGATCGCCCGAGCGATTCTGCGCGATCCGGCGATTCTGATTTTGGATGAGGCGACCAGTCAGATCGATGCTGAATCAGAGGCGCACATCAACCAGGCATTGGCGGAGTTCTGCAAACAGCGCACGGCCTTGCTCATCGCGCACCGGCTCTCAACGGTGCTCAACGCCGACCGAATCGTGGTGATGGATACGGGCCGGATCATCGATCAGGGCCGGCACGAGCAGTTGCTGGAGCGGTGCGAGCTGTATCGCCGGCTGAGCCGGACGCAATTGGTGGCGGCGGAGTAAAGTGTGGGGATGCGATGGGCGTTGGCCATTGTTGCTGCGGTGCTCGTGAGTTGTTGGGGTTGCACCCGCGAAGAGGCAAGCGAAGCGGGAGTAGCAGTCGGCGGCTTAAGCGAGCCGCGCATTGTTTCGCTCAGCCCGGCGATCTCGCGCACGCTGGTCGACTTCGACTTGCAGCGGAACATTGTCGGACGCACTCCGCATTGTGCGTCAATAGATCAATCAATACCGGTGGTTGGCGATCTCTTGAATGCGGATTACGAGCAGTTGGTGCGGTTAAGGCCGACGCACATCCTGGTGCAACCGCCGGCATCGGGAATCGACCAGCATCTGGTTGAGTTGGCGCAGGACAGAGGATGGAGGATTGGAAAGTGGCAATTGAATGGCCGTGACGACATTGAAGCGATGGTGCAGGAATTGCCGGGGGTGTTATTCAGCGGGAATCAAGAGCGGGAGGCTGATGCAGCGCGCCGCGCGGCTCAGATCGTGAGCGAGATCGCCGATGCGCTTTCGCCTGGGAGCGAGCCGCTTTTCCGCGGGCGGGTTTTGATCGTTCATGCGGTTGAGCCCGCGATCTTGGTTTCGGGCACGCGCACGTACTTGGATGACATCATTCGAACATTCGGCGCGAGCAATGCGACCACTGCAAATGGCTGGGCGACACTGACGCTCGAGGATGTGGCGCGGCTGAATCCAGAGGCGATCATCCTGGTTCGGCCCGGCGCAAGAGTTGGGTCGATTGAAGAAGCTGCGGGGCCGCTGAACGACTTGCCGATCGATGCGGTTCGAGGAAAGCGCATGGCGGTTTCGGTCAATCCCGATGGGGAAATGCCAAGCGGCGGGCTCGCCGGCGTCGCGCGCGAGTTTCGGAGCATTCTGCAGCAGTTTGCCGATGGCATCGGTGCAGCGCCGTGATGGGTCTGACACCGAGGCAATGGCTGGGGATCGTGACGCTCTTGGTCGTCGTCGCGGCGCTGGCGATTCTGCGCCTGATGATCTATCGCGATCCGTCGACAGGGAGTTTGGAGTTCGCGTGGCCGGAGGAATCGATCGCGCGCTATCGGTGGACGCCGCTGGCCGTTGGCATGATTGTGGGATCGGCGCTGGCGATCTCGGGTGTGATGCTCCAGGCGCTTCTGCGAAACCCACTGGCTGAGCCGTTTATCCTTGGATTGTCGAGCGGCGCGGGTTTGGGCATGATGGCGGCGATGTATATCGCGTACGCGATGCATGCTGAGGCATGGATCACCGGCACACGATCGGTTCCGGCTGTGATCGGGGGATTGGCGGCCCTCGCGATTGTGTACGTTCTTGGTCGCAGGCGCGGATGGCTCGATCCCATTTCGCTGGTGC
>JAKEEP010000296.1 GCA_022616475.1 Phycisphaerales bacterium | reverse complement strand
GGGGCGGGCAGGCGTACGGGACCGTTCGGTTTGCGGTGCGATTGGAAACTTCTGCGCCCCTTAAGAACGTCTGGTCACCGACGCACTCGGTCGAGATCGTGCGCGAGGGCGAGCATGCGGCGAAAATCGCCTACGAAGCCAACCACGGCAGCCTCGAAGACGATTTTCTGTTGTTGTACGACACCGATTCCAGCGATCTTGGGTTGTCGGTCATCGCCTGCAAGCCACACGAGTCCCGTCCTGGCCATTTCGTTCTGACATTGACGCCTAAACAACTCTGGCCTCAGCAGGAGTATCAGCCGCAGGACGTTGTGTTTGTTCTGGATACCAGCGGCTCGATGGCCGGCGAGAAAATCGACCAAGCCAAGAGATCGCTCAAGTTCTGCATCGACAAGCTCAACGATCGCGACCGCTTCGGTATCGTCCGTTTCTCCACCGGCTTCGATGTGCTCTTCGAGACGCTTTCCGACGCCACCAAGGAGAAACGAGCTGAGGCGCGCGAATGGGTGGATAAATTCAGCGCCGCCGGCGGAACCAACATCACCGATGCGCTCAAACAGGCCCTCGACATGCGGCCGCTTCAACTGGCGTTCATTCCGCCCGAATCCAAGAAAGACAGCGACCAGCCCTTGCGGCCGGCGCCCCAGCGCCCGTTCGTGATCGTCTTCATCACCGACGGCCAGGGCAATCAGCCGGCGGAAGAAACGCTCGCCATGGTGAAGAAGCACTCCAAGTCCGAAGGCTCGCGCATCTTCTCTTTCGGCGTCGGACACGATGTCAACACGATTTTCCTCGATCAGCTCGCGACCAATTTCCTGGGCAAACCCACCTACGTGCAGCCGGGCGAGAATCTCGAACTCGTGCTGGGCGACTTCTTTGCCGTCATCAGCCAGCCAGTGCTCACCAATGTCAAGATCGCCTTGCCCGACATCGGCGCGACTGACAAGTTCCCGGCAACCCTTGGTGATCTGTACCACGGCCAGCAGATCATCATCGCAGGCAAGTTCGAGCAACCGATGCGCGGCGAAGTCAAGCTGACCGCGATCCGCAACGGTGAACCGGTCGAGTATCTCTGGAAGGATGTCGCCTTCACCAACACCGCCGAGGCCAAGTACGTGCCCGCGATCTGGGCTGGCCGCAAGGTCGCGTACCTCATCGATCAGATTCGCGCCCACGGCGAGAGCAAGGAGATGATCGCCGAGGTCGTCGAGCTCAGTCAGGAACACGGCATCCAAACGCCGTACACGAGCTGGCTGGTCAATCCTGAAGGCGCGCCGGAATTCGCGTTTCAGCGCGGACGGCCACCGGCCGGAGGATTGGGCGGCGGCGGCGGTGGCGGCATGCGTCCTCCGCCCAATTCACCCGCAGACCAAGGCAGGATCCTCCGACGGGCTGCTGGCGAGCCGGCTATCGGAGACCTGTTAGACGCCAAGGGCGACGGTGGTAGCGCCGGCCGCGACGAATTCGATGATGAGACGGTCGGCCAGGCCGCCGGCAAAGCGGCCACCGAACTCGCCAAGCGCAACGCCGAAATGCGAGAGAGCAAAACCAGGGACGCCGATCGCGTCGACCAATCAGCGCTGCTCTGCCGCAAGATCGGTGAGCGCTGGTACAACCGCATCGGCCAGTTCCTGGTCGATGAAACCTTCGACGATCAAACGAAGGTCACCACGGTCCTGTTTGGCTCCAACGCCTACTTCGAACTCCTCCGGCTGAAACCCGACCTTCAGCCCGCTCTGGCGGCCAGTAGGAACATTGTGGTGAAAATCACAAACTCCCACGCCATCCTTGTTTCAGAACGTGGGGGAATTGAAGAATTTTCTGACCAGCAGCGGGAACAATCCGGGCTCCAACCCAGTAAGTGATGGTAGAGCAAGGTTTTCCTTCTTCTTTGATCCTTCTCCTCTTCCCCCACACGGCTTGAACGGATTGACGTCCGTCAGGCCGTTTTTCTTTGCGCCGTTCCGAGTGCATAATTGACCGCGACATGACCGCGCAGCGACCCCCATTCGTAGCAGTGCGGTGCCACGGCCAGCGAAGCGCAGCGAAGTCGGCCGTGCCCACGTGCAACAGGACCCCGTCACGGCCGACTCGCTCCGATCGCTGGCCGTGGCACCCTCTAACGAAATCCGTAATCCAAAATCGAAAGTCCAACTTTAGCTTCCTCCTCTGCGTCGTCTGTGCTTCTGCGGTGAATTGCTTCGCCCAGGAGCGGCAAGCCCAACTCTCCTGGTGGGACCGCTCTCCAGAGCAGAAGATCGGTCAATATTGGATCAAGACCGATCTACCCGCCGACGAAGCCAACTCACTGGCCCGGCACCTGAACGTCATGTACAGCGAGTTTTCCAGGCGCCTCGCCGACATGCCGGAGCGCGCGGAGGAAAAGCTCAACGTGCTGATCTTCAAGCACCGCCAGGACTACATCCTCACGCTCCGCGCCCGTTTCGGCGTGAACGCCTCGGCCAGTGGCGGAATGTTCTTCGTCACGTCAGCCGCGCCGGCCGGAGCCCTGGCGGTCTGGACCGACGACCTGCCGCGCCGGCGCATCGAGCACGTCATCCAGCACGAGGGCTTTCACCAGTTCGCCTACAGCCGCTTCGGTAACGATCTTCCCCCGTGGCTCAACGAAGGCCTGGCCGAATTCTTCGGCGAGGCCGTCGTCGTCGGCCAACAAGTCCTGGTCGGTCAATCCAACGCGCGCGTGGTCAACCAGATCAAAGACGCCATCGAGCTCAAACGGTATGTGCCCTTCGCGCAGATGTTGAGCATCACCTCAAAACAATGGGGCGATGCGACGCTCGACGAATCGGCCGCGCTGCGCTATCACCAGGCGTGGTCGATGGTGCAGTTCCTGATCTACGGCGAGCAGGGCCGGCACGTCGCGGCGTTTGAGACCTTCCTGAAGCATCTGAACACCGGGCTGGTAGCCGATGAGGCCTTCAAGCGAGCCTTTGGAGAGGACATCGCCGACTTCGAAGCCCGTTGGAAGCGATTCGCCTCAACCGCCAAGCCCAGCGCGTTTGCCACGGCCCTTGAGCGCATCGAGTTTCTCGCCCAGGGCGCTCTGGAACTGAATCGCCGCGGCACCTCCTATCCGCCCACACTGAAAGGCCTTCGCGAAGCGCTCGAGCAGATTGAGTTCAAACAGACGATCGAAACGCACGGCCTCAAGGTCGAGTTGGGCGCCGATGACGATACGTTGTTCACCATCCCCATCGATGATCTGAGCGACACGGATGATCCCCCGCTGTTCACGGTGACTAAAACGCGATTGGTGGGGCTGACCCATCGCGAGCGCCAGCTTGAAGACTCTCAGCCCACCCCACCGACGATCGCGACCGAGCACCTCCGACCGGGAAATCTCTCCATCAAGTGGGTCCGGGGCGACGGATTTCGATTCCAGATCGTGGTTGAATGAGCAACGTCTATCCTGCTCCTTCTAGGAGCAGGAGTGAGGGCCGCTTTCCCCTCTCCCTCTGGGAGAGGGGTTGGGGGTGAGGGCACCGATGGACAGAGCACCACCAAAGCACACCGGCCCTCATCCCCAACCCTTCTCCCAAAGGGAGAAGGGAGTCAGGTGCTTGAGGTACTCAAAAAAAGAGAAAGCCCAGGGATTTGAATCCCTGGGCTTCGCCGTGCTGAACAAAACGTCCAGCGATATCACTCACTCGATCACGATCGGCTCGGCGAACGCATACGACTTGGCGCTCTTGGCCGGCGTTTCGGCCTCGCCATCATCCGAGCTCGGCTGCTCTTGGATGTCGGCGAACGGGTCGTCGTTGGCGCCTTCGGTCGACAGGTCGTATTGCGCCTTGTTCTCGTAGTCCATGTTGATGCCGCGCTTGTTGAGCGCCTCGAGCTGGGCTTCCTGCACCGCGCGAAGCTCCGCCAGCTTGCCTTCAAGCTGCTTGAGGCTGCCGATCTTGCCGAACTTCTCGTAGCTGGCCAGCGTCGCCTGCTGCTCTTCGGTCATCTCGATCAGCCGCTCGTTGCGGGCGATGGCGTCGATCTGGCGGTCAAGCTGCCAGAGCTGAGCCATGAACGTGTTGTGCTCAGTTTCCAGCTTCTCCAGGATTTCACCCAGGCGCTGCTTCTGCTGAGTCAGGAAATTGATCTGCTGCTGATCGTGAGCGAGCCGGTCCTGATAGGTGCCGCGCACGGTGTTGATGCGCCGCGCCTCGGTGTACGCCTCGTCAATATCGAACTTCACTCCTTCAAAGCGAATGGCGACCGGGCGAGCCTCGGTCCTGGCGCTCTCCTCAGCTCGAGCCACCAGCGTCTTGAGCTTGCCGAGATCCGATGTGGTGTCGGCAACCACTCGCTTGGCGATTTCTGACGCATGCTCAAACTCGCCAAGCTGATGCTCGACTTGCGCGATTTCCTTTCGCACTTCGAGGATTCGATCCGGATATTGATCCGCAAGGTCTTGAAGCTGCCGCCGCAGCGCCACCGGGTCGTCAACAAAGTTATCGACCACGGTCTGCGCCTTGCCGCGGATCATCGAGATGCAGCCGGAGACTCGATCAGTTCCAACCAGAAGGGTCACAGCGCCAAGTCCCAACGCGCCGACGAGGCCCCACCTTAACACGCAACGAGTAATGCTCATGACTCAGTCCTTTCGAAAACGGGTGCCAGCCTCGCGGCTGATGGTTCAAACTCGCATTCCGGGAACTTCCCGGGGGTCCCCGGTTTGGCGTTTCAAGACCGGGTCGTCCAATAGTGGTGATTGGGAACAGCCTCGCGCCGTTTTCATTCTTGCGCTGCGTTTTTGCGCCTTTTGATCGGTTGAGTTTGAGGGCCAACCCGCAGCCCCCCGACCCTCTT
>JAKEEP010000036.1 GCA_022616475.1 Phycisphaerales bacterium | reverse complement strand
CCGAATCATGATCGGCAAGAACGTGATGATTGAGGGGCCCCTTGGATCGCGGTACGGCCTGGCAGCAGGCGAGCTTGACGGCGCCAACGGCGACCCGCTGGTTCTTCGCAGCGACTTCTATTTTCTCGATGACGCCCTCGACGCCAACCTCAATCTGCTGTACGAGAAAGTGGTCGCGTACGATCTCGACGGCGACTCCAGGCTCCGCATCTATCACCCCTTCGAAGCGCAGGGAGTCGACGCGTCGTTGCCTGATTATGACGACGATGAATATGTCGACGACTGCGACCTTTTCCTGGCCCATTACGACAGCAACAACGACAAGGGGGTCGTCTTTGACTCCTTCCTGGCCGGAAGCGCCAGCGAATACGGCAGCGGCCCCGACGACGACCTCCAGCTCATGCGCCTGATCGACCTCTCGAATCCCGACCGCGACGGCGACGGCGATGTCGGCTCGAGCTCCGACACCATCATCCTGGGTTACAACGACGGCGTCATCGACGCCCGGGATGAGTACGCCAAAGTGCGCGGCCGCCTGGGCTTCTCGGTCGCCCGCGATGCGTGGGAAACGCCTCACGGCGCCAGCTTCCAAACCGTCGTCCAAGGACCGGTGCGCTCTGAGATCGATGTGGCTCCGACCACGTTCGAAGTCAGCTCGGAAGAGATGCGCGAAATCACCACCGAGATGTTCTCCACCAGCCAGTCATGGTTTGAGAACCAGGCGGCTTCGACCCTCGATGAGGGTGTCGGCGGAACCATCACCGAACCTAGCGAAGTCACCCCCGATGCGTTCGACAACACCTGGGAAATGGTCCCCTACGGCGCCGCCGGCGCGTACGACCACTACAACCGACGCATTTACACCAACTTCACCTTCAGCAATCTTCGCATCCCGATGGGCACCAACGCTCTGTTTGAGAACTGCAAGTTCGTCGGCGTGACCTACGTTGAGACCGAGGAAGAATGCTCAGACCACGACTGGAACTACGCCGGCGCTTTGGAGGAGGATCCACCCGGCAGCGGAATCTATAAATTGAAGTTCCAGGGCATCATCGACTTCGCCACGATTCCCAGCACCGGCGAACAAGTGCCCGACACGCGAACCAAGTCAAACAGCCTCCGATTCCACGACTGCACGTTCCTTGGATCGCTCTCTGGCGACAAGCCCGCTGGCTATACGCACTGGAGAAACAAGATCCAGATGACCGGCGACACGCGCTTCTACCTCGATCAGGGCGACCCCGACTTGCTCGCTCAGCCAGACGTCGATGAGTTGCAGTCGCTGCTCAACACTCTCACCACCGACGAAAAGGAAGAGATGGCAAAAAGCTCCATCCTCATGCCCGGCTGGTCGGTTGACGTCGGTAACTTCTTCAACGAATTGGGTCCCAAGATCAAGCTCAAGGGCACCATCATCGCCGGAATCTTCGACATCCGCGGAACCGCTGAAGTGCACGGCACCCTGCTGATGACTCATAAGCCGGTGGCCGGCGAGGGCCCCCTCTACTACGGCGGCCTGGCCGATGCGTTCAACACCACCGTCGGATACTTCGGTCCCAACGACGGCGACGGCGAAGGCACCGACCCCGCTTCCGCAAGCTTCCAGGGTTTCGGCGAAATCAACATTCGCTACAACCCCAACGGCAAGCTTCCCGACGGAATCCCCTGGCCGATCCGTATCGTCGCTGATCCATCCACCTATGTCGAGTGAGTGAGCGATCGTTGAACCCAACCACCGGACCCCGGAACATCACCATGCGTCACCTTCACCTCGCAAGTCGCCCACTTCTCCGATCGGTCTCCCGACGCGGTTTCAACCTCGTGGAGTTGGTGATCGCCCTGGCCATCACCGCCACCCTGCTCACGTCGGTGATGGTGGCCCTGAACGCCTCATTCATGGCATATCAGACCACCACCGAAGTCGCATCAACCCACACGATCGGCCGGCTTACCATGCACCGCATCCTGGCGATGATTCGAACCGGCCGGGAATTCTGGCCGCGGCCCGAAGACCCCCTGGTGGACGTGATCGCCGGTGACGAAATGACGTTCGAAACCGACGCTGGCATCATGAAGTTGCGCTGGGATCCACTAGCCGAGGCGCTTTACGTCTCAACGCCCTCTGTGAATGGCGGCGAGGAGATTCTCTTGCTCGAAGGCGTCATCGAACAAACCTATCCCGTCGGTCATCCGAATGCCGGTGAGATCATCATGCCCTTCACGCTCGAATTCGTGAAGGGACGCTACCTGCACCGCGCGACCATCGATTTGGCCATACAACCCGATGACAACATGCACGTTGATCTGGACGGCCAGTATAAGCCGATCATTCGTTTGGTCGGTTCCGCCATGCCGCGCGTGGCTGCATACTGATCGGATACAACGACAATCCAAAACGAACGACATCACGCACGGGCGCTCTGCCCGTGCTGTCGTTTGCGTCCGCGTCTACTCGCTCCGCGCCGGCCGGTACGTTGCCGAGCATCCCGGCGCTTCAGTGACGGTTGCATGGCTCAGACGAACGTTCCGCGGCAGCGCGGCCGACATCGCCTCGGCGATGTGGCGAGCCACGTGCTCGGCCGTGGGATTGATCTGGTCAAACGGCGGAGTCGTGTTGAGATTCCCGTTGTGTAGTGGCGCGATGACCCGATCCAAGCGCGACTCAATGGCGTGAAAATCGCAAAGTAGCCCGTTGGAGTCGAGCTTCTCGCCCGTTACCGTGATTCGCACACGCCAGTTGTGGCCGTGCAATGGCTCGAGCCGGCCGCCGATCACGATGGCGTGCGCTGCGCAGAACTCCCGCTCGACAGTGAGTTCATACATGGAAGTGACTATACCATTCAAATTCAAGGACCGGCTGCAACGCCTTCTGCGCAGCGATTCGCGACGGCGCCGTATCGGCTATCCTCATTTGCATGATCGTGCAGCCCGATGCATTGACCTCCGATGCCCCGTTGATGCTCTCAGTCTCCGGAGCGCGCGGCATTGTCGGGCAAAGCATGACGCCTGCCGTGGCGCGCGGCTTTGCAGCAGCTTTTGCTTCGTTTGCAAGGGAACAAACGGACCTGGACCAGCCTGTGCTCTGCATCGGCCGCGACTCGCGGCCGTCAGGCAAGGAACTGGCGCAAGCAGCTATTGAGGGTGTCAACGGCGCCGGCTGCAAAGCCATTGATCTGGGCCTCGTTGCGACTCCCACCGTTGGCGTCATGATCCAGCATCACGGCGCTGCCGGCGGTCTGGTCATCACCGCCTCGCACAATCCTGGGCAGTGGAACGGCCTCAAATGCCTCAATTCCGATGGCGCGGCGCCGCCGGCCGAGCGCGCCGCCGAAATCATCCGGCGGTTCAAGGTGGCTGATTTCAAACGTCCGCCGGTGCCGCCGTCGATCATTCGCGACGATTCGGCAAACAGCGTGCACATCTCACGCGTGCTGGCGGCGATCGAACCCGCGCCGATCCGTTCGGCGAAACTGAAAGTCGTGCTCGACTCCATCAACGGTGCCGGCTCCATTGCCGGTCGATCGCTGCTTGAGCAACTCGGCTGCGACGTGGTTCACATCAACAGCGAGCCCAACGGTGTCTTCGCGCACGCTCCCGAGCCTGTCGAAGCGAATCTGCGAGACCTCGCAGCGCGAACCCGCGATGAAAACGCCGCTTGCGGCTTCGCGCAAGACCCCGATGCCGACCGCCTGGCCATTATCGATGAAACCGGCCGCTACATCGGCGAGGAGTACACGCTGGTCCTCGCCGCCAAGCGCGTGCTCGACCTTCATCGAAACTCAGAACTCGGAACTCGGAACTCGGAACTTATTGTCGCGGCCAACCTCTCTACCAGCCGCATGATCGATGACCTTGCGGCGCAATACCCAAACGTGAGAGTCGTTCGCACGGCAGTGGGGGAGGCCAACGTCGTCGCCGCCATGCAGCCCCACGGCGATCGTGCCATCATCGGCGGCGAAGGCAACGGCGGCGTCATCTTCCCGCCCGTCTGCTGGGTGCGCGACAGCTACTCCGCCATGGCGCTCGTCCT
>JAKEEP010000035.1 GCA_022616475.1 Phycisphaerales bacterium | reverse complement strand
TGTCATGTCGGCCTCCTTGCCGACACGCATCTTGATCGATCACATCAACGGGCGCAACCGTACATGCGCCGAACAGATCATCCGTCAAACAGAGCCTAGTTGCGGCTGGGTAAACGACCAGTGCGTGTGGATGATTCGCCACGCTCCATTGAGGCGTCGGTACACCTGTGTTGCGTTCCAGCGTGCCAGCACCGTTTCCTCAGCGCTTCCTGAGGGCTTGCCGTAGTTCACCAGGTTGAAGCTCAGCACAGCTATGTCGCCCTCAACATCGACACGCGGGTTCATCATGTCGTACCGTGGCTGGGTGAACGGCAATGTTATTCCTTTCATTCCCGCCACTTGCGCGTTGAGTTCATCAAGTCCGTCAACTCGCTTATCGCGAAATGGGTCGAAGTACGTCGCCTGGTGGGCGTAAAGGCCGAGATAGCCGTCGGGGTCTGCTCGAATCCAACGATCGAGCGCGGAACGTTCGAGCCCAATGACGTGTTCTGCAACGTCCATGGATGCCTCTCCTTGGGGAGCATGGTGACTGCAGGCGACCAGCGAGAGACCACCAAGGACGCTCACGATCAGTGCCAGTCGCATCATGGTCTTTTCTCCTGCCGTCCTTGCTCATTGCGGTACCGCTAGGCTGGCTAACGGTTGCCGCTGAGCGCAGCTCCGATCCCTGCCTGATCCAACTCGCGACGAGCGCAGCCTGCGCCCCGTCGCGGCGGTGGTGCGGTACTAACTATTTGGGTTGGTTAGGTTGGGTGGCGTTAATCTCTTCGTTCAACGGTCCTTCCTTCTTCCTCAAAGCCTCTCGCTGATCTTTCAATTTCTGGATCAGCTGCTCTCGAGCCTCGGGTTTGAAACGATCGATCGCCCAATCGATGAAATCTCCATCCGAATCAAATCGGTGCACGATCCGCCAAATCTCGGGATCACCTCTCACATCAGTCTGCTCGACCAAATCCCAAACCCGTCCTTCACCGTTATCGAGAAGGAACGTTCGTCCACCTTGATCTGCGGTAATGATCTCGCAGCGCGGAACTGAGATCGGATTCTTCGTTGGAGGGGTCGGTGATTGAGCGGCCGCAACCCAAGCAGCAACAGCACTGAGAATTGCAGCCACTCCCGACAACAGAGCGACAACCCACAGGCGCTGTTCGCGCCGCGCGCGCTCGTGTTCAAGGATGCGTGAATCTAATTCCTCTTCCAACAGGTTCGCGTCAGTGTCGTACACTTTGCGCAGAGAAACACCAATGTGTTTCGCATAGGACAGCTTTTCCTTTTCTGACATTCCGGGGCGCATAGCATCCCTTCCGCCGCAACAGCCCCGTCATTCTACCATTTGTGTTGGGCAGCTTTCAGCATCGGCACCTGCTTGAGTTCCGTCGGTGCGGCTTCGAGTTGGCGGCTCACGTCGTACTTCCCGCACGCACTCGGCGGCAGCAGCATTCCCGGGGGGCCGCATTAGTCTGCTCGATGCAGCGGTCTCGCAGTTCGCGGGCGCAGCAGACGAACCGCGCCTCTGATACGATCGACGCATGAATGTTCGACTCCACCCGCACGCGCGCGAACGCCTGCAGGAACGCGGGGCGACTGAGCCTGAAGTCATCGCCACCGTTCAACATGGGGAGCGAATCCCCGCCAAGTTCGGCCGCATCGGCTTTCGGCGAAACTTCGCCTACAATGCCCAGTGGCGCGGCCGGCAATACGCCAACAAGCAGATCGAAGCATTCGCGGTGCAGGAGCCCGATGAATGGCTCGTTATCACCGTGATTGTCAAGTTCTTCTAAGGGCGATGAGATGAAACTCACCTACGATCCCAAATACAACGTCGCCTACATCCATCTTCGCGAGAAACCCGCCGAAGTCGAGACGATTCATTTGAGCGACGAGTTGAAGGTTGACATCGCGCCCGATGGAACGGTGTACGGCATTGAACTTCTCAACGCGAACGAGCAACTCGGCGAAACGCTGATCGTGGAAGGAAACGGCGCCAAGCCGACACAAGTCGAATTGCGCAAGGTTGGATGACGGTCCGCGTTAGGCGCTCACCCCGCTTCGAGCGTCGGAAGCGATTCGATCCTCATCGCCCCTGGAGTGTCGGCGCGGCTTCGAGTTGACGGCTCACATCGTATTTGCCGCGTGCTGCTGGAGGCAGCATGCGCTCGGTGTTGATCTGCTCAAGATATTGTCCCGGAGTTCACGTGCCGCAGTAACGTACTTCGGATTGTTTTTCTGGCACGGCATCTTCTGGCGCTTGGGTTCGTATCCTTCCGGACGTCGGGAACGTAGTCAGTTCGATCGACGTACTTGAATCCGCGCGGCGTGATGTTCACGCTACGCTTACGGCATGGCACGAGCCCTGGCCATCCTTGGCAGCGCGCGGAGCGATGGGCACACCGCGGCGCTTCTGAAGCGGTTGATCGACGGCTTCGACTGCGAGGTCATCGATCTCAACGCGGCGAACATCGCCTGCTTTCGCTACGACCAGCGGTATGCTGACGATGATGAGTTCATGGCGATCGTGGAGAGGATGATCGCAGCGCCGATCGTGATCTTCGCCACGCCGGTGTACTGGTATTCGTTTTCGACGGTGATGAAGAACTTCATCGATCGCATGTCGGACTTGTTGATGTCGCAGAAGACTGTCGGCAGGCGATTGCGCGGCGGGCCCCCGGAGTCCCCCCACAAGAGCCGATGGGCACTGGTGAGCAGCGGCAGCGACCGCGAGCCTGATCGCGACCTGTCCTCGGCGTTCCGTCGCATATGCGAGTACCTGGGCGTCGAGTGCGTCGCCGAGGTGTACGGAGTGGAGGGCGGCGCGTTCGTGGATGAGGACGCCGCGCAGACGGTTCGAGCGCGCCTTGGCTGACGGGGTAACTGCTCAACGCGGCGTAGCCGCGATTCACCAAGGCCGGCAAGTCATGAACGCATCACGACGCTTTACCTTACCGTTACTTCAGGACGGCGCGGCGCACTTGCGGCCTACTTCAATCGAACGAGCTTGCCCTTGCGCTTCACGATGTTCTTGTAGTCCCACTGAATCTCGATCGACTTTTCGAGCCACCTCTTTAGGTCCTTGGCCACGATCTGATCGACAGAGGTGTACCGTGCTTCGGCGGCTTTGAAACTGCCTTCGGCCTCAAGACCAGGCTCATCGAAGGATTGGCCGCTCCAGAACAGCAGGCGGATGCACGTGGGCGGGCCTTTTAGCTTGCTGTAGCCGACAATCGGGTTGCCGTCGATGAACCACACCGGGTGCCGATGCCAGATCTTGTTCTCCGCCCCCGCCCCCCGAAGCGCCCCGGAAAGTTGTCGATCGATGGCCTTGGCGAGGGCATCACAGATGCGCTTGTCGCCGGCCGATTGGGCCGCGTTGTACGCGAGGATGTCCTTGTGGATCGGCACGCGATTGTTGTACTCGAGATGGTCGCCCCCGCGGCGCATCATCGCGCCGGCCGCCGCCGGCTGCAAGCGCCCGCCATTACGACGGTTGGGTGTTACGCGGGACCGCCGGCCGCTCGAATCGAGGTTGGCAAGACAGCAAGGACGAAGTCCGCCCAGCGCCGCACGTCCGCAGGTGTGTGGTAACGAAGCCAGATGTCGTCCTGATTCCTGTAGGGCTCTGGGACGGGCTGGAACTTCCCGCGATACCACTCGCTCGTGGCAGCGCCGAGTCCGAAGACATAATAGTCCTTCGGGGGCGGCGGCAGGCCAGCAATGACGGAGTTCTGGATCGCGCGAACCTCTTCGAGTTCAGCTTCGCTCAGGAAGTAAGGCAGACGGTAACGGCGGGCACCGCTGGCCCCGGGCTGCGGGTCGCCGGCTACTTGGAACTCCAAGATGAACTTTGAACCGGTGTAGGGATCCCAGCCGTCCTGCGAGCACTGGAACCAGAACACGAGTTGCTGGTCTGCGTGCGGCCGATGCCACCCGAGCATCCCACCGGTGGTTCGCTTGAACCCCTGCTCCTTGCACCACGGGCCGATGACCTCGCGGATGAGCTTGTAGACCTCGGTGGATTTCATGGGTGATCTTAATCCATGCGCCTGAGTTTCGTTTCCTCGCACTTCCAGGGGGTGGCCGACTCAATCCCAGGCGAAATACCGCCGCCGCTCGCCGCGCCAGCAGCAACGCCTCGGTTAGGTTGACGCGCGCGAACCAGCCGTGCGTCTGGGCAACCATGGCGACCTGTGGCTCGACACACACACACGAAGCAGGACCGTATAAGTTCAACGGTAAGACGTTTGAGAAGTTCAAGCCATGACGACGAAACGTCACCACCGAGGAAGATGGCAACGAGAACCCAGGAACCGGCCGTGACTCAGGTTCCGGGGCGACTTGTCCGATAGAGACGGGATGCGCAAGCTGCCGTCGCCCTGGTCGATCATCTGGTCCGACAACGCCTGTTGTGGGATGGTCACCGCCGCGCCGCTGGTCCTTTTCATCGGGCTGGCCATCAAGCTCACAGGCACCGTACCTGGCAGGCGCGGTGGGCCGGACAGGCCGGTCGATCCCGACGTCGCGACCCTGGTGCTCGCGTGCGCGGT
>JAKEEP010000034.1 GCA_022616475.1 Phycisphaerales bacterium | reverse complement strand
CCCGGTGACCGAGAGGACGATGCCGATCAGCGAAATCAGAGCGCCGGCGTGCCAGGCAATTTGCGTTCCGGATTCAAAGCCCCACCAGCTCATGAGCCAGCCGAGTCCTGCGACGGCGGGTCCCCAGAGATTTGGCTGCACCATCACGCAGCGCAAGCGACTGCGCCGAAGCCAAATCAGCCAGAACGCAACGATTGGCGCCAACAGAATGTGGGATTGCTCGGCGTCGTGAAGGCCGATGGAAAAGATGTCCATCAACGGTTGGCGGTGGAACCAGACCCCGAGGCCCAACAGGAGGGCCAATTGGGCCGCATCGTGCGCTTGCCATGATCGTCGAGGTCGTCTGAGCATGAGCGGTGAAGGTGAGTGGCTGCTTACCTAGCGAGTTGGTTGTGGAACGCCGGCTTTACTGGCGAAGCGGCGCGAGTTGTCTGACGAGCGGATGGCCCGGTGATGTATTGGCGAACGACCCTGCTGCGCGGCTCGACGACCGCCAGCGGTGCGGCGACGCACTCGCTGACGACGGCGCCCCCGCCAACCGTCGCGCCGCGGAGAATGACGCTGTCATGGACGACGGCTCCGTCTTCGATGACCGCGCCGTCCTCGACAACGCAGAATCCATCGAGCACGGCTGAACCGGAGACCGATGCGCGCGGCGAAATGCGAACCCATGACTGGCGCGCCTCGCCGTTGGCAAGACTCTTTCGCACGGCGATCAAGTAGCTGTCGAGATCACTCAAGCGGCATAGCTCGCCAGTGAGCTGAGCAGTCACCACCTTTTTGTCATGGCGCGCCAGGGCGGGAAGAAACTGCTCCTTCATGTCGTAATAACCGATCGGCGGGGCCAGATCGATAGCTGTGCGTCTGAATGCGTAGACGCCGGCGGGTTGACTGTCGGCGAAGATGCCAACGACGCCAGCCAATTGGGCCTCTCCATGACGAAACGGGGTCATGAGCGATTGGAGGGTCGTCAGCGGCAAGCGCTTGGCCTCGCAAGCGATGACAATGGCAGTTTCGGGAAGGTGCCGGGTGACGTCGCGAAGGATGCCGGCGGCGCCGCGCCAGGGGGCTGGTTCGGCCACAATCCGCAGGTCGGGCTGCACATCGGAATGTTCCTCCAGAGATTGCGAGGCCTGGACTGATTCGACGTCGGCGGCGGTGTTCACGACTGCCTTGATTTCGCGCAAGCCGTTCAGTTTGGAGAGCGCGGCAACCCAGGTATCCAGAAGCGTGCCGCGAGGACCCAGCGGTAGGCCAAGCACATGAAGTCCAAATCCCTCATCAAAGGGCGCGGATCGAATTCGGCCGGCCAACAGGACAGCGCTCAGAGGTTGAGTCATGTCGCGACTCCCTCTCCTGCCCTTGATTTCAGAGTGATCTGCGTCGCCAGAGGAAAGCTCAGCCGTTGCGAGTTGCCCAGGGGAAGCCCTCGACGCTGTCCCAGGGGCGGCGATGCTCGTCGGGGTGAGCGGGGTCGTAGGCCTTGGTCACGTAATAGAGAAGTCCTGAAGGCGTCGGACCCACACAGGCGGCTCCATGCCAGAGAGGGGGAGGAATAATGAGAACGCCCGGCCGCTTCTCGCCGGTCACCAACATCCATGCCGCGCCGTCGGCTTGGCGGTAGACTCCAGCCTTGACGTGGCCGACGACGCACATCCAGAAATCGGATTGGTGTTGGTGCCGATGCCAGGCTTTGACGACACCGGGATATTGCATCGAGAAGTTGATTTGACCCTGTTGACTCATCGCGCCCGAAAGCAGATTCATGAGCGACCAGCCGCGATCGTCGGCGTATGGAGTGACCGGGACAAAGATCGGCTGCTGCTCGGCGACGGCGCGTTGGTGAGCGTGAATCCAGTCGTCGCCGTGATAGATCTGGGGAGCCTGCACCTTGACCGATGCATCTGGCACTTGCACATTGGACTGAGCTGCGATTGGAACGGCGGTGATTCGAGTTGTCTTGGTTTTGATCGACATTGGTCAAATTGCCAGCCAGCGGAGAGCGGACCCGTGTGATAGCGGAGTGCGACGCTGCCGGAATAGGAGCGAAGATATTCTGATGCGGGTTCATTTCCATTGCCAGTCTTTCGTTCTTGCGCGCTTTGCCGCAGCGCCGTCGTTCGCCCGGCGGATGATGGGGGACGAGTCCAGCCCGTCCGATGCACTCTCTTTTTTTGATCAGCCTTTGCTCCTATGCTCAGGCTGAACAGGTAACCTGCTGCCTGAGCGTGCGAGATTTTTGACTTGGGCGGCTCGTTCGTATCTAGGGAATCGAACGAAAACACCACGCGTTGGCGCCCATGTTCGACCAAGAGCTTGGTGTGGACCCACGGCGAGCAAGTTTTGGGCCTCTTGCACGTTGAAGTCGGGAACGCAACCGAGTTACAACACCAAAGATTGAGTCTTTTCCAGCGACGTGAACTTCGAGACCTTCTTCCATGCTCAGATCAACAGGACCAGTGGAGAATCAAGTGGGATTTGCATTGACGCGAGTTGTGGTGCCGCTGTGGGTGCTGGCGGGGGCAGCGTTCAAACTGTACGAGCGAACGCCGGTTAACTTGCCCAGCGGAATCCTGGCCGTCGCCAAGGCCGTGGGCCTGGATCTGGAGCTGTTGCTGCGCACGCTGATCGGGCTGGAGCTTTTCGCGGTGGGCGTGATGGTGTTTGTGCCTCGGCTGGCGCGACCGATGGCCATATTCATGTTGAGTTGTTTTTGCGGGATTCTGGTTTGGGAAATGGTCAGGGATGCGACCAAGTGCGGGTGTTTCGGCGCCTTGCCGATCAAGCCCTGGCAGATGCTGATCGTCGATGGCGCTCTCCTGCTGAGCGTGCTCATCGCTCGACCGAGGAGGGCACCGGCGACTGCGGCAGCCATGGAACCCGAAACCCTTGGCCCACCAAGGGGTCCGTGGACCAAACCGGCGCTGTGCGCATTTGCATTGGCGATCGTTGGGTTGGGGGTAGCGTTTGCCGTGCCTCAGAAGGCGGCGAAGGAACAGACTCCAATCAACCGCAATTCAAACGACCCGACAATCAATCCCCAGCCGCTGCCGATTCCAAACTCATTTGGGTCCAAGCTGGATGTGCAGAGCTGGGTGGGCCGGAGCTGGCGAGATATCGATTTGTTTCAGCTGATGCCGAGATGGCCGAAGGATATGGACGCCGCGAAACGGTATGTGGTGTTCTACAGCCGCACGTGCGAGCATTGCCAGGAGATGTTCGAGCTGTATTTGATCATTCCGCTGGACGGCCCAGTCGCCGCCGTCGAGATCCCAGCGAGCCCAACAGAACTACGAGGCGAGAATCCTTGGGAGATGCCTGAGGCTCCGGTGGAGTACCTGGAACTGCCGCTGGGATGCAACTGGATCATCACTTCGCCGATTGTGGTTACCGTCGAAAGCGGCACGATCACGTGCGCTACCGAAGGCGCGAACTACCAAACGTGCTTTGGGTTGAATTGAGGGCGGAGGTCAGTCGCAGCCAAGGCGAGGGGATCGGAGTTTGGACGTACTTTTGCGTCAACTTTGTGTTGGGAACTTGTGGGGGTTGGTGGTACTCTAGAATTTGACATGCTCGGCAGTGTGACCAACCTTGATCAACGGCTACTGTGCCGGCGATGCGTGGGTTGCGGGTACGATGGTGCGCTCCTTCGTGGCGGACTGGCCGAGTGCTGTGCGCGGTGTGGGTGCGACTTGCGCCAAAGGCCGGCGCGGAGCTACGCGGAGATGGAAGGCCTGATCGGCGAAGACGCCGCTCGCGAAGCTTCGCCAGCGTTTGGGCCCAATCGAGAGCGACAATCGAACGATCTGCGCGAAGCGCTGATTCATCGGTGGCTGGCGTTCCTGTTCGGATCGATGATCTTGATCTTCGCGATCCTGTGCCTGTCGAATGCGGCGCTGTCGGCCGTCTAAGTCGATTTGCGAAGTCCCATCATCGGCTAGGATGATGCTCAATTCCTTGGAGCATGCCCATGCCTGCCACACAATTGCCGGTTGCGCCGGTTGTCAAACAGTTGGAGAAGGATTTTGATGGGGCGGTGCAGCGTTTATGCGATCTGTTGCGGATTCCAAGCATCAGCACCGACCCCGCTTACAAAGCGCAGACGCGACAGGCGGGGAAGTGGTGCGCGGATGAGCTGAAACGGATCGGGTTTGATTCGACGCTCCGCGACACGCCGGGGCATCCGATGGTGGTGGCGCACTTTAATCCTGAAGGCGAGAACGGGCGGAACGCCCGTTCCACCAGCAGCCGCACCAACGGCTCACCGCACATCCTCTATTACGGTCACTACGACGTTCAACCGCCTGACCCGCTGGAGTTGTGGGAGCATCCGCCGTTTGAGCCGACGATCGTGGATGGGCCGCAGGGCAAGCGAGTGGTGGCGCGCGGGGCGGTGGATGACAAGGGTCAGATGATGACGATGATCGAGGCCTTCCGAGCATGGATGAAAGTCCATGGAACACTTCCGGTGCGCGTCACCGTGCTCCTGGAAGGCGAGGAGGAATCGGGCAGCCCGAGCCTCGATCCTTTCTTGAAAGCGAACAAGAAGGAGCTTAGTGCTGATGTGTGCGTGGTCTCGGACACGGGGATGTGGAACATCCAGACCCCGGCGATCACCTACATGCTGCGCGGCCTGGTCTACATCGAAGCGACGCTGCACGGGCCGAGCCACGATCTGCATTCTGGGATGTACGGCGGAACGCTGGTCAATCCGATCAACGCCCTATGCAAGATCGTCGGCGAGCTGCACGACAAAGATCGCGTGGTGCAGATTCCGGGGTTCTACGACGACGTCGAAGAGCTGAGCGATGAAGAGAAGAAGATGTGGAAGGGACTTGGATTCAAGGAGAAGGAGTTCTTGGGCGGGGCGGGTGTGAAGAGTGGAGCTGGGGAGAAGGGCCGCAGCACGATGGAGCGGATGTGGAGCCGGCCGACGTGCGATGCCAACGGCATTTACGGCGGGTACACGGGCAAGGGAGCCAAGACGGTCATTGCCGCGCATGCGACGGCGAAGATCAGTTGCCGATTGGTGCCGAGCCAGGATCCGCAGAAGGTATACGACGGGTTGGTGAAGTTCTTGAAGGATCGGACCCCGCCCGACTGCCGTTGGGAGATTCATCCGCATGGGATCAATCCGGCAATTCGGGTGCCGACGGAGTCGCCGTATCTGGAGGCGGCGATGAAGGGTTTGAAACAGACGTTTTCCAAGCCGCCGGTGCTGATCGGCTGCGGCGGGTCGATTCCGCTGGTTGGATCGGTGCAGAAGATTCTGGGGTTCGATTCACTGCTGGTGGGTTTTGGGCTGGAGGATGACCGGGTGCACTCGCCGAATGAGAAGTTCGAGCTCAAGTGCTACGAGATGGGGATGAAGTCGCACGCGGCGATTTTGAGCGCGTTTGCGGAGGTGGAGGGATGACGCGGCAGGGCGCGCGAAGCCGCAGGCGGTGGGGCAAGAGCGAGATCGAGAATCGCCCCAAACCGCAAGCGAGGAGTGGGTGCTAAACTTTGCCGTGCGAAGATTGTCGTGCAACCTGATTGGTGCCGGCGGCGCGCTCGCCATTGCGTGCTCGGCGATGGGACAGAGCGGCGTTACGGTGGCGGTTGACCAATTCGGCGTGCGCAACTCGTTTCGACCGGGCGATATCACGGCGGTTCGGCTAAAGCTCACGAGCAATCTGGCCGAGCCGACTCCGATCTGGGTGCAATGGGAAGTGCCCAACGCCGACGGCGACATCGCGGAGATCGGACGATCGCTGACGCTCTCGGCCTCACAAACTGCGTTGACCTGGCTCTACGCCGAGCTGCCGCCGAACACCGATCTATCCACGATTTGGACGGTGCGCGTGTTCGAGGAGCGCGATGGCGTTCGCGGCAGCGAACTCGGCGGCGCTCGCATCAGCCCCATGGATTCGGGCGCTCTGACGGTTGATCTTGCCATGAGCATGATCGGCGTTGTCGGCGACAAGCAGATGCACCTGACCGGATACAGCAACCCCATGAACCCGGTGAACCGGCCGGCGTCGGCGCACGAGAACACGCGGGTCGTCTCGGGCATTCGTCCCGACGAACTGCCCGACCGCTGGTTCGGCCTGCGCCACTTTGAGGCGATCGCCTGGGCCGGCGACCGCACTCCCCCGCAGGACCTTGGCCTCGACCAGGCCAAGGCCTTGCGCGAATACGTGCAGCGTGGCGGGCACCTGATCATCAGCCTCCCCAGCGCCGGCAACGTCTGGGGGTTAGGCGCCTACGGCCAAACACAGATTGACGACCTTCTGCCTTGCCGCAGTCAGGGCGTTGTGCCTCGCAAGGATGATGCAACGCCGCTCTCGGCGCTCATTCAAACACTCAGCAAGTATCGCGGCGTCGAAAGCCTGATTCGCACCGGCAAAGAGCCCGAGTTCAGCATTCGCGTCTTCAAAGACCTCAAGGGCGGTTTCAACGTCATCGACAATCATTTTGAACCGCTCATCGCCCTCCCCGATGGCCGCGTGATCGCCATTCAGCGGCTTTACGGCTTCGGGCGCATCACCGTGATCGGAATCGATCTTGCCGATGGACGTCTTGATGGGCTTGGGCTCCCTCAGGCCGACGCGTTCTGGAGCCGCGTGCTCGGAAAACGCGCTGACGCGCCCACCGCCTCCGAACTCAACGAGATCGAGAAGTCCAAGCGGCTTGAGTCGAGCTTCGGCATCCGCGAAAACTCCCTGGGTTCCGGGCCGCTGATCACCGGTCGCATCAACATGGAGAAGCGCGCCGGCCGCGGCTTGCTGCTCGCTCTCGTGCTCTTTGCAGCCTACTGGGTGGCGGCAGGGCCGGGTGGATTTGCCCTGCTGAAGCACTATGGCTGGGCCAAGCATGCGTGGGTTGCGTTCGCGGGGTGCGCGGCGCTGTTCACGGCGATCGCGTGGGGGAGCGTGTCGCTGCTTCCCAAGCCAATGGAAGTGAAGCACGTGACGTTTCTGGATCATGTGGCCAGACCGGCGCATGACCCACGGGCTAGCGAGCCGCAGTATCAACGTGCGATCAGTTATTTTTCGATTTACCTGCCGGATTATGGAAGCACGCGTGTGGCGATCGCCTCGGATGAGGGGCAGCGCGATGTCTTGACTTCGTGGACGCCGCCTGGAGAGGCAGTGACGCATTTCCCAAATGCCGACCGGTATGTGGTGGACATCGCCAGGAGCCCGCATTCGTTCGAGCTTCCGGCGCGATCAACTTCGACGCAGCTGCGCGCCGACTGGATGGGCGGTCTGGATCCGAAATGGGGAGGGATGCTGCGGGTCGATCCAGCCGACCCCTTGCGGGTTGAAGTTGACGGTGCCGGAGTGGACAGGCTTCGTGGAACGTTGGTCAATGAGCTTCCCGGGATGCTGAGCGATGTAAAGGTTATCTGGGTCAAGAACAACCGGCTGACGCGCCGGTCGTATGCGTTGGATGAGGGTAGGGAACAGGGCTGGGTGCCGGTTCTGAATCAGGGAAAGTGGTTGAATAACGGTGACATGTGGGCGCTCACAGTACCGCAGAATAGCGGCACGAAACTCGATTTGGCGACGGTGACGGCGAAGGAGAAAGAAAGAGCACGACTCAGCGAAAACGTCACCAAGATGTATATCCAGCCTTTTGAGAATAGGGATCCTCAGATCGGCGCCGGCGCCAACGCGGTGAGCGAGAGTGATCGCCGGAAGTACTTCGAGATGCTGGCGATGTTCGGGCACATCGACCCGCCGAAGTATCTCAAACACCCCGATACAAGCAACTTCTCGGAAGCAAAGGTCGTGTTCCAACGCCATTTGGGGCGTGACCTCGATCTGTCGGCATGGTTCACCCGGCCGTGTGTGATCATCATCGGGTATTTGGAGAACTCAGATTGCCCGGTGCCCTTGCGCGTCGATGGAGACGATGAGCCCCCAGCGACTGCCGACGGGAGTCTGACCGTGGTTCGATGGATCTATCCGTTGCCGCTTGACGAGAAGATCGCGTTCAGCGAGGTGTTTGAGGAGGAGGACAAAGAGACCGAAGGGCAGTGATTCCACGTTTTGCCCGTTGAGATGAAATCGCAGGGGCCGTGAACCGTACACTCACTGCAAACGACCTCACCCAACCCTCTGCAAGAGGAGAGGGCTAAAAACGTTCTTCGCCCCAGGAGACAACTCGGAAAGGTCGACGCACCTGCGGGAAGGGTTTTTCGTATAGTTATCCGCCATGCCAATGATTGAAACGATCAACCTCACGAAGAAATATGGTGAGTTGGTCGCGCTGAACAATCTGAACTTGACGATCGAACCCGGCGCCTGCTTTGGCTTCATCGGGCCCAACGGGGCCGGAAAAACCACAACCATCAAGATTCTCGCGACGCTGCTCAAGCCCACGTGGGGGGAAGCGCGGATCGACGGCAAGGTGATCGGATACCAGAACCCGCAGATTCGCCCAATCATCGGCTACGTGCCCGACTTCATGGGCGCGTACGAAGACATGGTGGT
>JAKEEP010000295.1 GCA_022616475.1 Phycisphaerales bacterium | reverse complement strand
GCAGGGGTGGAGGCGGCCATTGGAAGACGGCCTGACCTGAGGGAGCGGTTGAGCTATGAGGCGAGCGGCCGTACCATCGACCTTGCGACTGCGGAGTAGGGCGAACTACCGGGTCGTGGGACAGGCTTTTTTCAGGAGCAATTGTGTCGAAGCCGAGCGGCAAGAGCATGGATGAGATTGTCGCCCTGTGCCGGCGGCGCGGGTTCATTTTTCAGTCGAGCGAGATTTACGGCGGGATCAATGGGTTCTGGGATTACGGGCCGCTTGGGACAGAGCTCAAGCGCAATCTGAAGAACGCGTGGTGGGAGGATGTGGTGCTGCGCGAGATGGTCGGGCCGGATGGGAAGACGATCGAGATGGTGGGGCTCGATTCGACGATCATCATGCACCCGAAGGTGTGGGAGGCGAGCGGACATGTGGCGGGGTTCAATGATCCGATGGTCGGATGCAAAACGGAGGGGTGCAAGAGACTCTTTCGAGCAGACAAAGTCTTCATGGTAGATCTTGGCCTTGATCCGAGCGGAAAGCACGTGGACGTAGGCGTTGAAGCCGATTCCAAAGCTAAAGCGGAAGAACTAGCAATCGGGATTGCAAAGCGGTTCAAAATACGGCACGACGCAAATCCGAACCCAATTGCGTTCTCGGTGCTTGAAGAATTTGCCGAGATTCCAACGGATATGCAGCGGTTTCCGTGTCCCAACTGCCAGCATCGCACTCTTACTCCCCCGCGACCTTTTAACTTGATGTTCGAGAGCCATTCTGGTCCCATCCAATCGGACGATAACAAGGTCTATCTGCGGCCGGAGACCGCGCAGGGGATTTTTGTGAATTTTCTGAACGTGGTGAACACGACGCGGGTGGGGGTGCCGTTTGGGATTGCGCAGCAGGGGAAGGCGTTTCGGAATGAGGTCACGCCGCGGAACTTCACGTTCCGGTCGCGCGAGTTTGAGCAGATGGAGATTGAATTTTTCATTCATCCATCGACCGCGAAGGAGTGGTACGCGTTTTGGCGCGACAACCGTTTTGCGTGGTGGCAGTCGGTGGGATTGACCAGCGCGAATCTGCAGTTGCGTGAGCATGAGAAGGATGAGCTCGCGCATTATGCGAAGGAAGGGGCTGGGACTTCCGACATCGAGTATCGGTTCCCGTTCACCGCCCCCGGATTTGGCGAACTGGAAGGAGTCGCGCACCGCAGCGATTACGATCTGCGGCAGCATGCCGAGCACTCGGGGTTGCGCGACAAGATGAAGTACTTCGATCAGGAGCGGAACGAGAAGTACTTTCCGCACGTGATCGAGCCGAGCGCGGGGGCGGATCGCGGGACGCTGGCGTTGATTTGCGAGGCGTATACGCCTGATCCATCGCGGCCGAGCGGGGTGTACATGAAGTTTCATCCGCGGATGGCGCCGGTGAAGGCGGCGGTGTTTCCGCTGGTGAACAAGGAGGGGATGCCGGAAGTGGCGGAGAAGTTGTATCGCGAGCTGCGGAAGAAATGGGTGGTGGATTACGATCCGAAGCAGTCGATCGGCAAGCGGTATGCGCGGATGGATGAGGCGGGAACCCCCTACTGCTTGACGATCGATGGGCAGACGTTGAAGGACAACACGGTGACGGTGCGGTATCGCGACACGCTGCAGCAGGAGCGGATTGGGATTGATCGGGTTGGGGAGTTTTTGGGGCAGAAGATCGGCAGCGCGCAGGTGTGACGCTCACACGACGCCCACGTTCGATGAACGTGGGCTTCTGTGCTTGCGATCACTCTGGGGCTGGTGCTGTGGTGGGCTGAGTTGTCGGAGGAGGCTGAATGGTCGCAGGAATGGTTGTGGGCTGAGTTGTTGGGGCGTTTGGTCTGGTCGGCGGAGTGAAGGTAGCGCTGGTGGGAAGGGTCTGGGGCTTGTACTCGTGATCGCGCTTTCGGAGGATGGCGATCGATTCGATCACGTCGTCCTGCTTGATTGCACGGGCGACATCGAGGCCGTCGATGACGCGACCGAAGACTGTGTACTTGCCGTTGAGGGGTGGTGTGGGGGCGTGGGTGATGTAGAACTGACAGCCGGCCGTATTTGGGGCTTCGGTCTTGGCCATCGCGAGGCTGCCGGTGAAGTGCTTGCGGTGGTCTTCGCGGCCGACTTCATCGGCGATGAAGTAGCCGGGATTTCCTTGGCCGGGAACGCCGGTCGCGCCTTCCTTGGTGTTGGGGTCGCCGCCCTGAGCCATGAAGTTTGGCATCACGCGATGGAACTTGGTGCCGTTGTAGAAACCTTGCTCGACGAGACTGACAAAGTTGGCAACGGTGTTGGGGGCCTGGTTCTCGAAGAGCTCGAGTGTGATTGGTCCGCGCTGCGTGACCAGGAGAGCGCGTGGGAGGTCGCCGGCCTGATCTTCCTGCTGGCGAAGGCTTTGCTCGGCGGCCCAGAGATCGACATACTCCTTGCGGGACTTTTTTGCCTGGTCGACCGGAAACTTGATCTGCAGCTGCTTGTCGAGGACTTCGGTTGGAATTGAGTCCAGCGCTTCGACGGCCTCCTGGAATCGCTCCTGGGCGAAGAGACACTCAGAAAGAGTTACGAACGCCTCGGGATTCTTGGCGGGGTCGATGGGGGCGCCGCGAAGCACATCGATGGCTTGGGCATATCGATTCTGCGCTTTGAGGCGATTGGCCCACGCCAGGCGCGGCTCGATCTTGTCGGGCGCCGTCTTCATGATGTCGGCGTAGAGCTTCTCGGCCAGGTCGTTTTCCTTGAGCCAGGTCGCCAGTGTCAGCTCAACCGCTGGCCCGCGCAAGTCGTTCGGGAATTGCTTGTGGAACTCGGCGACGCGCTGGCGAATCGCGTTGAGAATCGAATGATCTTCCGGGGCGATGCCACCCTTGTTCCGGAGCGATTCGAAGAGGATATTGAAGTCGCGCGCGATCGGCTCAAAGGCGAGGTCGGCCGGAGACTTGGGCTGCTCATCAGCCGGCGCCTGATCGGAGGAGTTGTCGGGGGTTTGGGCCAACGAGTGCGACACCGGCCACACAAGGAAGGATGCGAGGGCGACACAGCGGACGATGTTCATTGCGATAGTTCCTCGAAGAATCAGATGCGAAAGGAGCAAGTGTAGCGGCTGGAACGCGCGCCGGGCGCCTCGGGGGAACTGGCGACTAGGGAGCCAGCGGACCGCTTGTGGATTACGCCGGAAACGTGCAACTGGTTTTTTCGGTTTCCCAGACGGTCACACGCTCCAGGCGGCCCCCCACGGCGGCAATCGGTCCGGCCAGGAGGGTGTAGCAGACCCTGGTGATGTTTTCGACCGAAGGATTGAGCTGGGCGAATTCGGCGGTATCGAGATTGAGATGCTTGTGGTCAAAGCGCTTGATGACGGTTTGGTCAACGATTCGCTCGATCTGGGAAAGCGTAAGGCCCGGCTGCCCTTGCACTGAATTCAGGGCGACTGAAACAACCGGCTGGAGGCGATAGTTGTGGCCATGGCTATTGGGGTTGTTGCATTTGCCAAATATCTCAATGTTCCGTCGCTCGCTCAGCGAGTCGACATGGAGGCGATGCGAGGCTGAGAACTCAAAATGCTGGCTGATCGAAACACGATCGGCGTCACTCGAAGTCATGGCGACCGAATAATACGGAGTCAATCGCCACAGAATTGAATCCACGTGTGTCCCCAGGGCCTGTTGGAGGGGCGGCAGCAGGGAGGCGAGAACCGAGCCTGGGTGAGCGTGCGGTCGGTGACGCACGGCTTGTTCGATCACCGGGAGGCAGGATATTCGCACAGCCTGGTCAATCTGGGAGATGTTCAAGAGGTAGCCGGTGGAGGCATCAGGCTCGCCACGGCACACGACCTCGATCTCGTAATACGCACCGATACCGAACATGCTGGGCCAACCGGCGAAGCTGTTGTGTCGCGCCGTGTCGTCGGCCCGGCGCGCGTCAGCCAGAGCAACGCTGAAGCGAACCGTTCGCCGAAGCTGGATCGTTGGATTATCGGGCATTTTTGAAGTGGAAGGCATGGGAGTTGGGCCCGATGCTGCGGTTGCAAAAATCTTCAAAAAACACCTGCCTCAAGGCCTTGCAAGCCGATATGCCGATGGTATGATCCAGCCGGTCATTGAGCAATCGTGACCACTTCACATGCCCCCGGAAGGGCTCGGTACGGAGCTTGCTCCTACCGGGCCTTTTTTCGTTTTGCGGATGGAACGCGTGTGGTCGCGTCGCCGTAACCGCGGTAACAATGACCATGCACTTTGGCGCGCTGTTCCTGGTGGCGGTGGTTAGCGTGGTGCTGAGTGGGTGCGCGCGACAAGCGAACTCAACCGTGAGCGCCTCAGGTTCGGGTGCACGCTCCTCGACGGGACAACTCGATGAAGTCCCGCGCGTTGTTCAACCGTTCGAGGGCGTGACTGTTCATCTGCAAGGCGACGCGTCTCGAGTGGAGATTGCGGCAAAGACATGCCTTGATGAAGGCTGGCTGGAACAAATCGCGTGCGGGCCCAAGACGCGCGAGCATGAGTCGCTGGTCGTGATATCGGCCAAGCCGAGCCAGATTCACGCCGCGCTGTTGTGGGCTGGATTCGAGCCGGGCGCGCCGGGGAAGTGGACGTACGAAAACAACACGATCGGCACGATCGACCCGAAGGGCGAGCTGCTGGAGGTGCTCGTTCGATACCGTCAGCGCGATGCACACACGGCCGAGCATTCGATTCGACGATGGATTCGCGATGGATCGGGAGGCGGGCAGCCCTTTCCCGATGAGCCCTGGGTTTTTGGAGGATCGATCATCGCGCCGAATACCGCTTCGATGGGGCCGGGCGAGCACTACGTTGCGGATTTCACGGGATCGATCATCGGACTCGTCACTTTTGGCGATGAGATAATCGGTTTTTCGCGAGTCTTGTCGGATCAGGCTGATGTTCAGGCCCCGGTGTGGGAAGTGGATTCGGCGAATGTTCCGCCCGTTGGATCGGATGCGACGTTGATTCTGAAGCGCTATCAGAAGAATCAGTCGCGGGAATGAATTTTGGGGGGAAAAGACCGCGTTCTGGCCCCGGCAATCGATTCACACGTGCAAAGTCCTTAGTCGGCAAGCCCACAAGCGGCGGCGAGGCGCCGGTTGATGCATTATCGAATTGACTTGGTGGAGTATGTTCGTAGATAGACGCCCTTTCGGAAACGTTGATTGAGAGGCTCGAACATGAAAGTCGATCCAACAGTCGATTCGCCGGAATCTGGTGAGCGCCCGGAAATCAGGGTGCTGTGCGTGGACGATGACGACCTGGTCGGACAACTCATCAAGATCACTCTGAAGCATGCAGGGGGATTCCAGTGGCTTGGTCAGGCGCACGAGGCTGACGACCTGGTGGCGCGGGTGCTGCAAGACCGCCCGGACGTTGTGCTGCTGGATCTGTGCATGCCGGGCAAGAGCCCGTTCACGGCCATTGAAGAACTCATCACTGCCTGTCCTGACGTCAAGGTGATCATGCTCAGCGGTCACGCCGACAGCCATTTGATCGACCGCGCGATCGAAGCCGGCGCGTGGGGCTACTTGTCGAAATTCGATGACGGAGCCGACTTGGTTTGCGCCATCCGCCGGATTGCCGGAGGCGAATTCGTACTGGGCCCGCAGGCCAAGACCGAGTACGCCAGGGCCTGAGAAAGATCGGGGGCTGGCGCAGTTACTCAGGGGCGAGGCGGCGCGCGGCGCAGAGCGCGATGGCGATCGCGTCGGCGACGTCAGGAGGATCGGGCGGCTCGCGCAGCCCGCACTGGGTCATGATGGCGCGTTGCACCTGGTGCTTGCTGGCGTGCCCGTTGCCAGTGACGGCGCGCTTGACCTGGGTGGCCGACAGTTCATCGATCTTGAGCCCTCGAAGCTGCGCGGCCAGCAGTACCACACCGCGAGCATGGGCCATCAGAATGCCGGTGCGCACGTGCCTGATGTGCGAGAAGAGCTTTTCAACCACGACAATCTGAGGCTTGATCTCGTCAAACAAGTCAGCCAGGTCGTTGTGCAATTCTGCCAGGCGGTACGGCAGCGGAGCGCGAGTCTTGAGCCGCAACACCCCAGCCTCAACGACAACCGGTTCGTGTCGCGGCCCAAGCTCAACGCAACCGTACCCCGTGAACTTGAGGCCAGGATCAATTCCCAGGATGCGCAACGAAGAAACGACTCCAATCAGCTTTCGTCACCGGGAGCATATCCGGAGTGGTTGTCTTGAGATTGGAGCGAATCGGATTCAAGCTCGCCGTCGCGGAGGCGAATGATGCGCTGACATCGATCGGCGATGCGCTGATCGTGGGTCACAACAATGATGGTCATGCCGGCTTGATGGAGGAGAGAAATCAGCTGAAGGATGGTCTGACCGGTTTTGGAATCCAGATTGCCGGTTGGCTCATCGGCCATGATGATCGATGGATCGGTGACCAGAGCTCGAGCGATGGCGACGCGCTGCTGCTGGCCCCCGGAAAGCTCGCGCGGCCGGTGGGTCAGGCGGTCGCCCAGGCCGACGGCCTGGAGTTTCTCGATGGCTCGCTCGCGCCGCACGGCCTTGGGAATGCCCTGATAGAAAAGGGGCACCTCGACGTTTTCAACGATATTGAGTTCGCTGATGAGGTTGAATGCCTGGAAGACGAACCCGATTTTTCGCCCGCGCACACGGCTGAGCGAATCGTCATCCATCTGCGCGACGTTGCCGTTGTCCAACAGATAGGCTCCGCTGGTGGGCCGGTCCAGGCAGCCGAGAATATTCATGAGCGTTGACTTTCCCGAGCCGGAAGCGCCCATGATCGCGATGTACTGGCCCGGCTGAATGCATAGATCAATTCCGCGGAGGGCCTCGACCAGAACCGAGCCATCAGGCTTGAAGTAGGTCTTGGAGATGCGGCGCAGCTCGGCGACCGGCCCATGCCCGTTGGCGGCGCCGTTATATTTGGCCGATAAGGTCGGGGAAGTTGATGGGCTGGTCATGGTGATCCGACAATTAGAATTGTAAGCCGCAAAGGGCTTGCCTCAAACTCTCTCCACGCACGTGTACCGCCATGTCAGCGCCCTTCATCGATCTTGGCACTTTTCGCAAGCTGGCCGGCAAGGCCAACGTGATCGCGTTGACACGGCGGCTGATGAGCGATCAGCTCACTCCCGTATTGGGCTATCGACGATTGGTTGCAGCTGACGAGCGTACCGCGCCGAGTTTTTTGTTCGAATCGGTCGAAAGCGGCGCAGCGGTGGGCCGCCACTCGTACATCGGCGCGCAGCCTTCGCTGGAGGTGGTTGCGCAAGGAGACCAGGTCAGGGTGATCGATTCGAGAGGCCGAACTACAACCAGGGCGCATGAGGAGAATCCATTCGACGCAGTTCGGAAGCTGACCGCGCAGTGGCGGGTGGCGCCGGAGCGGGCGACTGGATCGATGCGGCGATTCACCGGAGGCTGGGTCGGTTACGCAGGGTACGACACGGTGCGTTACTTGGAGCCCGACAAACTGCCCTTTGGTTCGGCGCCGCTCGATGATCGTAACTTGCCGGAGATGCATTTCGGCCTGTACCGGCAGGTTGGTGCATTCGATCACGTCGAGAAGGTCCTGTACGCGATTGTTCATGTTGTGCTGGAGGAACACGGAACGGTTGATCGCGCTTATGCGGCGGGAGTCGATGAACTGGAGCAATTCGTCGACCGGCTGGAACTTCATAGCGATGTGCCGCTGCCGGTGGGACGCATCGATCTGGCTGTGGGCGATTTGCCACCGCCTCACATCAAGTCGAACCTGACTCGTGAGGAGTTTCAGGAAGCCGTCGGCAGATGCAAGCAATACATCTCGGCCGGTGATGCATTTCAAGTGGTGATGAGTCAGCGATTCGAACGACGAACTCGCATCGATCCCTTTGAGATCTATCGGGCTCTGCGAATTGTGAATCCCAGCCCGTACATGATCTATTTGCAAGCGCGGGGGTCGATCCTGGTTGCATCGAGCCCCGAGATCCTGTGTCGCTGTCAGGATGGAGAGGTGACGAACCGGCCGCTGGCGGGGACTCGGCGGCGCGGCAGCACGGTGGAGGAGGACAAGCGCCTGGAGATGGAATTGCGGGCCGATGCCAAGGAACGGGCCGAGCACGTGATGCTGGTCGATCTTGGACGAAACGATCTGGGTCGGGTTTGTCGAACCGGATCCATTGAACTGCAGCGAATCATGGATGTGGAGCGATACAGCCACGTGATGCATCTGAGCTCGACGGTGACAGGCCGCCTGCGAGAAGGGCTGGATTGCTGGGACGCGCTGCGACATACTCTGCCGGCGGGAACGGTTTCCGGAGCGCCGAAGGTTCGCGCCATGCAGATCATCGATGAGCTTGAGCCGACCAGGCGCGGACCGTATGGCGGCGGCATCGGGGCAGTGGGTTTCAACGGCGACATGGACATCGCATTGGCGTTGCGGACGATGGTGATTCCTACCGGCGAGACATTGGGGAGCCAACCAGGCGAGCCTTTGGATGCGAGCGGGCGCGACCAAGCGGGCCCAGAGTGGACGGTACACCTGCAGGCCGGAGCGGGGATTGTGGCGGATTCGGTTCCCGAGGCGGAGTATGAGGAGACCGTGAACAAGGCGGGCGCGCTGGGGCGCGCGAT
>JAKEEP010000294.1 GCA_022616475.1 Phycisphaerales bacterium | reverse complement strand
TAACTAGACTCCCTTCCTTCCCTCCGAGCGCGACTCCCGTTGCATCAATGTGCTCTTATCACCGTATTTTTCCCTCGCCCGGACGCGATTTCCTCTCTATTTTGGGGCCGTCGCCTGTATGAAACCGCACTATCTTCTTGGACTGGCTCTCATCAACACGGCTTTAGCCGCAACATCACCCGACGAACGCCGCACCAATTATTTTCGCGCCGAGACCGAATCGCTGGCGCGACGTGCTGAGACAGTCCTCACCGATGCAACGCGCTGGCGGACGCAGCGCGACACCTTTCGCAAACAGCTTTTCGAGATGCTCGGCCTGGAACCGTTGCCCCAACGGGGCGATCTCAAGCCGGTTGTAACAGGCAAAGTCGAGCGGGATGGCATCGTCGTGGAAAAACTGCACTTTCAGTCATTGCCCGGCCTGTATGTCACGGCGAATCTCTACCTGCCAAAAGAGATCACAAGACCGCTCCCTACGATCCTCTACCTCAGCGGCCACGGGCCGGTGATCAAAAATGGCGTCAGTTACGGCAACAAAGTCTCCTATCAGCACCACGGCATCTGGTTTGCGCGCCATGGCTACGCCTGCCTGGTCCTCGATACATTACAGCTCGGCGAGATCCAGGGGCTGCACCACGGCACCTACCGCGAAGGGATGTGGTGGTGGAACTCGCGCGGTTACACCCCGGCCGGCGTCGAGGCGTGGAACAGTATTCGTGCCCTCGACTACCTTGAGACGCGGTCCGAAGTGGACAAGACGCGGTTTGGCGCGACCGGACGCTCCGGCGGCGGCGCCTACAGTTGGTGGATCGTTGCCCTGGATGACCGAATTAAGGCAGCCGCGCCCGTCGCGGGCATCACCGACCTGCACAATCACGTCATCGACGGCACAGTAGAAGGCCACTGCGACTGCATGTTCACGGTCAACACCTATGGATGGGACTACGCGCAAGTCGCGGCGCTGGCCGCGCCGCGGCCGTTGCTGATCGCCAACACCGATCGCGATTCAATCTTCCCGCTCGAGGGCGTCGTCCGCGTCCACGCGCTGGTCCGAAACATCTACCGCAGTTACAACGCTGAGACGAACCTCGGCCTCTTGATCTCGGAGGGACCGCACAAGGATACGCAAGACCTGCAGGTGCCGGTATTCCGCTGGTTCAATCGCTTTCTCAAAGGCGCCGACCCTCTGATCGAGCAGGCCGCGGTCAAGCAGTTTGAACCCGAGGAATTGAAAGTGTTCAGCACACTGCCCGTCGATGCCATCAACACCAACATTCATGATTCATTTGTGGCCATCGCCAAACCGGACCCACCCCCCTCGCCGGGCGAGCGGGACCGCCTTCTCAACGAGTTGCTGGAGAAATCGTTCCGCGGCTGGCCCGACGAAAAGCCAAACGGCATCGCCGAAACCCTCACGGCAACGCGCGTCAACGACATCGAAGTCGAGAACTGCGAACTGACCAGCCAATCCCACGTCTCACTCCAACTCCGCATTGCCAAACATCAGGCCAGGCCCGCGAAGATGAGTCTCGTAATTGTCGATGAACTTCCGGAGGCCCACACGCTCACCACGGCGGAATGGAGTGAGAAGCTCAAAACTTCCGCCTACGCGTTTTTCGCGCCCCGTGGACTCGGCGCGGATTCGTGGACCGGTGATGCGAAGAAACAAGCCCAGATTCGCCGCCGCTTTATGCTGCTCGGGCAGACACTCGACAGCATGCGCGTCTGGGACATCCGCCAGGCGATTCAGTCGCTGCGCGCCAAATATCCATCCGTTCCGCTTCGGCTCGAAGGCAGTGGTCCGCATGGGGTGAACCTGCTTTACGCCGCGCTGTTCGAGAATGGGATCGAAGGGATCACCCTCGGCGATCTGCCAAGCTCGCATCGCCTTGGCCCGGATTATTTGAACGTGCTGCGAATCACCGACGTGCCTGCGGTGCTCAAAATGGTTGAAACCAAATGCCCGGTCACGGTTCAGGGCCTTGCCGCGGGAAAGTGAGCGCCCGCTCCTCATCCGCCAGCAATTTTGACCAGACGAAATAGAATGCGATGCCCGCGGCCAGTGTCCCTAATCCAAGTAATATTAACTTGACATTCGCCGTGCTAAAAATGAACACCCACCCGACCAGCGCCACCAGGCAGGGCAGTGGATACAGCCAGACGCGATAAGGACGAGTCATTTGCGGAGCATATTTGCGCAGGAGAATCAGCGCGGCGATCTGGCCCACGAACTGCACCAGGATCCGAGTAATCAGCAGCGCATCGATGACTGTCAGCAGCGGCAGAAAACTGCAAATGATCGCGATGCCACCCACCACAAGCAGAGAGATATGCGGGAAGTTCTTGGTCGGGTGCAATCGGCCAAACACGGAAAAGAAATGCCCGTCCCGCGCCGCGGCGAAGGGGATCCGCGAGTATCCCAGCATCAAGGCAAAGATCGAGCCCACCGTCGCCCACAGCACCATGAGCGTGAAAACCGTTGCCACTTTGGAGCCGTAGATTCGCTCCATGAAGATCGAGACGACATATTTCGCACTCGCGTGCTGTTCCGCCGGCACAAATTCCTTCCATGGAACCACGCCGACAATCGAGAGGTTGATCGCGACGTAAATCAACGCGACGCCAACGACACTCAGGAGAATGGATTTGGGAATGACGCGCCCGGGCTCGCGCACCTCATCGCCAATGTAGCAAATATCGTAGTAGCCCAAATAGTCATAGACTCCCACGCGCGCCGCCGCGCCGAGTCCCCATAGAAAGCCCCAGCCGAAGGTCCACGTCTTGTCGCTTGGGGCAAAGGCCACCGCGGGATCGAAGTGCATCGCACCGGTGACAATCACTGCGCCGGTGGTCAGGAGCGTCCCGATCCAAAGAGCGACCGCAATTTTGCCAATCGACCCAATGCGGCGATAAAGCAAAAAAATGGTCATCACGCCGAGCGCAACGATGACGCAGTTGCCCTGGAGCGTCGTCATTTTCGGCCAGACGTAACCGAGGTATTCCTTGAAGCCGATGAAGCCGGACGCGATCTCCAATGGCCCGCTCAGGATAAACTGCCAGATGAACAGGAACGCCATCAGTTTCCCAAGGCCGATGCGCTCAAACCCTTCGCGCAGATAACGGTAGGATCCGCCCGATCCCGGCATCGCCGCCCCCAGTTCGCTCCAGACCATGCCGTCGAAAATGGCGATGATCAGCGCCACCCCCCAACCCAGCATCGAGAGCGGCCCGTGCAGCGCGGACATCAGCAACGGGATCGTGATGAATGGCCCGATCCCGATCATGTTGGACATGTTCAGCGCCGTGGCTTGCAGCAAACCGAAACGACGCTGCAACTGTGGTTCGTGCTGGGTGACAGGAGCTGTCGAAGGAGTCATGCGTCAGGTGCGGTCGCTGGTCTGGCGCAAGCGGTCCAGACCAACCGCGAGCACGATGACAGAACCGATGATGATCTCCTGCATGTAGTTGGGCCAACCCATCTGATTGGAGCCATTGCGCAGCACGGCCATGATCAAGGCGCCGATCATCGAGCCAAGAATGCTGCCCGTCCCACCATTAAGGCTGGCGCCGCCAATCACGACCGCGGCGATAATGTCGAGTTCGAGCCCGATGGCGACGGTCGGATCGCCGACGTTAAGACGCGAGAGTTGCATCAGCCCGGCGACGCCAAAGAGCAGGCCGGCCAGCGCGTAGATGAGCACTTTGTAACGCTGCACGCGAATACCACATAGGCGAGCGGTGGCTTCATTCGATCCGATCGCAAAAATGTAGCGGCCAAAAATGGTTTGTCGCATCACAATCGCCATCAGCACCGCCAACCCAAACGCGATCCAAACCCCCGCCGGCAGCGGAAAAAGCGTGTTCGGAGAAATGCGGCGCATCAGACCACCCACGAGACTCTCCGGCGCATTGACGGTCACGTTTCCTGCGAGCCATTTGGCGAGGCCACGTGCGACTCCCATCATCCCCAAAGTGACGATGAACGGCATCATCCGGAGACTGGCGATGATCGAGCCGTTGACCGCGCCGATAACGCCGCCAAGCAGGATTATTAACAAAATGACAATCGGAGCCGGCCATCCATTCGCGAGCAGAACGGCGCCGAGAACACTCGTCAGCGCCACGCTCGATCCCACGCTCAAATCGATGCCGCCGCTGACGATGATCATGGTCATGCCCAACGCGCCAACGGCAACGATCACGGTTTGGAGCAAGACCAGTTTCAGATTTGCCCCTGTAAAGAGCACGGGTCGAAGTTCCGAGCTGAGCGCGAACAACCCGACGACAGCGAACAGACCAATGAACGGGCCGAACCAATTCAGCAACGCCAGCATGCGTGAAGTGCGCGGTTGCTCGTTCATGATGGGGATGTCGCGCCCTGGCCAATGGCAGCGGCGATGATCCCGTCCTCGGTCCATTCGGGAGCCGGGCGGATGGCGGTGATTTGGCCGCGGCACATGACGGCGATGCGATCGCAGATGCCAAGCAACTCGGGCAGGTAGGAGCTTACGAAAACAATCGCTTTTCCCTCGGCGGCAAGCTCGCCAATAAGTTTGTAGATCTGGGCTTTGCTGCCCACGTCAATTCCGCGCGTCGGCTCGTCCAGGAGCAGCACGGCGGCGTCGTGATGAAGCAGCCGCCCCAGCGCGACTTTTTGTTGGTTGCCGCCGGATAATTCAGCAACGCGCTGCGTGGCACGGCGGGTGCGAATGTCAAGCCGTCGAATCCAGTCCGAAACACACCGCCGCTGGCGAAAGCCGTTAACGAAACCCAAGCGGGAAAACGGCGCATAGCGCGTGGAAGTGAGATTATCGGCGACGCTGCGGTCGAGCATGAGCCCTTCCTCTTTGCGGTTTTCACTCAGCAACCCGACTCCCTGTTGCAGGCGATCACTGGGCGTGCCGTGGGTTCTGTCCCACGAAAAGAGGAGCACAGTGCCGTTACAGATAGGATCAAGCCCAAAGAGCGCGCGCAGCGTCTCGGTGCGCCCCGCGCCAATCAAGCCCGCAATGCCCAGCACTTCGCCTTTCCGCAACACGAGATCGACATCCCGCGGTTTGGTCCGACCAGCCACATGACGAAGCTCCAGCACCGGATCGCCAATTTCGTGCGGCACGCGTGTGTAAATCTCATCGACTTCGCGGCCCACCATTAATCGGATAATGTCCGTGATCTCGGCGGTTTGCATATCGCCGTTGCCAACCGTTTCGCCGTCGCGGAGAACGGTGTAGCGCGCGCAGACGCGTTTGCACTCTTCGAGGAAGTGACTGATGTAAACAACGCTCACGCCGCGCTTGCTCAGCCGTTCGATAATGGCAAAGAGCCGTTCCGCATCCGTTTGAGCCAGACTGCTGGTGGGCTCGTCCATGATCAGCACTTTGGGTTGGCCGATCAGCACGCGAGCAATCTCGACGATCTGCTGCTCGGCGATCGAGAGGCGATGAACGGGTTTGTCGCAGGAGATGTTTTCGTGGCCCAGCGTCGCGAGCGCCACGCGCGCCATTTCGCGGCGGCGCTTGCGATTCAACCAGCCACGCCGGGAAGGTTCGCAACCAAGGAGGATGTTCTCAGCGACGCTCAGGTGCGGCGCGAGGGTCAATTCCTGGTAGATCATGGCGATCCCGCACTGCCGGGCGTGATGGGGATTTGCGGGAACGAAAGGCGCGCCGTCGAGTTCGATGCTGCCGGCGTCAGGTTTGTACGCGCCGCTCAAGATTTTCATCAGGGTGCTCTTGCCGGCGCCGTTTTCGCCGATCAAGGCGTGGACTTCGCCCGGGGCGACTTCGAGGAAGACATTGCGCAACGCCTGCGTAGCGCCGAATCGCTTCTGCACGCCGGTCATTGTCAAGCGCAGCGCCACGCGATCCAATTTAGTTGAGGTACTTGTCGTGCGGCGGGTAAAGCAGTTCTTTGATTTCGGGCTGCTCCATGTTTTCGGGCGTGGCGAGCTTTGCGCCAGTGTCAATACGTTTCTCCACGTTTTGACCCTGCAGGTGGTTATAAACGGTCATCACCCCGAGGTAACCCATGCGCATCGGGTCCTGCACGACCAGGCCTTGCACGTCGCCATTCTTGAGGTCCAACACGGACTGCGTGCCGGAATCAAATCCGACCATCTTCACTTTGCCGCCGCCCTTGCCGATGTCGCGCAACGCTTTGGCCATGGCAATGGTCGGCGGTTCGCAAGGGCAAAAGATGCCGTTGACTTCATTGCCGTAGCGGTTGAGGAGATTCTGCGATGCCTGGTAACCGGTCTCGCGCGTCGGGCCGGCGTATTGATCCTGTGAAATGATTTTTATTTCGGGGAATTTCTTGATCGCATCGAGAAAACCGGCTTCGCGTTCCTCGGTGCTGGCGGAACCGACCGCGTAGCGCAGGAGGATGACATTGCCTTTGCCGCCAAGCAGTCTAGCCAAGTGCTCGCCCGCCAGGACGCCGCCTTTGTAATTGTCGGTTGCGACGAAACTCACGTAACGGTCCGTTTTTAGCCCGGAATCCATGACCACGACCGGCACACCTGCCTCGATAGCGCTGTGGACGGGGCCGACCAGCGCCTGCGAATCCAGCGGGGCCAGGACGATGCCGCTGACGCGCCGGGTGGCAAACCCTTCCACGGTTTGAATCTGCATGTTGCGGTCATCCTCGCGCAACGGTCCCTGCCAGATGATCTCGACGGGCGCTCCCTTGTCTTGCAATTCGCGCTGCGCCTTGACCGCGCCGGCGTGGATCGATTTCCAGAACTCGTGCGTGGTGCCCTTGGGGATGACCGCGATGGTTACTTTCTTGCTTGTGCCGGAGCTGCCGGTGGCCGGGTCGCGCTTGCCACAGCCGACCAGCGCAATGGCGCACACAAGCAAGGGCAGAAGTGACTTCATGGGCGCACCTTAGAGGAATCCTCCGACGGTTTTCAACCCCATTTGATTAGGCAGGTTGGGTGGCGTTGAATCGTTGGAAGGCGTTAAATCGTT
>JAKEEP010000033.1 GCA_022616475.1 Phycisphaerales bacterium | reverse complement strand
CTCTCGGCGGAATGGCGGGATTGGCTGTCGAGAATTGTCGCGCTGCGCGACACTGTTGCCGGACTTGCGCCGCTTCCCACAACCCTCTGGCTCGGCGGCAGCATTCTGCTGGGCCTGATCATCGGTGTTCGCATCCTTCGCTTCAGACGCATCTTCGCTGAGGCGACCGATGCGCCGCCATCGGTTCGTCGCCTCGCCATCCAGGCGGCCGCGGCCATGGATCTCCATTCTGTTCCACATATCATGATGGTCTGTCGCCGCATCTCGCCGCTGGTCTGGTGCGGGCCCCGCAAATGCTTGATTCTGCCCGACGATCTCTGGAACAATCTCGATGATGTCGGCCGTCGTGCTGTCCTCACGCACGAGCTCGCTCACCTCAAGCGTCGCGATCACTGGGTTTGCTGGGCCGAAATGATCGTCGGCTGCCTGTATTGGTGGCACCCGCTGGTGTGGTGGATTCGCCGCCGCCTTCGCGATGAAGCCGATTTCTGCTGCGATGCCTGGGTGACATCGCTCGTGCCGGCGGGCCGCCGCGCCTACGCGCAAGCGCTGCTGGCCACCCGTCAATACGTCAACGAAACGCAACACGCCGTGCCCGCTGTGGGCTTGGGCGCCACAACCACACACGCCAAACGATTTGCAAGGAGACTGACCATGGTGATGACCGACCGACCAATGCCAAGACTTTCCATGTGGGGCTGCGCCCTGGCGATCTGCCTTGCCGCCGGCGCCTGGCTCTCCACTCCCCTCTGGGCGTGCCCGCCCGAGTCGTCCGGCTCTTCCGGGGGCGAGTGCACGCCGGCTCCAACCGCCAAGGCCAAGCCAAAGTCGTCGCGCCTGACGGTGATCGCGCCGGCGCAAGGCGCTGCTCCCGATGTCTCGACCTTCGAAGCCTACATGTCCGGCCGCGACCCGCACGCCGACCAATTGGCCGCCGAGCTGGCGCGCCTCGGTCGCGACAATTCCCGCCAAGCTGAGGCTCAGGCAGCTGAGTTGTTGCAACGGAGCAGCGTCGAAGCCCGGCTCAATCGGCTGGAAGAGCAACTGAACCGCCTCACGCACCAGATCGAGGCTCTCATGCAAGGCGATCATCGCCAAAGGCCAGCGCCAGGTGGTGGAGCAGCCCTTCCCGGCTTGCGTATGCGTTCTCCCGGACTGCTGCCGGCGCCTACACCGGCACCCCCGGCCCGATCTGGGGCTGTTTCCGCGCCGCTCACCACCTTTGGCTTTGTCTCTGCCGACGACGGAGAAACCGTGGCCCGCGTATACCGCCTACCCAAGGGCAAGCGCGAGGCGTTCACCCAATTCATGTCGCGCTCCGATGTTCCCATCCTCGTTGCGCCCGATTCCGAAGGCATCGAGGTTCACGCCACCCCGCGCCAGCACGAGATTTTCGGCGCATTCATCGAGCTCATCAATCCATCAACTGCTGCCGAGGACGAGGCCCCCAGCGGCCAAGAAGCGCCTCCCGGTGTGTCCGGACTCCTGTTTAGCGCACCGGACTTAGAGGCGACGGCCAGACGCTACGTCGAGGCCGCCAAGACGATTGCCCGGCATATGAAGCCTTCCCATGCAAGGGCCATCGCTGAATCCATGAACGCCCATCAGAAGGCTGCGGCCGAACACCTTCGTCATCTCAACCAGAAGGCCCAGGAGCTGTACCGAAAGGCTGCCACCTTACAGCAGCACTCCTCCGAAGTTGGATTGCGAGCAGACGAGGCCAGCGATGATCAGGCGCGCGATGCATTGCGAGCCGAAGCAGATCAACTCGCCGTCGAGGCCCAAGCTCTTCAAGAGGAGGGAGACCTTCTGGAGGAGCAAGCCAGCGAGATGCGTGACCAGCTGGCGGAGCTGGAAGACGCGGCGCAAGAAGCCCTGGAGGAATCCCAGGACGAAATTGAGGCCGTAATGCCGGATATTCTCCAGGAATCGGCCGACGGCGAATGACCCACTCGTTGCAAGTTGCATCCGCCGTTACCATGGATGGTGATGGGCAAAGATCAAGGACATTCATGACGCCCGCCCGCGCACCACGCCCGCGAACGATCTTCGCGCGCGATTGAGCGTCACACACTCATCGGTTACGAGGTCGATCATGGAGAAGAACCGCCAACAAGGATGGTCGTGCGTGCGGCGATACGCGATTGCGCTGGTGGCCATTTCGATTGTCGTTTGGCCCGCTCGGCTCTGGGGCACAAGCCCTTCGAGTCCCGACCCGGCCCTCCAGACCTACTACAACGCCAACGGCTTATTGAGTCGTGGAATCAACGACTTGGCCATCGAAGAGTACCGCAAGTTCCTTTCGGCCAATGCGAACCACGAAAAGGCTCCACTGGCTCGCTACGGCCTGGCGGTGGCGCTCTTTCGCACCAGGGCCTTTGCTCAAGCCATTGCCGAGATCGACCAATTGACCTCGGTGGGCGATTTCGAGTTCGCTGCCGAGGTTCAGCTCATTCTGGGACAGAGCCACTTGCAGGAGAACAATCCGGCCGCGGCTGCCGAGGCCTTCGCCAAGCTCCTGACGGCCTATCCCACGCATCCCCAGGCGGCCGACGCTTCGGCCCTGTTGACTGAAGCCTATCACCGGGTGGGTGATTTCAAATCGTCCATCTCAACGTTCCAGGCATTGGCGTCCAAATGGCCGGACCATTTGATGCGCGAGCGGGCCGAGTTCTTCGCCGCCCTCTCAACGTTGGCCTTGGAGGATTTCGCCGCGGCCGCTGCGGCTTTCGAGCAGATTCAGAAGCGATATCCCAACGGCGAGTTCAATGGTCGCGCGGGGTTGTATCTGGCTCAGTCGCTGCACCGAATCGGCCAACTTGATCAAGCGGCCCGACACTATCGAACCACGCTTGAGCGAGGAGACACGGAGCTGGCCGCCGATGCCCGGCTCGGCCTGGCGAGTTTGCTCGCGCATCAAGAACAGTTCGATCAAGCCATCGACCTCCTTGATCGGTTGCTCGATGAATCGCCAAAACACCGCCTCGCTGGCGCCGCGCTCATTCAGCGCGGCCGCGCGCGGTTCGAGCAGAAGCAGTACGAATCCGCGCTCGACGACTTCATCCGTGCCGACAAGCTCGACGACGCGGCCCGCGACCAGACCGCCTATTGGATTTCCAAATGCCAGCTGCGCCTTGGCAAGCCCGACGAGGCCGCGCAGCGGCTCGCTCGAGCGATCGAGGATCACCCCGAGAGCAAGCTCATGGCCGAGATGTGGTACGACCTGGCCATGGCGCTCGAGCGCAGCGGCGACTCCGCGTCCGCGCTCAAGGCGCTCCAGAGCTTTACCAACAGATACTCCAGCCATGAGCTCGCGGCCGACGCCCTCTATGGCCAGGCGATCATCGAGCACGACCAGCGGCAGTACGCGGCGAGTCAGCAAACGTGCGCCGAACTGATCAAGAGGTTTCCGACCAACGTCATTCGGCCTTCGGTGGACTTCCTTGCAGCGGAGAACGCCTTTCTCAGCGATGAAATGGAGAGGGCCGCCCAGGCGTATGACGCCTTTATCAAGGCTTTTCCCAAGCACGAACAGCTCGCCAACGCGAGGTTTCGCCTTGGATCGGCGCTCTACAGGCTTGAAAAGCTCGATGAGGCTCGACAGAACCTCTCGCATCTGATCGACGGCCGGCAAACCGCCG
>JAKEEP010000293.1 GCA_022616475.1 Phycisphaerales bacterium | reverse complement strand
ATGCGCACGCCGTTTGGCGCCCTTGAATTCCTCTACATGGGAACCGCCGATTTCGAGCGCGATTTCAACCACTACAAAGATACTCTCGGCGCGGAGTTGGTTTGGGCGTTTCACAAGTTTGGCGCCAAAGTCGCCGCGTTCCGAATTGGCGCTGGCCCTCTCTTGCTCATCGCCGACCATCGACCCGCGCCAAGCTGCCTCTTGGTCTACTCAGTCGAGCATCTCGAAAAAACCGCCGACCTCCTGCGATCCCGCGGCTGGAAACCCGATGGCGACGCCTTCGAAATTCCCAACGGCCTCGCCTACCGCTTCACCGATCCCAGCGGCAACCAGATCGCCATCTTCCAAAACGACCGCCCCCGCCAAATGCAAGACGCCTACGCCAACCCCAACAATCCCCACGCCATCCGAACCTCCCAGCACTAGCGCATTGCCTCTAGCCGCGAGCCAATGGCTCGCGCCGGGTTTCTTGAATCGCGCCGTCGTCGGTTTCATGCACTTCGCCATGACGATCATCAATCCTCAGTGTCTTCCTCGATCGTCGGTTCATCGTCGACCCCGATCTCACCTTCAACCGCCCCTGCCTCCGCGGGCGCCTCAGGTGGAGGACCATCGACATTGATCTTCACGATGCGCCCGCGGGTCATGCGCTTCACCGACAGACGCAGCTCGCCGCCGGCTTTGATCGCCTGCGCGAAGTCGGCCACATTCATGAGCGGCTGATCGTTGATGTGCGTGATGACTTCGTACGGCTTGGCCCCGGAAATTGACGAGCGGCTGCCGCGCTCGATCCGCGCGATGATCACCCCCGGGTCATCGGGCTTGCGCTGCAGATAACGCCGCACTTCATAGGTCAGGTCGTGCACGGTGAGGCCGAGTTCCTCGCTCTTGTGTTTCGGGGCCGAGTCGTAATAGGCCGGGCTCTGCACAACCGTGAAGTTGAGGCTCATCGGCTTGCCGCTGCGCACAAGTTCCGCCGAGTACGCCGTGCCAAAGCCCAGGCGCGTGAGTTTCTGATTCAAATCGTTGTCCGCCGGCGGCCAGGGCTTGGGGATTCGATCAAAGTACTCCTCCGGAACTTCATCCAGGCGGTCCCAAGGAAAGCCGCCGGCCCCAAACATATCCTCTTCGCCAGTTTCGACGTCCAGCGGCTTGGGATGTCCCGCCACGTGCAATCGAAGCAGAATGTCGCCAACTTCAAGGCCGGCTTGCGCTGCCGGCGAGCCTTCGTAGACCCAGGTCACCAGCGCCCCGATGTTGCCATCGCGAGTGAGCGCTGACACGTTGTTGACGCGAGCCAGCTCCGCGTCCAGGTCCTGCAACTCAACCCCCATCCACGCCAGACGATTCTCCTCCTCCTCGCTCAACGGAACATTGGTCGCATCGATGTGGTCGGGGAGCTTCGCCATCAGGTCGCGAATGTGATTGGCGGGAATGAGCTCAGCGGAATCGTTGTGCCACTCGCGTTCAACGGTGACTTTCGTTCGCCGCATCATGGGGATCGCTACCAGGGCGCCTTCGCGATCGAACAGGAACTGGTTTTCGACCGTCGCGATCGGATAGATTTGCCGGCGCCATCCCACTTCAAACCCCGGAATTCGCGTGTGCGTGTAGTACGCCACTCGCGATTCACCCTGAACTTCAACTTCAGCGCCCAAAAGCAGCGCATGTCGGTAGTCGGTGATGCTGGCCGTGGAGTGCTTCGCCGGACGCGACAGCGGCTGATCAAGCTTCGCGAGAAACGCGCCATAATCCTTGAGCGTGGCGCTGAACGTCGCCGAGACAGCCTCGCCCTCGGGTCCATGCACGCGAATGCGCTCAAGGCGGGCAGTCGCATCTGGTTTGAGATTCGCCAGAATCAAGATGGTTGATTCATCGAGCAGCGCGCCCGTGCCGTACCATTCGGTCGACGAGTCTTCATCGCTGCGATAGTTATACGGTGATAGATTGCTCTTTGGACTTCGAAAATACAGATGAGCGCGTGGCAGCGCATGACTCGATGCGGCTTCGAAATCGCCCAACATCCGCTCAAGAGTTGGGCCATCGATCTGGGGCCACGTCGATGGCGCCCCCTTCCATGAGTCGTCGAGCGGCAGCTCATCGTTCTGGCAGATGCCGATCGCCGCGCCCCGGCCATCGACAATCAGCGCGCCAGATTCGCCGGCGATGTAGCGGCGTCCATCCTGACCGACGGTAACGGTCGTGGGCATCGACCCCACGCCCACGCTCCACGTGCCATTGGCTTGGGTGTAGTTGACGGTGTAATACGGCCCGCTTCGGCTCGCATCGAATTTCAACGGCTTGGCTTGCGCGATCGGTATTTCCAGTTCAAGGAACATCAGATTGCCGTTCAAGCAGTATGCCGAAGGCTTCGCGGGCGAAACGAAATCTCCGAATCGCACAATCGTTTCCTTGATGAATCGCTCATGCATCAACGGATCGCTTGTGAGCACCAGAGTCGGAGAGAGCACGTACCCGGCAGTCTCCACCGGCCGTTCATCAGCGATCACACCATCGGTTTCAGAGGCGTGGTATTGTCCGCAACTTGGGCATCGCGATTTCCAGCCGGCGCCGTATGGTTCCTGGCTCTTGTCATACTGAAGCGTGTACTCGACACGCGCCAGCGAGGGCAAAACCGTCTCGGCGATGGCGATCAAGTCCGCCGGGGCTGCCTTCTCTGCCGCCGGCTTTTCTTGCGCCACGGTATTGAGCGTCAACGCTGTGCACGTGATGAGTGTCGTTGGAACAAGTCGCATGTTGGCTCCTCTGGATTTTCGAACGCAACGCCCGTGCGTCGCGAGATTCCACTTCTGTCGAAATGCTCTGGGCAACCGTGTTACCGCTTCTCGTGATCGCGAGCGTAGTCGAGCACAACCTGCCGCATCAATCCGCCCCGCAGAACGTGGAAGACGATCTTGTTCCGCTTCTCAATGTCCTTGAGGGCCTGGGCGTGAATGGATTTGACGTCATCAAGCGTTTGAATCTCCTTGCCGTCGATCTTCAGCAGAATGTCCTGTTCGCGCAGACCTGAGTTCCCGGCGTTGCCAGGATGTTTCACGCCGTAGATGAACACGCCGCTCTGGCGGTGAAAAAACAGGTCCGGATTGTCGAACTGGTTGATGGTCTTGACCGTGAAGTCCCAGCGCTTACACGCCAGTTCATCGCCTTCGACTTTCCCTTTCTCGCGTGGCGTCAATTTGACCGAGACCATTTCGTCGTTGCGCTCGATTTCAAAACTCGCTTCCTGATGCTTCGCAAGCAGTCCCAGCAGCCGTCGAACGCCTGGAAGGTCCTCATCGGTCAGGGCGGTGACGCTTTGCCCATTCACGCGCACGATTCGATCGCGCGTCCGGATGCCGGCCTTGCGCGCCGGACTCTCAGGGTCGGTTTCAGCGACGATCACGCCTTCAGTGTCATCGAAGTACATGTCGCGGTTGAAGTCGCGAAGCGGTTGAAGCTGCAAGCCAGTCCAACTCCAGTTCACTTGGCCATGTTCCACGATCTGCGGCACCAGAATCGAGACGGTTTCGGAGGGAATCGCGAACCCCATGCCCTCGGCAAAGCCCATTCCGCGCGCGTTGATGCCGATGATGCGCCCGGCAGTGTTCACCAGCGGTCCACCAGAGTTGCCCGGATTGATGGCGGCGTCGGTTTGCAGCCAGAGGCTGTATTCGCTGATATCCGTGAGGAATCGTCGCGTGCATGAGACGATGCCGATCGAAACCGAGCGATTGAGTCCGTATGGTGCGCCCATCGCCATCACGAAGTCGCCGTCTTGCAAAACCGACGAATCACCGATTTCGGCGTGCGGCAAATCCGGGTCGCTTGGCTTCAGATCGAGTTGAAGGACGGCCAAATCCGTATCCTTGTCGGTGCCCATCGACGTGGCTGTCATGGCCCGGCCGTCTGAGAGCAGGCAGCGGATGGACGTCGCCTTGTCAACCACATGCCAGTTGGTCAGCGCGTGCCCGCGCGGCGTGACGATGACTCCGCTCCCGGAAACTTGTTGCGACTTTCTCTCGCCGCTTTCGTTGCTCTCGCGGATGCACCGGATGTACACCACCGCCGGATACACCTTGGTCTTGGCGTGCTGCACCACTTCTCTGAAATCCAAGTGCTGCTCAGCTTCGCGAAGCGCGCTGTCTTGCGCCATCGCATGTCCGGCCACAGCCGTGGCCAGCACCATGCAAACGATCACTAGCTTTTTCATCCCGCCTTGCCCTCGTCTTGGAGGTGAGAGT
>JAKEEP010000032.1 GCA_022616475.1 Phycisphaerales bacterium | reverse complement strand
CCCCAGCGCCCGGTCCATTGCACGATCGCGTAGGTCAGAGCCTTGTGGCGATGACTCAGACCGAACCCGCCGACCGTCAGCGCCAGCAGTGCAAAGAGCTTGCCCAGCGGAAAGACGACCGAGCACAGCAGAACGATCAAGCCCACTCCAAGTTGGCGATCGGCAAGCAGCGACGTGACGCCTTCCACGATGCTCGATTCGTTTTGATGGCCGAGCTGTCGAACGGTGATCATCGGCATGGTGACAGCGACCGGATACAGAATGAGGGAAGCCAGCGCGAGCGCCGCGGTGGTCTGGTTTCGGCGCGAGCCGTGCAGCTGCCGTATCGGTGTTCCGCAGCGCTCGCACGCCGCGCTCATGCCGCGCGGAACCTCAGGCACAGTTTGGTGCAACCCGCAGAACCGACAGCTGATCACCAGAGGCGCGTCCATGGCGGCCATTATTGCTTAATGGGAAACGGAGTGTGCGGTTCGTATGGCGTCAGCGCGATGCTTGGCCGTCAGCCGCGGTTTTGGGCGAACCGCCATTGGCTGGGTGTTGCAGCAGGTCGGAAATCAGCTCCAGGCGATTGGCCACAAACTCCATTGACTCCGGACGATCATCCGGGTCGAGCTGCACGCAATCCATGATTTGTTTGGATAACAGCGGATGAATTCGAGGGTTCTTGACGTGTGGTGGAATGGCCTGGTCGACCATCGCAGCGTCCAGCGCGCCCGAATAGAGGCTGTTGATCTCGTCCTTGGGGGGCAGCGCGGTGGGAACGACTTCGCGAACCAGCACCCAGTACATCATGGCGCCGAAGTTATAGATGTCGGTTCGTTCGGTGATGGTTTGGCGGTGTGCTTGTTCGGGAGCCATGTAGCCCGGCGTGCCCTGGATGCGCTTCTTCACGGTGCCGATGGGGCAACCCTGTCCGAGGTCGATGATCTTCACCTGATCGTCCTCGGTGACGAGAATGTTGCTGGGTTTGATGTCGGCGTGAACGTAACCCCGGCCATGCATGTGGGCCAGGCCTCTTGCGACCTGGAGAAAGATGCGAACGGCATCGGTGTCAGTGCGCGGCAGGCGCTGATCCAAGGGCGTGCCGTCTACCAATTCGAGCAGGAGGGAGATGGCATCGACCTTAAAAAGCTTGCGGTGCTTGATCAGGCGGTGAACCGCCCGCACATTCGGGTGGTGGAGCTTCGACCCGACTTGGTATTCCTGCTGGACCTGCTCGAGGAACCGGTCGTCTTTGGGCGATTTCCGAAGCACGTGTTTGAGGGTCCAAACCTGCTTGGTGCGGCGATCCTGGACGGCAAACAGCTCAGACGCGGCGCCCGCGCCGATCTTTTGCATGATCCGATAGCCCGCGATGGCCTTTTTGAGCAGCATGGCTGATAAGCAATAACAGGCGATAAGTCTAGCCGGGCGCAGATGAGCGAGCGCAGCGTTGGCACTCGCAAGTTGGACATGACGCACAATGGCAGATCACACAGGCCAAGTCAACCGAAGTTTGCACTCAGCGATGCGGCCAGCCATAGTTCTGTTCGCAGGAAGGGCGGGCGGCGGTTTCAATCCAGCAGTTGCTGCTGGAAATTCGCCACGGGGAAAAACCGGCCCGGGCTGGAGGCTTGCGGGTTCAGGTCGCGGTGGAGCCGAACGTTCTTGGCGGGAATGCGCAGTTGCTGCTGCAGATGGCCAACCAGGATGGCAAGCTGTGTGAGCTGGTTGTCGGTGAACGGCCGGCGGTCGCCGTTGCCGATCAGGCAAATGGCGATGGAATGTTGGTTGTGGTGTGCGGCGTGTGGACCCAGGACGTGGGCCCCGGGCAGTTGCTCGTTCCACCGGAAGCCGACGTGCACCACGCCGTCGCCCAGGCCGTTGCCGTTGCCGATCAGGAAGTGATATCCCAGGCCCTTGTAGCCGAGACTCAGGTGCTCTCGATGGATGGAATCGGCATCGCCGGCGGGGGCGCCGGAGTCGTGAATGACGATGCCGGTCCAGCGTTGTCGATCAAGCGGCTTGCTGATCTGAAGGATGGAATCGCCGGTAGGTCTGCGGCCGATGACATCGACATTCGTGAGCAGGAATCCGGAGGTCGGCGCCGGGTCGTGCATCGCCAGCAGCGCGCTGACCATCGACATCGCGGCGACGAAAATCGACCAAACCATCACCGTTCGACGGTGGCCTTGGCTGCGCTTGGCGGATTTCGATCGCTTGGCGGGCACGGTTCAGCTGCGATAAACGGCTTGCAGATATCGGCAAGCGGGCGCGGAAAACATTTGAAAGTTGCAACGCGCATCCCGCAGGGCCGCGCCAGCGCGTCTTTGAGCGTCAAGACTGCTTTAGCGAGGCTGCGAGAGCCGTGCTCGCAATGCAGGCTGAGGATTGCCGAAGACATCCGGCTCCTCCAGCGGCATGTAGCGATTGCGCATGCGGTCGTAGGTCTCGTATTGCGTGCGAGGCGTGTTGGTCGGAAACAAAGGCTTCTGACAACCGGCCAGCCCCAGCGCGACAAGAATGACGATGCGCAGTTTTCGCATGAAGGCCAAGTATAACGGAACGAGTCCTGGGCGGTAAACCTTGCGCGATGCGCTCGACCACACCCGCCACAGACCGGCGGCTTTCACTTGAGATTGATCGCTCTTTCGGCCGTCAGGCGCTGTCCTGTCGCGCCATCGTCGTAGGCAACGCTCGCGACAAGTTTCTGGTCCCCCTTACCCGCCGGCAAATCCGGGAGCTGAATCGGCACTTCGATCGTGTAATGGATGCCGGTAATCGTCGAGCGATAGGCATCTCGAACCTCAGCTGGGTTGAGCGTGACGCGGCCCACCGTCTGCGCTTCGCCGTCGGCCGGCACCAACGCCGCGTTGACCGAAACACTCCCGACAAGCTGCGTGAACCGCCCGCGCCCATCGGTTGGCTGCAAGTAGATCACCAGTCGGTCGGGCCGGCCGTCGTTGTCAGAATCGCGCACGTGACTGATTCCGTCTATTTTGATGGCCGTCACATGCGGCGTATTGGCGCGGATGTCCTCGGGCAACGTGCTGGGCACAGCGCTGGAGCGCTCGAGCTCAATCTGTAGCTCCTTGTTGCGTCGCGAAAGGTCGTCGACTTGTGATTGAAGCTCAACGTTCTTCATCCGCAGCTCATTGTTGGCCTTGCTGACCTCTTTGGTGTTGGAGCAGGACGTCGAGGTCAGCGCCGCTAGTGCGAGACCGATGAACATGAGTTGTGGTTTGCCGCAGAGCACGATGAAATTGTAGTGACATTGGCGCACGGAGGGTCAACGGCGCGCATTCCAGGTTCAATTACGGTTTGAAAGATGAGTGGGACTTTGCCGCGGCGAGTCCGTGATTCGCACAGGCGGGACGCCTGTGCCACTCTCGAACTTTACGACTACCCCATTCCGGTCAATCGCGGTCGATCGGCGGTTTCGGTCGCACGCCCTCCGGCAGGCGTTCGAGAATCTTGTCCGCCAGGCCGTACGCAACCATTTCCTCGGCATTGAGCCACTTATTGCGCTCACAGTCGGCGGCGATCTTTTCCAGGGGTTGGCTGGTGCGCTCCGCATAGATGCGAAAGATGACTTCGCGCAAGCGAAGCATTTCACGGGCTTCGATTTCCAGATCGCTCGCCTGGCCTTCGAGCACTCCGCCCAAGAGCGGCTGGTGCAGAAGATTCTTGGAGTTGGGGAGGCAGTAGCGCTTGCTCTTGGCGCCGGAGGCGGCGATCAGCGAGCCCATCGAGGCAGCTTGGCCGATAATGTACGTCGCGACATCGCAGGGCACAAACTGCATGGTGTCGATCACCCCCAACCCGGCAGTGACGCTTCCGCCGGGCGAGTTGATGTACAGGCTGATATCGCTCTTGGCGTCATCGTTGGCCAGAAACAGAAGCTGGGCCACCACAACGTTGGCGACGTCGTCGGTCACCACCCCGCCCAGGAAGATGATGCGGTCGTTGAGCAGCCGCGAATAGATGTCGTACGCGCGCTCGCCGCGGCCGGTCTTTTCGATGACGATGGGGATGAGTGTAGACATGGGAAAAAATCAACAAGTCAACAAGTCAACAAATCAACATATCGAGGAGATGTCATCAGCGCGCAAGGGCTTGCGCTGCTGACTTTTTGACTTGTTGACTTTTGACTTTGCCTCACTTCTTCTCCTTCTTCTTCTTTTCCGGGCTGAAGACCTCATCAACCAGGCCGTAGTCCTTCGCCTCCTGAGCCGAGAAGAATTTGTCGCGCTCGCCGTCGCGCGCCACCTGTTCGATCGGCTTGCCCGTGTGCTTGGCGATGATCTGGTTGAGCGTTTGCTTGGCCTTGATGATCTGCTCGGCCTGGATCTGAATGTCGGTGGTCTGGCCGGTCACGCCGCCGTAGGGCTGGTGGATCATCACCTTCGCATGGGGCAAGATGTGCCGCCTTCCCGAGGTGCCGGCGCACAGCAGCACCGCGCCGCCTGAATACGCCCGCCCGATGCAGAACGTGGCGACGTCCGAGCTGATGAACTGCATGGTGTCGTAAATCGCCAGCGTGTCATCGACGGCCCCGCCGGGCGAGTTGATGTACAAATTGATGTCCTGCCCGCGCTTCTGATCCTCAAGATAGAGCATCTGCATCATGACCCGCGCCGCCGAGGCATGATTGATCTCGCCAATCAGAAACACCACCCGGTTCTCCAGCAGCAGCTCATCGATGCTCATCTCGCGCGTGCGCTGGTATTGAATCGCGTTGCGCAACTCCGGACTGAGCCCGGCAAGGCCGGCTTCCGCTGGCGCGAGCTT
>JAKEEP010000292.1 GCA_022616475.1 Phycisphaerales bacterium | reverse complement strand
TTCAAGACCTCGATCTTGTCGCCGTATCCGCGCGGCGAGAAGGGATTCACGGGGACGGCGGGCAGGTAACGGCCCTTGAGCATTTGCTCCCATTGCGACGCGGCAAAGTTGGGATGGGAGCCGGTCTTAAGCTTGAACTGTTTGATCTGCGCGCGGATCACTTGGAGCTGCGAGAGCACGGTGGAGGCCTGGGGTGCGGCCGAGAAAACTCGGCGTCCACCCAGACGCTCAACAACGCGGCAGATCAGCTCCCAGTCTTCACTGGGTTGGGAAGTCGGAGTCATCACAAAGTTGCGAAACAGAAGCAGATCGGGTGGAGAGTTCAGCAGAGCAGCAAGGGCTTCCCGATCCTTGAATCGAACGGTGATGAATTTGCAGTTCTGATCGAGCCGCAGAACTGCCTGTTCGCTTCCACCCAATGGCTTGACGGCCTCAATGAACGCCTTCTGGTACGCCGGCGTCATGTCCGCGGTCACATCAGTGATCGAGAGCCGCTCGCTCTTGAAGAGGCGGATCAAGTCCCGAATGGTGCCCGGTTCTTTGATATCCGAGGGGTTGAGCTTTTGGCCGTCGGCCGTCCTCAACGTCTGGTTCGACCCGGACACCGTCTGGTGCCTGGAGGTGGAGCTAGGCGCCGAAGCGGTCTTGGGGGTGGACGCGGCTCTTGAACTGGTAATCTTCTCGGCTGGATTGGCCGCCTTGCGATGAAGAATCAGTGGCGCCTTAGGGGTCTTATCAGACTTCTGGGCGGCCTCGGTCGATGCTGGGCCGCAACCCGAAGCGCCGATGATCAACATGACAGACACCGCTGATGCCGCTATCAATTTCCCAGAAAGTTTCATGCGACACTCCCTAACAGGCCGGGTCAATCGGAAAGCCGCGAACCATCAGGTTGGATTCGGCCATCAATGGGCGAAACTCCAACCGCATCGCGGGTTTCGTGCCGTTCGGTGGCAAGATGAGCCGAACATGCAGCGTTGATGGGTTGATACCGGTCTGGGCCGGGCAACCTCGTTGGGGGGGGCGACCCAGATGGCATAAACGGCCGCTGAACAGGTCGCAATTTTGGAAATGGATGGCCGAAAATCCTCGACGGCTCATCCAGTTCATGTCACACTGTTGGCGCGAGGGAAGATCGACCGCAAGGCAAGGCCACGTCTGGAGTGCGATGGCCGAGCCCGTCCCGGAGGCCGGCCAATTGACTCGTGGCGGCAATCCACAGTCTGGCCAGGAGGCATGCACATGCGGTTGTTCAAGAACCGGATTGAAGCGGCCAATGAACTGTCCCAGCATCTGGCGTTTTTGAAAAACGACAGTCCGATTGTGCTTGGGCTGGCCAACGGCGGAGTGCCGGTTGCCGAAGTGGTGGCTCGTCACCTGGATGCGCCGCTCGATGTCCTGCTCATCGAGAAGCTCTATGCGCCGAACGCGCCGGATCAGATCGTCGGAGCCGTGGATGAGCACGGGCGCATTTCAATGATTCACGCCACCGCGCGATGGCACCATTTGACCAGCCAGCAGATGGTGGAGCCGGCACGGCAGGCGTTTCGCCAGCTGCAGGTGAGGCAGGCGCGGGTTCGCGCGATTCTGCCGGAGCTGGATGTTCGAGGACGGACGGTGATCGTGATCGGCCAAGGCGTGGTCAGCGGGGCCAAGATGCTAGGGGCCATCGCCTCGCTGAAGGATCGGGGGGCAACCAGGATTGTTGCGGCAGCGCCGGCGGGCACGAGCCAGGCGACCTGGCAACTGCATGAGACCGCCGATGTGGTGGTCATCCCGCATCGCCCGGCCAAGTTCAAGGGGATTGAGAGTTTCTACGAGGAGTTTGCTGAGGTCAGCGACGATACCATCGTGCGAATCGTTGAGCGATGGGTTGGCGAGCACCCGCAGCAGCAACAGGGGATCAAGACGATCTCGATGAAGCTGGCGGGGACGCTGGGGCAATCGCTGATCAGCGAAGTGGATTTGCCACCGGGGATGCAGCGAGGAAGCGCGCCGCATGCCACCGTGATCTTTGCTCACGGCTTTGAAAGCGATGGCCGCAGCGCGCGGTCATTGACGATCAGTCGGCGACTGGCCAAGCGCGAGATCATCGGCGTGCGGATGAACTTCACCGGCCACGGCCGTTCCGAGGGCAAGTCGGAGCAGGCGACCGACGCCCAGATGCTGGCGGATCTTCACACCGTGTTTGGAGCAGTGGCGGGGCTGGCGGAAGTTGACGCCAAGCGCATCGGACTTGTGGGTTCGGGAACCGGCGGAATGATCGCGCTGCACTACGCGGCGCAAGTGCCCGCGGTGAAGGCGCTGGTGATTCGCGGGCCGGTGTGCGGGCGCGAGACGGTTGCGGCGCGGCAGGTGAAGGCCCCCACTCTTCTGATTCACGCCGAGAGCGACACGGCTCTTTATGACTCGGTTCAAACGCTGGATCGCGAACTGGCGGCGCAGCACCGGTTGCTTCGCGTGCCGAATTCCAATCGGCTGTTTGGCGATCCCATCAGCATGGAGCTGATGGTGAGCGCGACGGTGGATTGGCTGGTGGATCACCTTGTGGTTGGCACCGCAAGTCAACAGGCCAATGTAGAGATCCAACGCGGCGCTTCGGCTGAACCGGCCGCGTCGGTGTGAGGCGCCATTAGGCCGTTCAAGCGGCCGGCGCCTTGAAGGCGAACTCGCGTAACCGGTGGATCAGTTCGGCGGAGGCTTGACCATCGATCATGGCTCGCGGTTGGAATGCCTCCAGGTCCACCAGTTTGAGGGCGAGGTCTTGCTCATCGGAGGCAGCGAGGATGTGTCCAGCCTCGGCAAAATGCCGGGCGGTGGGGATTTGGTGGTCGTTGCGCGTCTCGCCGAGCCTGCTCAAGCGCGGCAGGACCAGCAGCGGCTTGCCCAGTTGAAGCGCGGCGATGATGGTCCCGGTTCCGGCATGGGCGACGATGCCGGTGGCTGCCTGCATGCGTTGCCGAAACTCGTCGATTGAAAGATGCGCCACCGCTCGAAAGCGATCGGGCCGGTATGCCGTGTCTCCAACCTGCGCAAAGACGTCGGTGCGGCCGGTACGCTGGACCCACGCATCGACAGCGCGGATCAATCGGTCAAACGGCATCTGATGGCCGACGGTGACGAAAATCACAGGACGGCTCCGGCGTATTCGGGGATGCGCTGCGAATCGCTGGCCGGGTGCGGCGTCGCGAGATGTGGCCATTGGGTGAGCCACAGGTCGGCAAATCTTCCAGCCATCTGGCCGGACAACGAAAGCTCATCGACATTGGCGATGCTGTCGAGCCAGATCGTTTTGACGCCGAGCCACTTTCCCATTCGTAAGGCGAAATAGCCTGGCGCGGCGCCGGTTGTGACGACGACATCGGGCCGCTCGCTCAGCAGAATCTTGAGGATTCCCAGCGCCAGCCGCGCCAGGCCCAGCTTGTTCCAGCGCGTGGCATCGCGCACGGCATAGAAGCGATGGCGCGGAACCTCACGGCGATAGTCGCCGTTGACGGTGGCGAAGGCAAGGTCGGCGCCCTCGAACGCCGAAACGATGCGCAGCATCTCCACCCAATGGCCGCCGCCGCTTGATACGGCAAGGATTCGTGGCGTGGATCGCATAGATCAATGAGCCTTGGTGACGCTAAACAGGAAGCGGCGATGCAAGCCGCGTCGGTTGATCCCGGCGCGATGCCGGGGCGGGGAATTCGCTCCGAATTCGATCGTGGTACGCATTCATCGTGCGGCGCTTGCCCAACAGCAGCGATCGCAGCTCATACCGCCGGAAGTGGCGCAGATAATCGCGATCGCCAATTCGTGAATGCCCGTCGAACATCGCCCTGAGGTAACCCCAGAAAATCCCCACGCCGCTGATGATGTAGGGCCGCTCCACCATTCGGTAAAACGAGACCGCCAGCACGTAATACGGCGCTGATCCCATGAAGTATTTGCCGCGTCCCCAGCGAACGCGGCCGGTCCAGAAGCTCTGCTGGCTCGACCCCATGCGGCGAAGGTGGATGATGCGGAGCTGATCATCGTGAGTGGAACGCGCGATCCAGCCCCTCATGCGGCACATATGGCCATCAATGCCGTCCCAACTCACCTGACGAACGAAGCCGCCGATATCGCGGAAGCACGAGACGCGGTAGAACTTGGCGGGGCCGACGGAGTTCTCATCGCCGCAGCGCTCTTCGACTTCCTTGCCGCCGTATCGCACGTAGAGCTTGCCCGAGAGTGTTCCCAGCCAGGGATCGGCTTCGAAGCGTTCCATGATGCGTTGGAAATAGCGCCGCGGCATCTCCAGGTCGCCGTCGAACTTGCAGATGTAGTCATAGTCATCCAAATCGATGGCATTGAGGCCGTCGTAGAAGGCTTCGATGACGCCGGGGCCAACGGCGCGTTGACCGCGGTCCTGGCGGCGGATGACGCAGATGAACGGATACTGCTCGGCCGCGCGAGCGAGGATCTGCGGCGTGGCGTCGGTTGACCCATCGTCGACAATCACCCACTTGGCGGGCAACACAGTCTGCGCCGCCACGGTGTCGATGGTGGTCTGCAGGTAACCCGCTTCATCGCGGCACGGTGTGATCAATGCGTAGCGTCTGGACATCATGGGAGGTGAAACGAATTCCTCGACTCTAGCTCGAACGGTGATGATGTTCGCCGGCTCCGACATCGGGAAACCACCCGAAGATGGGCGCGGCTGCTTCAGAGCGACACTCCGTGACGGCGGCACCACCACAACAGCGCGAAGATGGCCCAGATGCGTGACCAGTAGATTCCTGGCGCTCCAGCCTGAAACGCCTGCCACAATCGCCCGACCGTTTTGGCATTCAAACCGGCTGCGGCGCACTGTTGCGTGTCACCCAGCGTTTGCGCAACCTGATCCCTCAATTGTTCACGGCACCAGCGATCGATCGGCAGCACGAAGCCGGATTTGGGTCTGTTAAAAAGAGCAGGATTCAGGCGGTCCAGCGCCAACTCGCGCAAGACGGCCTTCTCGCCCAGCGGTTGGAATCGACGTTGGGGGTCGAGCGACGCCGCGGCTTCCACCACCTGATGATCGAGCAGGGGCACGCGCGCCTCGAGGGAGACGGCCATGCTGGCGGCATCGGTATCGCGCAGGAGACGCTCGCCGACGTAACACGACAACTCCAGTGCCGATACCGCCGCGAGGTCGCCATCACACGTTGCAAGCTCCGCGAGCTCTTGCGATCGTGCCGGGGTCAATCCGTAGTGGGTGTGGCCATTGGAGCCAGCGGTCATGATCTGGTCGATGAAATCGCTGGTGAACAAGCCGTAGGAGGTCTGATAGGCATCGACGATGCGGCCACCGGCGGCGATCGCGTCGCCAAGCTTGCCCCATCGTGTTTGCGACGGGACGGCCTGGCCGGCGCCGAACTTGACACGGCAAACCTGCGCCGCCAGGAAGCGAAGGGCGGGCTCAGGCATGAATGAAAGCCGACGGCTCCACCGCGCAGCGCGAGGGACGTCGACAAAACTCCGGTAACCGCCGAACAACTCATCGCCACCGGTCCCGGCGAGTGCGACGGTGATGCCCGCCTCTCGAACTGCTCGGCTGATGAAGTAGGTGTTGATCGCGTCGAATGTGGGCTGGTCGATGCTGGCCAGGGCATCATCAAGGCGATCGGAGAAGAGACCCTGATTCAACTTGACCTCGACATGATCTGTGCCGAGCGAGTTGGCGACCGCGCTGGCATACCGCGATTCATCGTATTGGGCTTCGTTGAAACTGATGTTGAACGTGCGGATGTTCGAACCGGCGACCCGCACAGCGAGCGCCGCGATTGCGCTGGAATCGACGCCGCCCGACAAGAACACACCCAGAGGTACATCGCTGATCAAGTGCTGGCGAATGGCCCTCGTCAGTTCGTGCCGCAAACACTCAACCGAATCATCAGCATCGGCTGCATGTGATGCGGTAGGCACCTGCCAATATCGCTCCAAGCAGTACGAGCCGCCGTTGGGATCGACCAGCGCCAACGTTCCGGCAGGCAGAAGCTCAATAGCCTCCACGATCGTCTGCGGGCCCACCACAAATCCGTTCCACATGTATGTTGACAAGCCGGTGCGGCCGAGCTTGCGATCGATCAAGCCGCTGGCCAGGAGCGATCGCAACTCGGAAGCGAACAGCAGGGTTCGCTTCCCGTTGGGCTGCTTCAAATTGCACAGATACAACGGTTTGATTCCCAGTCGATCGCGCGCCAGCAGCACGCGTCGCTCATGTGCATCCCAAAGCGCGAAGGCGAACATCCCGCGCAGCCGGTTGATCGCCGCGGCCCCCCACTTCGCATACGACTTGAGGATGACCTCAGTGTCGCTCCTCGATTTGAACACAACTCCCGTGTGAGCCAGCTCGCGGCGGAGTTCCTGGTAGTTGTAGATCTCGCCGTTGAAGACGATGACGTTTCCCGTTTCGGGATCGATCATCGGCTGATGACCATCGGCAGTGAGATCGATGATGGACAAGCGCCGGAAGGCAAACGCGGCGCCAGCATCTCCGACCGACTCGCCGCTTCGCCAGCACCCTTGATCGTCGGGCCCACGGTGAATCTGCGCATCGTTCATGCGATGAACCGCGCCGATGACTTCGGGCGTGATGCAACCGATGGCTCCGGCCACGCCGCACATCAGCGTTCACCCTTCCGCAACAGCGACTTGCTGAACAGGGATTCCAATCGATCGACTTCCGTAGCGGTGAGATGGTGGCGGCGCACGCCTTCTCTGCCGGCCTGCCCCATCGAGTTGAGCGCTTCCAACGGCGCCTGAAGCGCTTGGCGCATCGCGTCCGCCAATTGTTCGACGTTGCCTGCAGGAACCAGCCACCCGCTCTCGCGGTCGCGAACCAGTTCGGGGATTCCCGCGATCATCGTGCTGATCACCGGCCGTCCCATCGCCATGGCTTCCATAATGACGACGGGCAACCCCTCGGCGAAGCTCGGCTGCACCAGTGCGCGAGCCGCGCGCAGATGTTTGCGAACTGTTGCTTCATCGATCCAGCCGGTAATCTCGACATGCGATTGAAGGTGAAGCGCGGTGATGCGACGCTCGATCTCGGCGCGCATTTCGCCATCGCCGGCCAAAACCAGGTGCGCACCGATGCCGTCATCGATGAGGCGCTTCATCGCCTCGATCAATACGAGCTGGCCCTTCTGGGGCGTAAGCCTCCCGACCGAGAGCAACGTGTTTGAGCAAGCGGGGATCGGCGCCGAATGGTCAAAGAATTCTTCGCCCACGGTGCAGCGCACGACGTGAATCTTCGACCAATGCTCAAAGGGGACCCATCGCCGGAGCTGCGCCACGCAATAGTCGCTGATCGCCACCGTGAATTCCGAATCGATCACCTTCTGCGCAAGACTGAATCCGCGCGGGGAGTCAAATTCGTTCGGGCCGTGAATGGTCAGGCTGTACGGTGGGCCGCCCAGGGAACGAATCAGTTGCGCCACAGCTGCGGCGTTTGTCCCAAAATGCACATGAAGGTGCTCGATCCTCGCGTCGGTGAGGAACCTCAGGAGCATTGCTGCCTCGGAGAGATAGGCCAGATGGCGGAGCACTCCGCGATCGCTGGAGCGGCTCATTTCGAGCGTCATTCCGAAAGCTTTCACAAATCGGGCGGGCCGCGCAAAGATGCCGACGACAACGTCCCGAACCAAGCGCCACTTCGGCTGCGAGAGGCAATGGATCGTGCGAGCCGCCTCCACTCGATCTGCGGCATCCGCCACCGCGGTTCCCCCGTTGCGGATGGCAAGTCGCAGCAGGTGATGGCCGCGGCGCTCAAGCTCAAGGATTTCGCGACGAATGAAGGTGTGGCTGACCTTGGGATATTCGGTCGTCAGATACGCCAAGCGCAGTGTCCGGACTGGCGCACATGGTCTGGAGACGGGCTCTATGCGGCTGAGTGGCATCGGCTTGGCGGCTACTTGTGTCATGAGCGTGGCTCCTGGCTGGCGGTTGCTACGGACGCTGTCGTTGGGGAAGGTTTGTACTCAATGAGCGATGTGCGGCGGCCGCGAAGCCGATTCCACCAATACTGCACAACGCCCCCAAGCTGCGCGAATTTTCCGAGAACGCAATATTGCGCATAGAGCGACGCATCGTGCGGAGCATCGCCGCGCAGCAAACGATGACGGCGCACTCGATTCCACAACACGATGAACCCACCGAGCAGCAGCAGGCTTGCACCCCAGGTCAGCCAAGCCAGGCCGAACGCAATCAACGGAAGCAGAACCGTCCATTCAATGATTGATCGCAGCTCGTGGACGCAATACTTGGCCGATCGGCCATGCATCGCTCGGCCCTGGGCATAGGCATGTCCGCTGCGAACACTGCGCCTCCACCATTGTCCAAGCCGTGTGATGTTGACATCGTGGAGCGTCATTTCGCGATCGATGCGATGAATCGTCCACCCGCGGTGACGCAGGCGGAGGCACAGTTCAGGCTCTTCGCCCGCGATGAGGGAGTCGTCATACCCCCCCACCTGCTCGAAGGCGCGGAGCCGAATCAAAGCATCGCCGCCGCAGGCGGTGGATTTGCCGACGGGGGTGTCCCATTCCATGTCGCATAGCTTGTTGTAAACGGACGCCTCGGGATAACGCTCGCGCCGGCGGCCGCAAACCACCGCAGCGCCGGGAATGGCGCGCATTTCATTCAGAGCGAATGAAATCCAGCCGTCGACGATCTCGCAGTCGCCATCCACAACCTGGATGAACTCGGCGTCTGCGTCAATGTGCCGCAGTTTCGCAATTCCCGCGTTTCGCGATCGGGCAGCGGTGAACGGCAGAGATCGATCGAGCTCGACGACGTGGATGCCTATCGACCGCGCGAATTCGACGCTCTCATCGGTCGAGCCTGAATCGACATACACAATCGTGCGAGCCTGCTGAGCCGCCGATTGCAAGCAACGCCGCAATCGCTCACCTTCGTTGCGACCGATGGCGACAATGGCAACAGAGTTGACCGGCTCAGGAGTCATGGCGCTGCTGCCCTTGATTCGACACACCATTCTGGCGCGCTGTGCTTGGCGACGCGCTTGAAGTTCTCACAGCTCAAGTCGATGCCGAGCCAGGTACCCAGGAGCGAAAGATCCTTGTCGAAGATCGCTCGAAGCCGATCGCGATTGGTATCGCTCAATTGCGGGCGTTGCTTCATCATCCAGAGCGTCTTGACGCGCTCGCGCCATGGCTTGGGCACCAAGCGACGCCGCAGCGTCTTGAGGCCCGGGAGATTGATGATGGCATCGCGGAGCGGACTGGCGCGCATTCGCTGGCTCGACACGTTCTGCCCTTCCACTCCGGCATCCCATTGCGGCGATCCGTCATACCCGATGAATCGGCACACGCGCTCCAATTCAGGTTGCGGCTCCGATGACAACCGATCGAAGAAGACAGGCAGCACATTCTCCTGGCCATAGGCCTCAAAGTACGGCTCCAATTGCATCGCGTAACAGCTGTAATCGATCAGTTCCGGATGCTGATGGATCGCCTGATCGATGGGACTCGATATGACGCATTGGGTCCATTCGTGAATGTATTGCGAAATGAGACGATCGATCGGATGGCGCATGATGTAAATGAACCTCGTGTCCGTCTTCAGTCTCTTGGTCATGCGATGAACCGTGAGCGGGTAGGTCGGCAACTTCGTGTAGTGCGTGCTCGACTCGCCGCACAGCGCGTGGGTTGGCGCCTGCGCAAAGAGCGATGCGTACCAATCGATGCCGCGAGCCCAGACTTCATCGTTGCTGAAGAAGTAAGGCTCCTTGGGCATGGACATGAAGATTCCGGGTTGCCGCGCCAGCTGCTCGTGCAGCGTGCTTGTCGCGCACTTCATCGCGCCGATGATGATGAAATCCGGCATCCGCATCAGAGTTCACCGCCCTTCTGCGGTTGAGGCGCGCGCAGCGGTCGAATCCAGTTGGTCCAGTTGTCGCGAGCTTCCAGCTCGCACGCGCCCGGCGTCTTGTTTCCGACAACTTCGCGGCACAACGCGATGGTGCGTCCTACCAGCCACATGAAATTCGTCATCCAGAGCCCGACCATGCCGCCATAGAACTTGGCGAAGTATCGACTACGGGATTCGTAGTAGTACTTTGGCACTCGGCGGCGCGCCTTTATCGCGGCCTTTACCGAAGAGGTGCCGCCGCGCAGGTGCACGACCCTGGCATCGGGAACATGCAGGATGCGCCAGCCGGCGCGGCGGATCTCGCGCGAGTAATCGATGTCCTCGAAGTACATGAAGTAGTCTTCATCCATCAAGCCGATCTGATCGATCACCGCGCGCCTGATCATGATGCAGGCGAAGCTCAGCCATTGCGGCTCCATCGGTTGGTCGAAGATTCCCATGGGCACCAAATATTTGGAGAACAGGCGATCCAAAGGCCCGGTTCCGGCCGCATCCAGCAGCTCGGTGATCGGCGTTCGATATCGAAAGCAACTGATCTGCGCTTCGCCCTGCGGGCTTTGCAGTCGCGGACCGATCGCCCCGACGTTCGGATGGCGATCGAGCCCATCGAGCAGCTGCCCGATGGATCCGGGAAGCATGCGCGTATCGCTGTTCAATAGCAGATAGTTCTCGGCACCGACCGATTGAAACCCAAGATTGTTTCCGCCGGCAAACCCGCGATTCACGGGAGATCGCACAAACCTGAGCCAACCCTCCCACTGGTTCTCTCGAATCGCTGCCTCGATCGCGTCGGCCGAGCCGTCATCCGATGCATTGTCGATGCAGATGGCACAGCGATCGGCGAATCCTTCGATTTCGCCACGGAGCGTCCGCAGGCAATCGATCGTGAGATGGCCGCGGCGATAGTTGAGGATGATGACGCACAGCTTCATACCGCTTGCGCCTCCATGGCCGACTGCGCTGAGCACGCGAGCATGTGGTCGATGCGCGCCTGCATCGTCTTCTCGAACGTGTGACGTCTTGCAAAGGCAAGCGAGGCTAAGCCCATCGATACCAGTTCCGGACGCTGCAGGTTCAACTCGGCGATCCGAAGCGCGAGCGCGCCGGGATTGTTCAACGGCGTGTGCCAACCCGCGCCGCTCACATTGACTAACCCTCGAAGCGCATCGTTGTCGTAGCCGATGATCGGTGTGCCACATGACATCGTCTCAAGGTAGGAGCACGATGGATCGCCCTGGGGATGCGGGCAAATGAACAAATCGACGTGCCTGGCGATGAAGGGCACCAACTCGGTCTGGAAATCCAAGACGCCGCGGACTGTGACACAATGCGACAGCCCCAGTTGCTCGATCATTCTGCGAACTTTGTGCTCCAGCGCGCCGCCACCGCAGATGTCCATGGTGAACGGAACATCCAGATTCCTAAGCTCGGCCGCAATCAGCGGGAGATGGTCGGCGCCTTTCATGGCGATCAGGCGACCGGAGAACGCCAGTCGAAGCGGCGCGCCGGCAAGCAGCTCCGAAAATCGCAATGCAAGCGTGGCTTGCGAGGCATATTGCTCAGCGCGCATGCGGGTGTCGAAGTACAGCAGCGCGCGCTGGTTCAGCCGGCCATAGGCGTCGTAGGTAGGCGTGCCGTTGCACTGGATTCCCGTGGCGATGCTGACCGCCGATTCAAATTGTTTTTCGAGTTGCGTCGTCCAGAGATCTCTTCGCCAGCGCAGAAGTGGATTGGCGGTCTGGGCTCGAATGATCTGTCTGCGAGTGCGCACGTTGTATTCGCTGATGTACACCAGCGGGATGCCAAACCTGCGGCAATGCCTTGCCCACCAAACGTTGTTGTCCACCAGGGTGGCGAGCACCAATCGAGCATCGCGCAGCATGGCCTCAGCACCGATTGACTCTGTTTCGAGCCAATGCAAACCAAACGCCAGCTCAGATGGATGCACCTCGACGTGATCGAGGTTGCTGTCGGAATGATCGGCGCGCTCGATATGAACCGTGATCTTCCCCGGCCAACGCGTTGAATACTCCAAGACGCCATCCAGGAACTTCCGCGTGAGAATGAACGAACCGAACGAGCCTTGTGCGGCGGTCATCGCCGGGATCACGACGAGCTCGCTCGCCTGGTTCGGTCGCGGTTGGAGGGTCAGCGCCGTCATGTGATGGCGTTTACTCCTTCGAATGCCTGCGGGACCGGAGCCTGATGCGATTGTTGATATCGATACAGCAACGCGGCCCGCGTTTGAGAAGCCCTAGCCCGCAAATGTGGAAATGCAATGTAGAAGCCCGAAAGACCGCCGGCTGCGAGCACGTAGATCGGATTGATCATCGCGTTGAACAGGTTGTCGATCGACCAGAGCATCAAGAGCATCGCCAGCGCGGCTGCCGGGGCGACCGCCGGATGCGCCCAGGTGCGGGCCGGACACCGTTTGAGCAGGAGCACAAACGGCAGAAGCACCAGACTGGTCATCGCGACCAGCCCAAACAGACCACGCTCCCCGCGCGTGATCACCCAGAAGCCGTCGGAAACGGTGATGTCCTTCCCCGTGATGGGATCGATGACACGCCATCGGCCCCAGCCGCCCCAGCCGAACCAGGGCTTCTCGACAGCCTTCTTGATCAGGAGGTCTTCATTGTCAAGCCGCCCCGCGAACGATTCGGCCCGTTCCTGGTTGACCAATGACTCGCTCAGGTCAACCAGGCGTTCACCGGTCCACAAGCCGTGCGTGCGCATGACCATGTACAGCGGCGTGACCGCGAGCACTGCGATCAAGATCACCGGCGACTTGACAAGCTTGGTCGCGTACAGCACCGTCAAGCCAAGTGCAAGCAGCGCGATAGCGCCGGTGGATTTGCACAAAATCGCGACCGCGACCAAAACCAGGGCGATCAGCCCCATGGGAATGTGCTGAAAACGGAGAACCGATCGATTCGACCACAACCAGGTTGCCACCAGGGCGGCGCTGGTCATCCACATTCCGACCATCAAACCGTGCTGCATGAACACCATCGGCCGGTATCCGCCGTATCGGAGGGTCATGACAAACGGACTGGGGTGGAAGCCGTAGAGGGTGTAGTGGAGCGATGGACTCATCCGCAGCTCGTAGAGGCACAGAGGAACGTACAGCAGTCCGCCGATGACAATGCCGATGGCCAGCTCGCGCAGCGATGCCAGATCGTTGAAATACAGACGGCCGATCAGGTACGGAATGCCCCACACAAAGATGTCCTGAAGCACGCCGGAAAGGCCATCGTACAGCGGCGAGATCTCGTCTTCCGGCGACTCATTGGCGAGGGCCGAGAGAAGCGACGAAGTGCACCACAGGAGCATGGGCAGGTCAACCCAGCTTGGGCGAAACCGAACCAATCGTCCAGCGTCGAAGAGTATCACCCCCGCCAGCGCGCCCATGCTGGTGCAGGTGACCTTGGTCAGGTCAGGAAGGCCGGAGAACGAGAGCGCGGCTTGCGGGAGAAACAACCACGCCAGGAGGTATGCGGCAAGCACAGCGCGGCGCGGCTGCATCACCGTGAACAGGCCGATCGCCACGATCATCCAACCGTAAAGGGTGATGGGAACAAGGTCCGTCATCGCTTGTTTATAGACTGCCGCAGAAACCGCCTCCGACTCATCAGCGGCTGTTGAGGCTGCTGACAAGGCGAGCATACGACCGCGCAACCGGGAAACGCGCTGGTCAGGGTCCCATGGGACTCAGAAGCAGGCGGTTTACTCAGGAGTCTGATTCGACCAATAGCTCGCCGAGTAGGTCTTGAAGAGCACCGGCTCGATGCGCCGCGTGCAGGTCAACCATCCACAGGCGCGAAAGGCGGACTCATGGACCGGGTTGATGTAGGCGATTTGAATCCCTCGCGACCGATCTCGAATTGATTGCTCGATTCGCCCCAGCACGATTTCCATCGTCTTGGCGCCGAAGGGGTTGAACATCCAGAATACCGTGCCGCCGGAGTAATCCGCCTCGCTGGCGTCGCCGCACCAGATGTCAATGGGAGCACGGCGGCCACGAAGCCGAACTCCGTTCTCCCTAGCAATCTCGGCCAGTTCCGGGTCGAATTCAACGCCTACGCAGCGCCGAACGCCCTTCCGCGCGAAAAGACAAAGCATCCGGCCCATTCCGCATCCGATATCGAACACCACGTCGTCAGGCCGCAACGTAAGCAGCCTCATGTATCGATGCAAGAGAACGTAGTCGATTGATTCGTACGGGATCGGGTCGCCGAAGCGCGTCGCCAGGTCGAACCGCCTGCCCGGCGACGCGACGGTTTCGATGTCGAGGAATCGCTCGATCGCGAAGGTCGGCGCTTCGCGCGCCCGCAGAACGATCGACTTGAGCAGCGTGAACTCGCGAAGACGCCCCGCAAGTTGATCCGCGAACTCACGCATGGACGCGCCGCCGCTTGAGCAAGTAGCTCTGATATCGCTTCTTGAGAGCGCCGAGCAGGCGAGAAGGACTCCGCTCCCAATGCGTGGCCATGTCGATGGTCCGGGGTCCGAATGTCTTCTTGAAGCGGCCTGGTCCTCCGATCGTCGAAATGAAGTCGTATTCCTTCAGCCCGTGTTGCTTGGCCAGGCAAATGGCTTCCCAATGCAGCAGATTGTGCGCCGGCAGATCGCGATACTTCAGAAATGAAGCGCCGCCCCAGTAATACATGGTCTGATCGTCGAACGGGAGCATGAGTGTTCCGGCGCGTTCCCCGCCTACGAACGCCGAGATCGCGTGAACTCGGCGTTGCGGTTGAAGGCGCGCCCACATTTCCTGCACGAACTGTTTGTTATGCGTCGGCTGAATGTTGGACTTTTGGAAGGTCTCGATCGACATGGCCCAGTAGTCATCGATGAACTCCGGACCCGGTTCGATCTGAACTTCGATGCCCAGCTTCTGCGCTTTGCGAATTCGCGTCCGGCACTCGCCTTTCAGATTGGCCCACAATGTTTCCTGCGGCTGGGTCAAGTCGATGAGGTAAGTGTCGAACTTCATGACCTGCAAGAACCCAAACTGGCTCAAATCAATCGGTCGAGACCGATCAATGACCTTGCACGCACAGTACGCGTACCGCCTGAAAAGCCGGTCATTGAGAAAGGCGCTCATGATGCCGGAAACATCCGCCCCCGAGGCAAACAGGGGCCCCATGTAGGCGGTGCTCCAGCCCGGCAACGGCGAGCCGATCACGCGCAGCGGACCCTTCTTCATTTCCAAATACGGCCAAACGGCGACCGGCTCGCATTGCCCGTTGAGCGAACAGGCATTGATGCCGGCTCGGCGAGGCGCAATCGCATCGCCCACGCATTGATGAGCCTGCGCCAGCACGATTTTCAATCCATGTACGGCGCTGGCGGTCTTCAGCCAGGCCATGGTGTGGAATACGGTCCGATCGGGAAACCGCGCCACGAGCCGATCCCACGCCGCTTCATCGGCCACGCTGATCGAATAACTGGGCTGTGCAATCATGCGATGCAGAATACTGAACCGCCAGCATGGTTCGGCAAACCTTCGAGCAAGAGGCGAGCAAAATAGGGTGAATCGCCGAGGGAGTCTGATGCGCGTGAAGCTCACCAGGCTCGCGTGCAATTGATTCAGGCGATTGCAACAGTACGATGACCCGCTCGGCTCAAGGCGCCAGCTCGCTGACGGTGCAAACCTTCAAGCCGTGTTTTCGCGCCGCCAGGAGCAACTGTTCAGTGAGATCGATGACATATCGCTCGCGTTCGCTCCCTCGATCGTGATTGTGCAGCAGCACGACCGCGCCATCCTCCTGAGAATTGACAATCCCCTGAGCCACTTGACCCGCGTCGGGGAGAACCGGGTGCGTATCGCAGCCATCGTGAGTCCAGAAGCTCACCGCCGCGCCGCGCCGCTTGGCGACCAGCCAGCTCCAAGTGGTCAACTTGCCAAAGGGCGGCCGAAAGGAGGCATTCGGCCTTAGCCATTTGTCCATGTTGCGGTATCCAATTTCCACATCGCTGGCGACCCGCCAGGGCCAGACCCTCCACGGCTTGCGGTGCATGTGCGTATGGCAGCCAAGGTCGTGCCCTTCGCGAACGAGCAAGTCGCAAATCTGAGGCGAGCGCAGCGCGCGGAACCCCACCATGAAGAACGTTGCCTTGGCGTCGTACCGACGCAAAAGCTCGAGCAGCCGAGGCGTGAGCAGTGGATCGGGCCCGTCATCGTACGTAAGCAGAAGCTTGCCGCTGCACCGAGCGCGCATGGCACGGATTTGCCTGCGCTTGATCGCCATCGCTGGCCACCAGGTCAGCGCGAGGAATCCAAGAATCGCCGCAATCGTTCCCACCGCGATGATCGCGAGCCATTGGGCCATCGACACCAGGGAAGTGTCAGCCGTTCCAAGCTCCATATCTGGAGTGGTCGGAGAAGTCGTCAGCACCCCGCTCGCGACCACCGCTAGAACCGTGATGGCAAACGCCGGCAAATCGATCTGCGGCTGCCACAGGCGCTGGCGAGCCATGATCAGCGCCACAATCGGATAGTTGAGCCATTGAACGCACGCCACACCGATGACAAATCCGCGCTCGCCTCCCAGCCAATAGCCGTAAAGCGAGGCCGCGATCAGGATCGTCAATTCGGAAATGAGCATAGCCATCGAGAAGAACGTCTTGCCAACGGCCAGCAGCGCGGTGTTGTAGGAGGAAATGACCGCAGCGCCGATTGCTCCGCCGGCGAGCACCTGAAGCATCCAGCCCGCACCGTGCCATTGCGGCGGGTACAGGAACCGCACAATTTCGCTCCCGAAGAAGATCAGCGGCACCAGCATGACGGCTGCCAACCCAATCAAGACCATCCGCACCAGCGCGAGTCGCCCATACAACTCGACAGGCCGCTCGCGCCCAATTTCCGCCAGCGTCGGGAAAGCCACCTGCACTCCCATCTTCTTGAGAAACGTAAGCGAAATGGTTGAGAGCTGGACGGCGTAGTAGTAGACGCCAAACGCCGCGGCCCCGAGCAAATTCCCCAACAGGAGCTTGTCAGCCTGCATCGCCAGGAACGAGAATCCGGTGCTGATGAAGATCCAGCGTCCAAACTGGTACATGGACTTGGCATCCGCTCGATTCCAGGCAAACCGATTTCGATGACCTCGAACCAGGAAATGACTGACGGTGGTCAGGAAGATCACGCCAATAAAGTTGCCGAACACCAGCGCCCAAACGCTGCGGCTGACGAAAAGACAGAACACGACCGTCGCCGTCACCGTCAGCACCTGCTGCGAAATCTCCAAGGCGGTCACCCGCCCGAGCGCAAGCTGACGATTCAGGAAAACCATGGCGGTGGAGTTGAAGCCAAGAATCACGCATTCGAACCCGCATATCGGGATCAACCACAGCAATTGCGGCTCGTTGAACCACTGCGATGCAGGCCAGGCGCCAAGGCACGCGATGATCCATATTCCAAATCCCCGAATCACGTGCATGGTCCATGCGGTGTTGAGGAATTCAGGACGGTTGCCGCGCCTGTTGTGAATGATGCTGGGGCCGGTGCCCAGATCGGAGAACATCTCGATGCCCAAGAGGAAGACCGCCACCATGGCCATCAAGCCAATGTCTTGGGGGAGCAGCAGCCGGCTGAGGATCAGGCTGTTGGCAAAGCGCAGACCCTGTGTGACGACGTAGCCGACGGTTGTCCAGGCCGACCCTTGCAAGGCGCGAAGCCTCAATGGGCTTCGCACTGGCGCAGCGGGCAACGGAGCCGTCGAAAGTGAATCAACCGGAGGTCCGATCGGCTGAATCGCTGGCACGAGATCGGGCGGATCGATGGAACTTGCGATTGGCGACAGTGTCATTGTTCTTCCATCGACCCGTGCGATCCACGGCCAGGCGATCAGGCATCTTGGACCTCAGCTCAGGCGCACCGACCAATCGGCGGCAGCTTTCAACCGCGTTTACACTAGGTGAAAATTGGCGTGCTCAGAGTGAGCAATCGAACCGATATCGGCGATGCGGTTGAGTCCGCCGCGCTACACGCGCAGGTTCTTCCATCCGCCCTGAACGAACCTGGCGACAAACAGCCCCGAACGCACCACGAGTTCTCCACACAGACCGTACCAAATCCCGCGCAATCCAAGCCCAAGATAGACGCCCAGGTACCAGGCCAGCGGGAGCCGAACCAGATAGCACGAGACTGATGTGATCACAAACGGCCAGATGGCATCTCCAGCCCCTCGCAATCCATAGCGAACCACCATGGCGATGGCGAAGAAGACCTGAACCGCCCCCGCGATGCGCAACAATTCCGGGGCATGCTCCAGATGCACCGGCTCGCTGCTGATGATCGAAGTCAGAAACCTGCCGTAAATCATGAACACAACGCCGAGCAAGCCCATAATCAGGCAGGCGATCATCGTGCACGCGAGCAGACTTTTCTGCGCCATGTTCGGGTTGCGGGCACCGAGATATTGCCCGGCCAGGGCGCCGGCCGCCGTTCCCATGGCCAGGCCAGGCAAAAAGCTGAGCGACTCCCACTGCACGGCGATGATGTGCGCTCCCTGAAGCCCCTGACCGTTGGTCGTGTCGATGCCGCGCCGGGCGATCTGGCCAATGAAGATCAGCACGATCAGGTTCACGCCCCACATCGCCATACCTTCCAAGAAATTGGGGACGCCCAGGTAGATCATCCGCCCGACCATCGACCGATCGGGCGGCAGGTGCCTGCCTTCCAGCCGCAGATCCTTCACGCCGCGCAGCAGGACAACCAGCGTCAGAGCAGCGCCAATAACGTAGCTCAACGAAGTGCCGGCGGCGATTCCAGCAACATGCTGGTCGAAGGGAAACGGGTTGGAATACAGGCGGCCGCCGATTTGCAAGTCAACACCCGAGAGCATCCACGCCAGCACAATATTGACGACGTTCACCAGCACAGCGATGAGTGATGGACGAGCCGTCTCGCCGGCGCCGTGCATGCACATGGCGCCGACCATCATGATTCCCGTGCATGGCATGGAATACGAGATGATCTGAATATATTGCACGCAGTAGAAGCGGGCCTCGCCCGACAGCTGGCACATTCGCGCCAGTGGATCGGCGAACACCCACATCGCAAAACCAACAACGACACCCCAGGCGATGCTCAAGCCGATCGCCTGGCCCAACGCACGCCCGGCTTCGCGCACATGTCCGCCGCCAATCGCGCGGGCGATGATCGCCTGACCGCCGATTCCCAGGCCCGCCATCGCGATGCCAATCAGCCAGCCAACGTACGAACCAATGCTGATGG
>JAKEEP010000291.1 GCA_022616475.1 Phycisphaerales bacterium | reverse complement strand
GCGCGGGTTTGGGATTTGGGATTTCAAGATTTGAGATTTGAGATTTAAGATTTCGAGAGCTGGCTCCTGGTCTTGATCTGGGCGCGGGGGGAGCGCGCGGTGGTCCCTCTACCCTTGGGCCGAGGGCGCGATTGGCGCGCGCAGGGAGTGTCGTGTTTTTGGGAAATGCCTGTTTTTGCAGGGTGAAAAAATCTGAAAAATGGTGATTTTGATTTTTTGGGAGGGGCGTTTTTGTGCGCGCCGGGACTATTCACCGCGGAACGCGCTGAACTGGCGGAATCGAGCGCGGTGTTTGTGGTGGAGAGGAACTGCTTACACGGGGAGACGCGTGGTTCTCGCCAGGGCAGCGAGTACCACGCCACCCGTCGTTTCTCCACTCGTTTCAAAGCCGCCCCGGATCGCATCGGGGCGGTTTTCGTTTGGAGGGTTGCTGCGTCGCGCGGATGCGCGGCCAGTGGTCGTGAAGAGAGGCCGGGAAGCTTCGCTGCGCGCCTGCACGGCCGACTCCCTTCGGTCGCTGGCCGTGGCACCGTCAAGGAGGAAGGGCTATAGACTACGGGGCCGATGAATCGTCAGGCGCCCCCCCACCTGCCTCCCAGTCCTGTGCCGCCCTTGCTTCTGCCGCGCGGATTGATTTTTCTGGCTTCGATCTGGCTCATCGGAAGCTGGATCATTGCGATTGGAGTTCGTCCGCCGGTGCAGCCATCATCGGCGACGTACACGCCGGCCGTGCGGCTGATGCTGTTGTGTGTGAGCAGTGGATTGATGATCGGCTGGCCACTGCTGAGGCTGAGCCAGGAGCGGCCCGCCTATCCGGTGCGTCAGACGGCTCTGGACCTGATGGTGCTCCTGGGACTCATGCAAGTTGTGGTGTGGCCGCTGCGGTTGGTAACGAGCTGGACGCCGATGAGAACAGCGGCAATCGATGCGACGCTGAGCGGCTGGGTGATCCTAGCTGGGGCCGTGATTGCGGGTGCGATCGGGAGCAGAGATCGGGGACCGCGCAATCTGGCGATGGCAGCGTGTGTTGGCATGTGCTTTCTGGGTCCGGCTCTGGCGTGGCTTGGCGTGCTGGTTGGGGTGGACGCCATGCGCTTGATGGAGCTGAGTCCGTTCATCGCGGTGCAGCATTTGGGCGACGCCGGCGGGACTCAGCCGACCGCCTCAGCGTGGGGCTGGATGGGCGCGTTGTGGGCGTGCGCGGCATCGGCGTGGATTGCGTTGGGGTTGACCATGGCGCGATGTCATCGATCGCCGGATCCGCTCGAACCATCGTGAGGCGGCGCGGCGCAGGATTTCGAGACGGCAGGCGAGCGGTCGCGTTCTGAGCAGCGCTGGCATCTTCGGTCGTGCGAATCGCGGACTCGCCGCGGCGAGTCCCACTGGTCTTGAGGGCAGGGCAACCGAGAGACCGCCGAATGACGCGGTGGCATGTGGTATGCTGTGGGAGGGACTAGGAGTCGAGTCGGGCATGGCCGCGTTGAGCAATCGCGATTCGAACAAACAGGAATGTCTGGATCGCTTCGGCGAGCTGGTGAATTGTGTCGGGATCAAACGGTTCGCGACCTCGCTGGGAATTTCGACTCGGCAGGTCAACCGCATTCTGTCGGGCGCGCAGCCGAACCCGATCGAGCGTTTGATTCGATGCCTGCAGGCGGTTGATCCGCGGACGGGCGACGGGGTGATCGACTTCATCTGCCAAGAGCTCGGAGGGCATTTTGTGCGGCAGGAAGGCCTGAACGACGCAGCGGTGAACGCGGTTCGCGAGTGCGCCGAGGCGATCGCGGTGATCAGCGACGGGCAGGTTTCGAAAATGGATCTGAAGGAAGTGCGCGAGGCGATCAACGCGCTTTCGGGGCTGATCCTTGCATTGCGGCAATCAACGTGATGCAGTGGAACCAGGTCATTCACGGCGATTGTCTGGTTGTGCTGAGCGTGCTTGGAGGCGGGTTCGCGGACTTGGCGTATCTCGATCCGCCGTTCAACACAGGGCGGACGATGCACGCCAGCAATGGGCGATACTCGGATCGGTGGGCGGACGTGGCGTCGTATTTGTCGTTCCTGCGGCCGCGCGTGGAAGCGGTACACCGCGCGTTGAGGCAAACAGGCTCGATTCTGCTCCACTGCGACTGGCGAACGTGCCATCACGCGCGCCTGTTGCTGGATGATGTGTTTGGCGCCGAGAACTTCATCAATCACCTGGTCTGGCATTATGGATTGGGAGGCTCTTCGCCACGGCGCTTCGCGCGCAAGCACGATGACATTCTGTTCTATGGAAAGGGGCCGGAGTATTACTTCGAAGCGCCGATGGTGAGGGCGCGGAGCAATCGGATGAAGGGGATGCGGAAGAAGGCCTCGGATGTGATCGACGTGCCGTCGATCAACAACATGGCACGCGAGCGCGTTGGCTATCCGACGCAGAAGCCCCTCTCGCTCTTGGCGATGCTGGTTGAGGCATGTTGCCCGAAAGAAGGCATGGTGTTAGACCCGTTTTGCGGCAGCGGCACATCTCTGCTTGCGGCCAAGCACGGGGGACGTCGATATGTCGGGATCGATCAGAACCCACAGGCGGTGAAGATTGCACGACGACGCTGTGCCAACAGAGCGGGTTCATCACTCGCGCGGCAGTGATCTCCAGAATGAAACGTCGAATTTCAAGCGGCTCCAGGGCGGCGGCGTCCAGCGATCGAATTGCTCGAAAGCGCCCGAATCGCGAAAAACCTCATCATGCCGCGGATTGACGTAGCCGAACCGCACCGATCGAGGCTTTCTCTGAATCGAATCGATGATGGCTGCGGCGACCGATGTGACGGTTTGACGCCCAAAGGGATTGAACATGAACATGACGGTGCATTCAGAGTAGTCGCAATCCTGTGCCGGGACGTTCAGGATTTCAACCGGCGTGCGGCGACCGCGCAAGCGTGCGGCGTTCTGCCGCGCCTGCTGGCACAAGTCGGGATCGATATCAACTCCAATAATCTTTCGCGCTGCGCGAAGGGCAGCGCAGCAGACCACGCGGCCCCTGCCACAGCCAAGATCAACGAAGACATCATCGGGAGTCAATTGCAGGCGATCCAGGACGCGTTGTATTGACCAATAGGCAAAGGTGGAGTACGGGACGGCATCGGGCGCCGAAACAGGCTGCCGGCCTGCGGTTCGGATGCTCAACCGTTGCTCGGTGAAGAAGTCGGAAAGGCGGTTGCCGAGACTGGCTGCTTTGCCTCCAAGGAACGCGCCAAGTGAAGTCTGGGTTGACGAGGGAATTGAAGCAGGCGGCGGTGTGTGCCGCCTGTCGCTTTCAACTTGCGCTTGATGGGAACCGACGTTCATGCTGATGGGGCAATAGCCAAGAACAACATCGTCGGATGGCGATTGGCAAACGCACTAGGGTCGTTGCCCTAATCGCGCATGGCGCACAGAGACTCATCAGAGGAGTGACGTCTGCGACCGCGCGTGCGTTGCAGCGATTGCGTCACGGCGCTGAGACGATCACGCGCATGCGGCGACGGCTTGGGGTTGTTGAGAGATGGGATCGCCAACGCTGATGACGCCTTCGGTGAGGATTTGGGCGCGGAGGCCGCCGCGGTGGATGAGGCCGTCCTTCACGCCTTGTTGAGTGAGGCGTTCGAGATGGCCGCAGGGCTCGCACAGCCTGATGCCTTTGAGACGGACCGCACCGATGTTGAATTCACGGCCAACCAGATGGTTGAGGGCGACGCCTCGGGTGACGATGTTGCGTCGTGACTCGCCGGGATCGAGCGCAATGGATTTGTCGCGCTGCAGGGCCTCAATGGCTTCGATTTCGATGAGGGTGGCCTGCTGGCTTGGGTCGGGTTTCTTTGGGTTCTTGCCAAAAGTGCCGGATTGGGTGAAGTAGCGATCACCTTCGAGTCCGCGGCCGGGCACGGCGCGGACGTTGGGCACCGAGTGTGTCGGGGCGGCGGCGACGGATGCGATGTGGATGGAAACGACTTGTGGGTTGGACATGCGACTCATTGTAGTGGCGCGAAAAACGTGACGCTTGTGAAGCGCCCCGGGCAGGACTCGAACCTGCGACCTGCCGCTTAGAAGGCGGCTGCTCTATCCAACTGAGCTACCGGAGCAGAGATAAAAGCATAAACGCATAAACGCATAAACGCAGGAAAGCATAAACGCAGAAAAGCAGAAAAGCAGAAAAGCAGAAACACTTGACGGGGTGCAGTCGCATGCCAGCGTACTTCTTTATGCGTTTCTGTGTCTATGCGTTTATGCGTTTATTTCTTGCGTTCCCAGCGGCCACTTCTGTCCTTGATGTACTCGCCGGGGGCTGCCTGGGCGATATTCCTCTCGCCGGCGCGCTGGGCTTCCTCGCTGGGTGATGTGTCGGACTTGGTGGCTTGGTGCTGGTAGCTATCGCGGCGAATGTTGTTTTCCTCATCGAACACGGCGCGTTGGCGAGCGCTTAGAGATTCGCCATCGACGATGTCGAGGTATCCCTCCCAGGTCTCGCCAATTTTGCCATCGCGCTTGAG
>JAKEEP010000290.1 GCA_022616475.1 Phycisphaerales bacterium | reverse complement strand
TACGCGGCGAGGAACGGACGCTGGCCCGCTCACACCGCCGAACTCCTCACGACCGGGCTTGGCGCTTCAAACTTCACTTCAGCCTTCAGCTCAACGGTGGAAGCCGACATTCCGATCGGAGACACAAATCTCGATCGCCTTCAGTATGCGCCGCTGGGCCGCCAGCGAGAGGCCGTGCAGGCCGCGGCTACCGCGCTACCGCCCGGAACTATCGCCCATCGAGTTGGCGACTACGTGTTCACGTACCACGGCATGAGCCCCACCAATCCCGATCCCGGCCTATGGATCGTTGTCCTTTCGCCCGATCCTGACAGCGTCGCAGCCCTGCCCAACGCCCCAGTGCCGGTCGGATTCGCCGATGGCACGGCGCGACCATTGTATGGATCGTTCACCAGCAACCTGGTGGCTCAAAACTCGTTGCGCGCCACCCATGGACTGCCGCCGTTGCCCGATCCGGCCACCATTACGCACACCTCTCCCGCAACCGCGCCGTAGAGCCGTAGTGCCGGCGCTGAGCGTTACAATCCGGCCATGCGCTTGCGCCGCGTCTTCCTGTGGACGATGATCGTCTCGCTGTCGCTCGCCGCAGTGCTGGGAATCGTCGCCATCCTTGTACCCGGCTTCGGCCGCACGCAGGACCGCGTGCTCATAACCTCGCTGCTGGTGGGCGCCTTCAGCCTGCCCGCGCTCGCCTGCTCTATCGTGCTCGGCCGCAAGAAGGTCATTTGGCTCATGCACCTCGGGATCGGTTCTTCGCTCCTGGCCCTCACGTTATGGCTCGTGCTCGTGTGGACCAATCTGTGGCACTACCGCCCGGGTGTCGATTGGGAAGAGATCATCAGCAAGACCGCTTTGCCTTTCACCGTTACAGCGGCCCTGGCCATGCACATCGGCTTGCTCACGCTGCTGCCGCTGATGCGCCCGCCCTATCGCCTCGTGCGAGTGATCACAATCGCCTGCGCCTCCGCCCTCGGGGGGCTCGTTCTCATCATCATCTGGTTTGAGGTCTTCGAAGACGAGATGGGCAAGGCTCTGGCGGTGCTTTCGATCCTGACTGCGTGCGGCACCATCGTCACCCCCGTGCTGGCTATCCTCGATCATCTGCAGCGGCGCGGCAGCCGTGAGTCGATTCCCAGCCGCGTGAGCATCGACCTGACGTGCCCGCGCTGCGGCATGCGCCAAACACTGCCCGCCGGCACGGCTCGCTGTGCGCAGTGCCGGCTGCGCATCGACATCGATGTGGAAGAGCCGCGCTGCGAGTGCGGCTACTTGCTCTACCAGCTTCAAGGGGACACGTGCCCGGAATGCGGCCGAATCCTGCGCACACCAACGACCGCAGCGCACGGGCAACCGTCGACGCCGCCAAAATGAACAGCGGCCAGTCGAAGGGGCTGGCCGCTGCCGAAGTCATGGACCAACGAAACTTTGTTACGGGCAATTCGGGAGGGTGAAATGATGGCAGCCGCCCAGGATGCACACATCAAACGTGCAGGGGTCGCCATCATCGCAGTCGGCGTGTGTCTCGCACGGCTGCGCGCCGCATCCAAAGTTCAGAATCACGATGAGTAGATCATGAATATCGACGATCCCATCGCCGTTGAGATCGCCGGCGCATGTATCATCGCAGGCGCCCCAGTCCTGCAGCACGCCGATGATGTCAAACACATCGACGACACCGTTGCCATCGACGTCTCCCTCGCAGGCTTTCCCGTCTCCAGCCGGCGCGGCAGGCGCCAGCAACAGCGACAGGCAGGCAAACGCAAACACGAATAGTCCGGGCCGGCAAATATATTTTCGCATGCTGTTTTCTCCTTATGCTCCGCGACGTGGCGGATGAGTCTCTGCCCCAAAGTGTCGCAAGAGCGGCGAATCAATGCAACGGTTTTCTTTCTTTTGAGGCATCACTTGGTGTTTTGCCCAGGATGGCTGATCGACTGCTCGTGTCAATTTAACGCCCTACCGCCGCTTCCGAACAACAACTCTCAGTTTGACGGCGCGCCCGCAATCGTCAGGCCAACCGCCTCGTTCTTCGCCTTCTCGCTCTGCTGATGCAGCCGCTGGACGCGAAGCGTTGACCAATCGCGCACGCGCAAATCCGGCGAGTCCGCCTCATCGTGAACCTTGAGAAGGTTGTATTGGTTGTTGCGCTGCGCCGGCAGGAACCCCGCATCGCGAATCAGCCGGCAGATCGTGGCCTCGTTCAGGCAATACGTTGTGCCCGCCGCGCTCACGACATTCTCTTCCATCATCACGCTACCCATGTCACTGGCGCCGTAGTGCAGCGCGACCTGACCGGTATGCGGTCCCATCGTGACCCAGCTGGATCCGATCGAGAAGACGTTATCCAAATACAAACGGCTTATGGCCTGCGTGCGAAGGTAATCGCTGGCCCCGGCCATGCGCACGCGCCGGCCGAACAATGGATGTGATTCCTTCTCACCGCTGCCGTCAAGTCGCGCAACCACATCGCCGGGAAACGGCTGCGAGACGTCATCACTCTCACCCAGTCCCCATTCCTTGGCCCGGCCCAGAGGCGTGTTCTCGCGCTGGAACGGCCAGGCGATGAACGCCATGTAGCGCCCGCCGCCCTCGGCCGCAAAATCATCAATCGCGCGATCCTGCCACCGACGCACCATGTCCATGTGATGGATGCGATCAGCAATCCCTTCGATGTGGCCGAACATCATCGTCGCCGACGTATTCATTCCGAGCTCATGCGCGACCCGCATTACGGTGAGCCATTGCTCGGCGTCGCATTTGCCCAGCCCGATCTTTCGCCGCACCGCCGGCGCGAAAATCTCGCCTCCGCCGCCCGGCACTGAATCGAGCCCCGCCCCGCGCAGCTTCTTCATCACCCAACGGAGTTGATCCTCCAGCCCCGCGCCCGGCGGATCGAAAAACCGCACGAACTCGACGAACTCCGGCGGGCTGAACGCATGAATGTGAACCTGCGGGAATCGCTCCTTGATCGCGTGCAACAGATCGGTGTACCAATCAAGCGGCAAATGAGGGTTCATTCCCCCTTGCATGAGAATCTGCGTGCCGCCGATGTCGGTCAGCTCCTGAATCTTCTGCAGCAACACCTCGCGATCCAGCGTGTAGGCATCATCCTCATCGCCATCGCGCCGGAACGCGCAGAACGTGCAGCGAGCGGTGCAGATGTTGGTGTAGTTGATGTTGCGGTCGATCACGTAGGTGCGAATGGAGTCGCCGTGCATGAACCGGCAACGAGCATCCGCCCATCGCCCGAGCTCCTGGATCGGCATCCGTTGAAACAAGGTAAGCGCCTGCTCCGGCCCCAGGCGCAGCTGCCCATGCACCAGATCCGTCAGAACGGCCGGGTCCAGAACATCAAGGTCGGGTCGAACGGCAGCGGCGGTCATTGGGCAAACTTGGTTGGCATAACCGGATCAGATCGCCCAAATGATAGAGATGTCATGGTCGATGTCGAATCGCCGCAGCGTGTGCACGGTTCGAGGCTCCGCACTGCCGCATGCTACTTAGGGCGAGGCCGTTTTTGACCGATGTCCATCGAGATTTGCGGGCAACGTTCTGGGTTCCGGGGGGTGATGACCGCTGTTGGGTTCCTGCCCGCCATGGGAGTTCGCTTATGCCGCCACTGCAAGCACCATTCATCAGTGTGGCCCTCTCGCGCCTGCGAGGCGGCGTGGTCATCTGCGGCTGGGTGGTGGGCGTATCGCTCGTGACGCAGCTATTGATATGGTGCATTGCGACGTTCATGGATGTGCGCTACGAAGTCCTCCAAGAGAACGCCCCGGCCGCAACGATCGTGTCGGCCAAGCCCGATGATAAGCCAATATCGACTACTCCAACCCCCAGCGGGCCGACCATCGTGAAACCGGTCGATGTCAATCGCGTGCGGACCAGCCACGACAGCATGATGGCCGAAGCTTCGACGCTGGCGATGGGCGCGGGCTCACTGGCGATGATTGTGCTGCTGCCTCTGTTGGCATTGGGGGTCATCCTGGGGGCAGGATCGTGCACGCCCGGCGTCGAGCGGACGGTCTCTGCCTTCATGTGGGCCTTGCTGGTGGCGCTGCTGGTGCTGCCATTGGGCGGCGCGCTGGGGCTGCCTTGGCGCGAGGGGGCCCTGGTTTCGTATGCGACGATGTCCACTCAGGTCGATGTGCAGTTGTCGGGCACGGCCGATGGATGGGGCGGGCCGATGTTCTATGCGCGGTTCGCCCTTCTTCCGCTGGCGAGCGTGGTGGGGATCACGATGGTGTGCATGCGGTTCTGCTACGGCATCAGCGCCGGCATTCCCAAGGAAGACATCAGGCTGGATGAGGCGCTGGAGAAAGAAGCGGCCAACATCACGCCCAGCAGCTTGCACGCCGGCCGCGCCAGCGCGGCGTTCAAGGCGGCATCAGTCCTGGCGGCGGCGACCGCCAAGAACATGGACAAGCCGCTGCAGCCACAGGGCGGGATCACCCAGATTTCTGCCGGCGAGGCTCCCAAGCGGCTGATTTGATGCGCTTCTGCCGCCTTGCGGCTTTGGCGCGCTGTCGTTTGCGGGCGAGCTCCGCCAGTTGTTGGCGTACCATCCATCCCGCCCAATGACCGGCAGGCTTCGCCCAAGACACATGTCCCTAAAGGGCAGGGCCCGGGGCGGTCGGCAAGCGAGATTTTCTCGTCTGTGCAACCAGACCGCCTTGCGGCCGTAGTTTGTTAATGAGAACGGCCGCACGGGAACCGAAACGGAGAAGAGAATGTTTCGCAGTGTTGTCATCGCCAGCGCCGCGCTCGCCGGCTTGATCGCGAGCGCCTCGGCACGAGGTTCAGTCATCGTTTGGGACCAGGGTTCCGGCGGCAACGGCCATGGGTATGAATATGTGGAAGGGTTTCTCATTGGGTGGGATGAAGCGAGCGCCGTCGCGCAGGCCATGACGTTTGCCGGCGTCAACGGCCACCTCGCCACCATCACCGATGGAAGCGAGCAGTATTTCATCAACAGCATTCCCAGCTTCGATCCCGGCTTCTTTCCAGAGTTTGCCATCGGCATGTGGCTCGGCGGATTTCAGGCAGACCCGACCGACGCTCCGGACGAGGGTTGGTCGTGGGTGACGGGCGAAGAGTGGAGCTTCACCAACTGGGGGAAGGGCGAGCCCAACGATGCATTCAAGCCTGAGTCGCATCTGGCCATGTATGTGCCAGGCGCGGAACTTGGAAAGGGCTGGGGCGATTATCCGGGCGCTGCGTTCTCATGGTTCGGCATCAGCGGATTTCTGGTGGAGTACGACGTGCCGGCGCCGAGCGCGCTGGCGCTGGTGGGGATGGCGATCACCTGGGGCCACGGCAGCCGACGCCGCGTGGTGAAAGTGGATTGAGACCAATCGTGGCGACGACAGGTGTCAGGCGTCAGAGGTCAGAGGTCCTTGCCGAGGCAGATGCTGGTTTGGGGGGTGAGGCAGTATTCGCCATAGAGGGGGATGGGGAGGAAGCCGCTTGCGCGATAGAGGGCGAGGGCGGCGGTTTGGCGAGGGCCGGTTTCGAGGACGAGTCGCCGCACGCCCAGCGTTCGCGCCTCGGCCTCGAGAGCGGCGACGAGGCTGCGGCCGAGACCCTTGCCGCGCATGGCGGGAGAGACATACATGCGCTTGAGCTCGGCGGTGCGGACATCGCGCCCCTGCAACAAGCGCAGGGCGCCGCAGCCGACGGGCGTTGCATCGTGGTAGATGATGAGGAAGGCGCCGCGCCCATCGGCGACTTCGTCAGGATCGAGGCGAAAGTGGTTCGCCCCAGGGGCAGCATCGGAATACATGCCGGTCAGCTCGGCGTTCAACGAACCGATCAGAGCGCGGCTGACATCGGCGGTGAGGGCAGCGCGCGTGATGGTGATTGAATCGGAAGGCATTGGTCAGGGGTCAGGGGCCAAACGTCCAAACGTCCAAACGTCCAAACGTCCAAACCAATCATACGTTGATGCTTGGTGAGTTGAGGAGGCGCGGAGTGAGCAGGCCTCAGGTGTCGGGTTGCGATTGCGAGGGAGGGCACAGCGCTCGCCTATCGGCTCGCGGCTAAACGGTGGTTGCGCTTGGCGGGATAGAGTCGGTAAGCGGGTGGTGAACTTGAGTGATGGGGGCTGAGGGTTTAGGCTCCGGAATTATGAGCAAGAATCGGATGGAAGCCTTCAGCGATGGCGTGATCGCGATCATCATCACGATCATGGTGTTGGAGATGAAGGTGCCGCACGGGGCCGGCTGGGAGGAACTGAAGCCGATTTGGCCGGTGTTTCTGAGTTATGTGCTGAGCTTCGTATACCTGGCGATCTACTGGAACAATCACCATCACATGCTGCACGCGGTGCAGCGCGTGAGCGGCGGCATCCTCTGGGCAAATCTGCACTTGCTCTTCTGGCTCTCGCTGATTCCCTTTGTGACCGGATGGATGGGCGAGAATCGCTTTGCCCGGCTACCGGTGGCGATGTACGGGGTGATTCTGCTCATGGCCGCACTGGCGTACACGAATTTGCAACGGGTGATCCTGACAGTCCACGGTCACGATTCACTACTGGGCCGCGCGGTGGGGAAGGATGCCAAGGGGAAGGTGTCGCTGTTGATGTATGCGATCGGAATTGCCAGCGCGTTCTGGTGGAAGCCGTGGCTTGCGGGGGCGCTGTACGTGGCGGTGGCGTTGATGTGGCTTGTGCCGGACCGACGAATCGAGCGGGCGGGAGGGGCAGGATAGTGTCGGATTGCAGACAAAAAACAGGCGGGGCCGTGAAGGCCCCGCCCCTTTTGGATTGATCGAGATTCTGTTTTCTCAGTTGGTCAGGTTGGTGATCAACAGGTCGATGAAATCGCGAATCTGGATTTGCGAGGGACAATCGACGATCCAATCGTTGGGGTCTGGGCCTACACCGCAGCCGTCGACGCGCATTCGCATACTTGACAACAAGCGGACAGCCTGGGCGATCTGGCCGCTGGCGACTCTGGCCTCGACTGCCTCAAGGTGAGTCAGCAGGGCATTCCGAAGACCTGGTAGGCCGTTCTGGAACGCGCTGTCGGGCAGATTGTTGAGGGCGTTTTGCAGGAACTCGACGTCTTCGCCGTCGAGGATGCCGTCGTTATCCGTGTCCTCGTCGAGTGGGTCGGTCCCATTGTCGACCTCGATGCCATCGGGGAGCTCGTCGTCATCGGTGTCGGGATCGAGGGGGTCGGTTCCGTAGATGAGGACTTCCTCGCCATCAGTCAGGCCATCGTCGTCGGAGTCAGCGTCGTTGGGATCGGTCTCGCCGGAGTCGATTTGACCGTTCTGGTTGGCGTCCTCGAATCCGTCCTCAAGCAAGTCGTCATCGCTGTCGTCATCGAGGGGGTCTGTGGGGTTGTTGCCCTGGACCTCGGTGCCGTCGTCGATGAGATCGTCATCGGTATCGGGATCATCGGGATCGGTGCCGATGTTGATTTCCTCACCATCGAGGAGGTTGTCGTTGTCGGCATCGGGATCGATGGAGAAGAGAATCGTGCCGAGCGTCGGGACAGGGCCGCCGATGCTAAGTGGTGCGATTTCCGGACTCAGCAGGGGGAACGGAAGCGAACCGCCGGCCACTTGGCCAGCGACCTGGCTGCCGATGAGTCCGCCGCACGGGCCGCCGTCGATGGCCGAGCCGATGATGCAGTCCAGACCAGCGCCGGTAAAGACGGAGCCGAGATTTCCGCTGAAGAGAGGAATTGGATCTGGATCAGAGATGCCCACGTCGTTCCAGAACGTTGCCAAATCGATGACGAGGCTGTACTCGGCGCTCAGAGTCAGCCAATGCATGACCGGGCCGTAGGTGACGTCGATGGTGGAACCCAGAGGCACGGAATTGCTGATGGCGACTTCGCCGGGGACAGATTGTCCAGCGGCCTGCCATTCAACCAGTGGGATCAAGGGAATGGGAGTCGTGAGGGTGGCTGGTCCGGACACATCGATCATCGCCGCCGCGCCGCCAAGACCTGGGAAGGCGCCTGGACCCAGAGGGGCTAACGCGACGCTCCCGACGACTTGCGCGGTGAAGACATCAATGCCGGCGACTTCAAACAGAAACGAATCGCTGGCACGTGGAACGACGGCCGGTGCATCAGCGCCCAAGGGTGCGATGAAGTCGGCAGTGCCCTGAGCGAGCGTGAAGGAAAACGGGCCGACGGATCCGCTGGGGTTGGGCAACAGGCAGATCTCAATTTCGGCGCTGGCCTCTACTGTTGCTGAAATATTTTTGTCAACTTCCGGACCGCCATCGTTGGTGGGCGTGTAGATGAAGGTCAGAGGCAGAGCCGCACCGGGAATGAGGTCGGCGCGGTTGTACGAGACGGTGAAATCTGCGCCAAGATCGACGATGACCGTTCCGCCGCCGGTAAAGCTGTAGGAATAACTGCCGCCTGCGGGGGCAGGAGGCGGAACGAGCGGGCACAGATCCCCTCCGTCACTGTCGCCGACCGTAACTGCAAAGCTGGCGTTGAAACCCAGCGATCGGTGTTCAACCAGATTCACGACTTGGGCTGTACAGACTGAGACTGCACCTTCCAGGGCTGCTAGCCCCGCAAGCGCAAGTGAGAACGAGCGAGCCATCTTGATGTGTTTTCTTCCGTTCATGGCTAGATCCTCCTGTAAGACCCGACGCGCCGGCCAACCTGCCGCGTGGCCACGAACCACGCGCGCGGATCAACCTTCTGCTCCGACGGTCATCCACAGCAAACAAGAGGAGTCCCACCGCACAGGCGATCACTTCGCTCACGACTTGATCTACCCACCAGTTTGGATTGGCACTTGCATCAACGCCACGGCTGGGCGACAGTGTTTTCCGCTCAAGAGCTTGTCGCTGATAGCGATCCGCTCTGAGCGGAGAACACAACCGGTGTTGACTCCTGAACGCTCCCACACCCATCCCTTCCACTCATACACCAGGCCCGTACACACTCGGCAGGCCCTGATAGCGGTGCAATGTTACCAACGGTGGGCGCATCCCGCAAGGCAATTGGCGATGAAATTCTTGTTAGCAAGAAATGAGCGTTGGGACGGCGCCCGATCGACGG
>JAKEEP010000031.1 GCA_022616475.1 Phycisphaerales bacterium | reverse complement strand
GATCTGTGCCCGTCCGACAGCCGCGCCGATGCGCTCTGCGATGCCCTGCTCGAGTTCAATCCGCGGCCGCAGCGCATGCTCTTCCCATGCGGCACACTCGCGCTGGAGACGATTCCCAGGCGTCTTGGCGCGCACGGCATCGCCGTGACGCCCCTGATCGTCTATCGCACCACGCGGATCAAGCCTGATCTCCATGTGCGGGAGTTCATCGGCCGCGGCGTTGATGCGATTCTTCTGGCGTCGCCTTCGTCGGCGCAGGCCCTGGTCGAATCAGGTGTGAGCGTGCGGAGCGCGGCGGTTATCTGCATCGGCGAAACCACGGCCTCGCACGCCAGGCTGCTGGGTCTTCGCAACATTCACGTTGCGGCCGTGCACTCGGACGCCGGACTCGTCGCCGCCACGCGTGACGTGCTCTCGATGGAGGCGGTGACGTCATGAAGGAACTGCGATCCACTGCCATGACGACTCGCTTGCACCGGCTGCGCGCAACACCGGCGCTTCGCGATCTGGTGCGCGAGCACAGGCTGCATCCGCATCATTTCATTCAGCCGCTGTTCGTCACCGATGATCCATCGCTCGCCGGAGAGATCCCCGAGTTGCCTGGCGTCCGTCGATGGCTTGTCGAAGATGTTGCTGCACAAGTCCAGCGAATCGCGGCGGTGGGCGTTCGCGGGGTGCTGTTGTTTGGAGTTCCCCAGTTCAAGGACGCGTCGGGATCCCAAGCGTGGGCGCAGGATGGGCCGGTCTGCCGGGCGATTCGCGATCTTGAGCCGATGTCGCGCGACATCGCCGTGATCGCTGACGTGTGCCTGTGTCAATACACCGAGCACGGCCATTGCGGCCTCTTGGACGAATCGGGCCGCATACTCAACGACCAGACGCTCGAGGTGCTCGGCGCCGCCAGTGTGGCTTACGCTGCCGCGGGCGCATCGCTGGTGGCTCCCAGCGGCATGATGGACGGCGCGGTCAACGCGATCCGATCTGCCCTTGACGACGCGGCCTTCGAGCATGTCGGCATTCTCTCCTACGCCGTGAAGCATGCTTCGGCCCTGTATGCTCCTTTCCGCGGGGCGGCACGTTCGGCGCCTGTCCATGGAGATCGCCGCACGCATCAGCTTGATCCAGCCAACGCGCGGCAAGCCCTTCGCGAGGCGGAGCTCGACTTCCAAGAGGGCGCCGACATCCTCATGGTCAAGCCCGCCTTGACCAACCTTGACACGCTGGTCCGGCTGCGCCAGCGGCATCCGACGGCGATGCTGGCCGCCTACGAGGTCAGCGGTGAGTACATCATGCTTCATTCGGCGGCGCAGCGCGGCTTGCTCGATGAGCGCAGCGCATCGCTCGAACTGCTCACGGCGATCAAGCGCGCGGGCGCCGACGTGATCGTGACCTATCGAGCTTGCCAAGCCGCCCAGTGGCTCGCAGAGGATGCCTCATGCTGACGGCACCGGCGAGAACCGAGCAGCTTGCCGCGCGGGCGGCGCGGGTGATGCCAGGCGGCGTCAGTTCGCCGGTCCGCGCGTTGCGCGCTGTCGGGGATGGTCCGCTGTTCGTCGACCGCGGACGTGGTTCGCGGCTCTTCGACGCAGAGGGTGCGGCGCTCATCGACTATGTCTGCAGTTGGGGGGCGGCCATCGCCGGCCATGCGCATCCCCTGGTCATCGAAAGCGTGGAGCGCGCGGTTCGAGACGGGCTGGGTTTCGGAGCGTCTACACGGATCGAAGTGGAATTGGCCGAGGAGATCGCCGACCGCGTGCCCGGCATTGAGCGGGTGCGATTCGTCTGCTCAGGTACTGAGGCCGTGATGAGCGCCGTGCGCCTGGCGCGCGCCGCCACGCAGCGCGATCTGATCGTCAAGTTCGAAGGCTGCTATCACGGGCATTCTGATGCATTGCTCGCCGCGGCCGGATCAGGACTCGCCACGCTCGGCCTGCCGGGGTCGCCCGGTGTTCCCCAGGCCGCGGCGCGCGACACGATCGTTCTGCCGTTCAACGACCAGTCGCGGCTCGAAGCGATATTCGACGAACTGGGCGAGCGCATCGCCTGCATCATCCTCGAACCGATCGCCGGCAACATGGGCGTTGTGCCCGCTGGTCCCGCATTTCTGCTGGCGGCGCGCCGGCTGACGGATGAACATGGCGCGCTGCTGATCTTCGATGAGGTCATGACAGGCTTCCGCGTCGCCCGGGGCGGGGCGCAGGAGCGCCTGGGCGTTCGCGCCGACCTGGTCACTCTCGGCAAGGTCATCGGGGGCGGCTTGCCCGTCGGCGCCTATGCCGGCCGCGCTTCGCTCATGGACTTGGTCGCGCCAGCTGGGCCGGTCTACCAGGCCGGAACGCTGGCGGGAAACCCTGTTGCCGTCGCCGCCGGACTGGCCACGCTTCGACTGCTCGATAACCGGGCGTATGAGCAGCTGGAAGCCATGGGACAACTGCTGCAACATGGCTTGGTCGATGGATGCGCCCGGCGCCGAATCGAAGCGCATGTGGAGCGAGTCGGCTCGATGATCTCGATTTTCTTCGGAATCCATGCGCCGCCTCGCTCCTACGCCCAGGTGCGTGCGGCGGACCACGAGTCATTTGCCGCCTTCTTCCGTGCGATGCGGGCCCGCGGCGTTCTGCTGCCGCCCAGCGGTTTCGAAAGCTGGTTTGTTTCGCTGGCGCACGATCGCAGCGCGATTGCCGGCACGCTTGACGCCGCGGCCAACGCGCTGCAGGCTCTCGAATGTTCGTTGGCGGCGCCCGTGCCCCAAGGGAGTGAGTCATGACCTCGACGCTTCAAGCCGTGGCGGCCACGGATCACGCACGGCGCGTCTACGACAACGTCTTCCAGATGCTGCCTTGCGAAGAGAATCCGTCGCCGATGGTCAGGATTGGCCGCCTCAATCCCTCATCGACATTCGCGTTGTTCGCCAAGCTGGAGTGGATGAATCCGTTCGGATCGATCAAGGATCGGGCAGCGTGGTCGATGCTTGCGGCCCTCGAGTCGCGCCGCGAGCTGACGCCGGGCCCCGACGGACGCGGCATCGTCGAGCCGACCAGCGGAAACACCGGCATCAGCCTGGCGGCGATGGCGAGCGTCCGGGGATATCACATCCGCGCCGTCGTGCCCAACAAAATCCCGCTGGAGAAGAAGGTGCTCCTGAAGATCTGCGGCGCCCAGCTTGATGTCATCAATGATGAGCTGTGCCCCGCTCCCGGAGTGGGCGACGGCTCGATCAACCTGGCCAAGTCGCATGCCAAGGCCCAGGCGAATCGCTACGCGATGCCCAATCAGTACGAGAACCGCGCCAACGTCGAGGCTCACATCCGCACCACCGGCCCGGAAATCTGGCGCCAGACCAATGGTGCGGTCACCCATGTGTTCCTCTCGCTGGGCACGTGCGGAACAGCCACTGGCGTTTCCACGTACCTGCGCCAGCGGCAGCCTCAGATCAAGATCATCGCCGTCCAGCCAAGTGAGGGACACGATGTCCCGGGTTTGCGCAACGTCAGCCAGCTTCATGCGACCAAGCTGTTCGACGAGTCGCTGATCGACGAGATCCTTGAGGTCGATTACGAGCTGGCGTATATCCGCGCGCTCGAGCTGTGCCGCGTCGAAGGCTTGCTCGCCGGTCCCAGCAGCGGCTTGATCCTCGAAGGGGCCCAACAGGTCATCGCGCGCGAAACCGATGGACTGGGCGTGATGATTTTCCCAGACAATATCTTCAAGTACACGTCGAACCTGATCAAACACGTCCCGGAGCTCGTTGAGGGAACGAGCCCCTGATGCTTTCATTTCGCTTTCCACACAAAGGAGTCAATGCATGTTCGAGTACGCACAACCGGAGGTGCTCGTCAGCACCGATTGGGTCAACCAGCACTTGAATGATCCGAAGGTCCGCATCATCGAGATCGACGTAGACACCAAGGGGTACGAGGCGGGCCACGTGCCCGGCGCGATTGGCTGGAACTGGCAGACGCAGCTTCAGAACCAGATCAGTCGCGACATTCTGGACCGGTCCGGCTTTGAAGCTCTGATGAGCCAAGCGGGCATTCGCGATGACGACACAGTCGTGCTGTACGGCGACAACAACAACTGGTTCGCGGCTTATGGCTTCTGGCTCTTGAAGGTCTATGGGCACCGCGATGTCCGGTTGATGAACGGCGGCCGCAACAAGTGGCTGAACGAGGAGGACAAGAGGCTCACGACCGACGTTCCTGCGCCCCAGCCATCGGCTTACAAGGCCAGCCAGGACCATCCTGAGCTTCGGGCCCGAGTGGCTGAGGTTCTGGAGGCCTCGAGGCAACGGTCCAAGAGCCTCCTTGACGTGCGCAGCCCCGATGAGTTCACCGGCAAGGTCATCGCCCCGCCCGGCATGAGCGAGACCGCGCAGCGTGGCGGCCATATCCCGGGCGCCGTCAGCGTGCCCTGGGCGATCGCCGTGGCGCAGGATGGCACGTTCAAGCCGGCCAAAGAGCTTCACAAGATCTACATCGAAGAGAAGGGCTTCGATCCTGCCCGGCCGACGATCGCTTACTGCCGCATCGGAGAGCGTTCGAGTCACTCATGGTTCGTGCTGCGATACCTACTTGGATTCGATGACGTCAAGAACTACGACGGCTCGTGGACCGAGTACGGCAATCTGATCGGCGTGCCGATCGAACTGGGCGCTCCCCGGCTGGTGAAGGCGTCGTGAACAACGCGTCCTGGCCCGCTATTTTGTGGAGACAAAGGCTCGCCTTGGCGAGCCTTTGTCGTTTGCCAGGTCAGGGTTGACCGAACTCCATTGAAGCACGCCTTACAGGCTAAGCCCAGCTGTGGCTCACGGAGAATTCGGCGTATGCACTGATGGCCTGGGTCACGGTTTCCCGAACTCCCGATACCAGTTCTCGACGATCGTGACGCGACTCACTTCAAAGGGAGAGACGACGTCGCGAATGCCGAGTATTTGCTGACCATCCGAGGAAACACTGTATATCTTTTCGAGGTTGATCTCACTTTCCGCCCCCGAAAAGAGCTGCAACGGCTCGCTGATCTGCAATTGGGGTTCGGACTTGAATTCGACACTCATCAGATCCGCGGCGTCCGTCCGATCGCTCTGGAAAAACAGTTTGTCCCCGTTCGAGGTCCATCGCGGTGATACACCGCCGCCCAGACTGACCTGCCACTTGTCTCCAGCTTCGGGGAAGCGAGTCACATAAACCTGATTGCGGCCCGTTTCATCCGATACGTAGGCAATCCAACCGCCTCTGGGGCGAATGACGGGCTCGCTCTCCGTGGCCGCCGAGGTCAGGAAGGGCTGCGGTTTTCGGTCGCCTTCCATGTCGAAATAGAAAATATCGAGCGACTTGTCTTTGCGATGATCCACGGCCGCGTACCGACCGTCATCGGAAACTGTTTCCGAGTCGCTGTCCAGAAGGAGGTCCGGGGCCCCCGACTGGGCCAGCGTGTGCGCGTATGTCTTCAATCGAGCAACAAACACCAATCGATCATTGCCCAGCCAGCCGCATATCCACTGCGAGCCCCTTAAATCGGAAAGCGGTCGCCGCGTTCCGCGGGCAAGTTCATGTATCCAAATCTCGTTTGCGCCTCTTTCGGTCGAAAGCGCCGCAGCTTTCGAACCGTCCGGCGAAAGTTGCGGCCAGATCAGACCAAGTTGAGGCTGTCCGATCTCCTCGATCACGACGCCTTTTCGATCAACCCAGACGAATTGACCAGTCCCGACATACGTACTTGCCGCGTAAACGAGCGTGCCGTCGGTCGAAACGCTGGGAAGATCCGACGACTCAGCGACGAGAAAGGGAGGTCCGGTGACGGCGTGGGTCTCCAGCGAGAATGGCACGGCCCAGATCGTTCCCGTCGTCTGCACGCGTCCATAGAGAATGTGCCCATCCGAATAAACGGGTCTTCGCAACTCTTCATTCTCATGTTCAAGGAGCTTGGTTGACGTTCCGTTACGGATCAGAACGATCGTGCTGGGATCGCCCCTGGCGTGATGCTGAACGCTCAATACGCCGCTCCCGTCGGGCAACGCGCTCGCAAAGTGAAAGTCAAGGATGACCGCCGGGTCGGGACGCAGTATTTCAACCGGTTCGCCTCCGCTCACGGGCGCCTCCCACACGGGACCGCCCCAAGCCGCGGTGAACACAATTCGCCCGTCCGGCATCCACGTGACGCCGCCGGCGTATTGCAGCGGTTGCGGTGTCAGACAGATCATGCTGCGCGCCCCGCCCCCCGCCGGCATTCGCCAGAATTGACTACCGTCGTGATAACCGATCTGCGCGCTGTCGGGCGACCAAAACGGATGACTTGCGCTCTCGGTCCCGGCCAGTTCCACGCCGTTCAAGTCACGAAGCGCCCTGACCCAAAGCCTGCCCTTGGCCGCATAGACGATTCGGCTGCCGTCGGGCGAGATCACCGGCGCATGACCTTCATCGCGTCGCAGCCCTTCCACCTGAATCTCCAGTTTTCGCAAGGGCGGAATCAATCGGGGCCCCTCGGTCTTCATGCGCCAGGTAGCAAATGCCGCAAGCACCGCGGCAGCGGTCGATATGGCGAAGTACGGAAGCGTGCTTCGCTTCGGCGGGCCACCCATGGCTCGCGTCATCCCGCCAAGCGCTGACGAAGTCGGATCGCTGATCGCGCTTTCCAGTTCGATCCGTGCGTCGGCGATGTCATGCAGGCGCCGATTTGGATCCTTCATCAGGCACCGACGCAGAACCAAACAGACCGTCGGTGGCGTGCCGGTCGGCAGCGCCGACCAGTCGGGCTCCTTGTGGATGGTCGCGCCGAGCGAATCCGTGATGGTCTCGCCGCCGAACAACTGCGCCCCGGTGAGCATTTCGTACAGCACGCAACCGAACGAGAAGACGTCCGATCGCTTGTCCACCGGTTTGCCGCGCGCCTGTTCGGGACTCATGTATCCCGCTGTGCCCATGATCGCCCCCGGAATGGTTGGGATATCAGCGAAAATCATGCTGGTCGTCGGCGACTCGTGACCGGCATGAATGGCCGCGGTCCTCTCGGCCTGGCGGGCCAGGCCGAAGTCCAGCACCTTCACCTTACCCTCCGGCGAGATCATCACATTGCCCGGCTTCAGATCACGGTGAATCACACCCTTCTCGTGAGCGGCTTCCAGGGCTTCGGCGATGCGAATGGCGATGTCGAGCGATTCATCCACGGGCAGCCGGCCGCGCTGGAGTTTCATCGCCAGCGTCTCGCCTTCCACATACTCCATCACCAGGTAATTCCTGCCCGCGTCCCCTTCCAGCGAATACACCGCCGCGATACCGGGATGATTCAGTGATGCGACGATCCGAGCTTCACGCTCGAAACGCGCCAGTCGATCCCGATCGCCGACCAGATGATCCGGTAAAGATTTGATCGCCACGAGTCGATCCAGTCGCGTGTCTCGCGCCAGATACACGACCCCCATCCCCCCGCGGCCGATCTCGCGGGCGATGGGGTAGGGGCCGATCTTCGCGGGCGTGGCTAGCATGGACACGATGATACGGCCAAGTAGGCTTCTCTCTACCGCGCGGGGCTTGAGAGGTGCGCGCGTCCCCGGCCGGTTGCCCCGATCGAGCTAATCCGAAGCCTCGCTTCGGATGACTCCGGTCGGTCTGTGCAACCTGCAAGCCAAAGAGCCGGCCTGCGTGTCTCTCTTCGCCTCTCGGCCCGTTTGTAAGAGGGTTGCCCGCGCTCCATATTTTGTGGAGATATGGCCCTCGTCGAGGGCCGGTTTCGTTGACAAAAACCGCGTTTACGCCGGTTCAGAGCGGCGTCCAGCAGTTCTTCGAGCTGGCTCCGCGTCAGCGGCTCCGGAACGCAACTGGTTTCTCACGTCGCGCACAAGCATTGTCAGTCCTGGAGCTCCCAGCCACCGCCGAGCGCCTTGTACACGGCAACCAGCAGCGTCGCGGCGCGCGTGGCGCTTTCGGCAAGCTCATCCTGTGTTTGAAGCACCGTTCGCTCGGCGTCGAGCACATCGAGAAAGTCAGCCACGCCATCGTCGAATCGCTGACGCGCCAACTGCGAGGCTTTGCGGCTGGCCTCTTCGGCGGCAACCAGATGCTCCCTTCGCCGCAGCTCTTTGCCGTAGGCGAGCAGTGAAGCATCAACCTCCTCGAGCGCGTTGAGCACCGTCAATTCAAATCTCGCCAGGTCGGCCTCCGCCTGAGCTTCACTGGCGCGGATACGCGCCTTGACACGCCCCAAGTCGAAGGCCGCCCAGGTCACGCGCGGCCCGATCGAATACGTGTCTGCTCCGCCACTGAAGTCGCCACTACCAAACCGTCCTGATTCGAGGCCGATCGACCCGTCGATGGTGATGCGCGGATACAAATCAGCGGTATTGACTCCGATGGACGCTGTGGACGCCGCGAGCGAGCGCTCCGCCTCGCGCACATCGGGTCGACGGCGAATGAGTTCAGCCGGCGTGCCGATGGCCAGCCTCTGATTCGCCTCCGGCAGCGGCGCCGCGGGCGACAGCTCGGCAACCAGCGCGGCCGGTTGCTCGCCCGTCAGGACGCCAAGCCGATATATGGCCTGCTCGATAAGGGTCTCCAGCGGTGGAATTGTGGCAAGCGTCGATTCCAATTGCGACCGGGCGCGGGAGGTGTCGAGTTCCGTTCCGCGCCCGCCTTCGAGAAGGGTCCGCGTGAGGTTGAACGTGTTCTGCTGGTTGTCCGCGTTCTGCCGCGCCACAGCCAGGCGACCCTGGTTGCCGCGCAGTTCGAAATAGTTGCGCGCGACTTCTGCTTCCACACTGACCAATACATCGCGACCTGTGGCCTCGAACGCGCCGACGGTCGCGTCGCGTGATTCGATCGCTCGCCGCACTCCGCCGAAGATGTCGAGTTCCCACGTGGCGTCGAATCCGCCGGTGAACACGTCGAAGTCGCGTTCGCCGCCGCTTCCTAGGAGACTGAACTCGCTCAGCCGCGCATGCCTGTAGCCCGCCCGGCCGGGCACGATGGGGTACAACTGGAACCGCGCCTCGATGAGCAACTCGCGCGCCTGCCGCACGTTGGCCGCGGCAATGCGGAGATCGTAGTTGTGCGCGATGGCCCGCTCAACAAGGCTCGTCAATGTCGGATCATTGAAGACGTTCCACCATTCAGCGACGGGTTCGCTCTGATCCGCATCATTTGTCCCGACATTGATGAAAGCCGCATCGACAGGCACCTCGGGCTCGACGTGGTTGGGCCCAACTTTGCAGCCGGCAAGCCACAAAGCCAGAATGAGCGATCCAATCATCCGACATGAGAAGTGGTTAGGCGACATGGTTGCTCATGCACCGTTAAGCGTGGAGAGCAGATATCCAGCGCTGATCACGGTACCAGATTCGGCGGAGGCGATCAGGCCCTGCTTGCAATGCATGGCAGCTAACATCTAGTTGATGGCGACACCACGCTGCCCGAAATCGTGTTGCGAAGTTTCCGCCCCACCACTATCCCAACCCCGCCATTTGTGGCGCGGTTGAGCCTCGATGCTGCGTCTCCTGTAGCGAGTTTTCGGCCGGCGTACCTCACGCAGGCTGAGTGGACAAGGGCGCGCCGTCCACTGGCGCCCTTCTCAACTTCGCCACCACCCACCTCACTGACACGTAGAACACCGGCGTCAAGAGCAAGCCGAAGAGCGTGACGCCGATCATGCCGAAGAATACGGCCGTACCCAGGGCTTGCCGCATTTCGGCGCCGGCGCCGCTGGCGATGATCAGAGGCACCACGCCCAGGATGAACGCGAACGAAGTCATGAGGATCGGCCGCAGGCGCAGGCGGCAGGCCTCGATCGCCGCATCAACGCGCGACATGCCTTCGTCTTCACGCTCTTTGGCGAACTCGACGATCAGAATCGCGTTCTTGCACGCCAAGCCGACGAGCACGACGAAGCCAATCTGCGTGAGGATGTTGTTGTCCATGCCGCGCAGCCACACGCCGGTAATGGCCGCGAGCAAGCACATCGGCACAATGAGAATGATCACCAGCGGCAGGCTCCAACTCTCGTACAGTGCCGAGAGTGTGAGAAATACGAACAGCACGCACAGCGGGAAGATGTAGATGGCGGTGTTGCCGGCAAGGATCTGCTGGTAATACAGGCCGGTCCATTCAAAGTCGTAGCCGCGCGGCAGTTTCTGGCGGGCCAATCGCTCCATCGCGGCAATGGCCTGGCCGCTGGAGGCGCCTGGCGCGGTGTTGCCGTTGAGTTCGGCCGAGGGTCGCAGGTTGTAGCGCGTGATGTAGTCGGGGCCGGAGACGGTGCGGAAGGTGGTGAGCGATCCGAGGGGGACCATCGCGCCGGATTTGCTGCGCGTTCGAAGCATGGCGATGTCGTCGGGCTCGAGGCGGTACGGTGCATCCGCCTGCGCGGTGACGCGAAACGTGCGACCGAAGAGATTAAAATCGTTGACGTACACCGAGCCCATGTAGACCTGAAGAGTGTTGAGGACGTCGGCGGATTCGACGCCGAGCATCTCGGCCTTGGTGCGATCGATGTCGGCGTAGATCTGGGGCGATCCGGAACGGAAGATGGTGAAGACGCCTGATAGAGCCGGGTCTTGATTGGCCGCGGCGATGAGTTCGCCGGCGGCGGCTTGGAGCGGGGCGCTGCCTTGCCCGGCCGTGTCTTGGACTTCAAACGCGAAGCCGCCGAGGGTACCGATGCCGCGCACGGAGGGCGGCGGAAGCACGATGATCTGCGCTTCCTTGATTTCCGCCATTCGTTTCGCAGATTCGGTGAGAATGCGATCGAGCGATTCGCCCGACTTCACGCGATTGTTGAAGGGTTTGAGCGCGCAGTAGATCGCGCCGGCGTTCGTGGAAGCGGTCTGCGTTGCGCCCGAGAAGCCAGAAAACGCAACGGTGCGCGCGATGCCCGGGACTTCCAGGAGGGTCGTCGCGGCGCGTTGCACGACAGAGTCAGTACGTTCGAGGGATGCGCCGTCGGGCAATTGGATCACGGTGATGACGTACGCCTGGTCGGCCTGCGGGACGAATCCGCCCGGCACGACTCGGAACATCGTGCCCGTGAGCAGCAACAGGCCGACGTAACCCAGCAACACGATCACCGCGAGGCGAATCGCCCAGCGCACACCGCGGGCGTATGCGTGAGATGAAAATGTGAACGCGCGGTTGAAGAGGCGGAAGAACCAGCCCAACGCAAAATCCCACAGCCGCGCGAACCAGTCCTGCTTGGCGCCGTGCGGCCGAAGCATCAACGCGCACAGGGCGGGACTAAGGGTGAGAGAGTTGAACGCGGAAATGATGGTCGCGACGGCGATCGTGATTGCGAACTGCCGATAGAACTGGCCCGAGATTCCGCTGATGAACGCCGTGGGGATGAACACGGCCGAGAGCACGAGCGCTATGGCGACAACCGGGCCGCTGACTTCGCTCATCGCGTTGCGCGTGGCGTCGCGCGGTGACTCGCCCATTTCCAGGTGCCGCGCGACGTTCTCAACGACCACAATCGCGTCATCAACCACAATGCCAATCGCGAGCACGAGTCCAAACAATGAGAGATTGTTGAGCGAGAACCCCAGACCGGCGAGCGCGGCGAAGGTCCCGATGAGCGACACGGGAATCGCGACCAGCGGAATAATCGCCGAGCGCCAGTTCTGCAGAAACACGATCACGACGAGCACCACCAGCAGCACTGCCTCGAATACGGTTGTCCGCACTGCCGCGATCGATTCTTGCACGAACTCTGTCGGGTTATACCCGACCTCACACTTGAGGCCGGCGGGGAAGCGCGATCGGAGTGTCTCAAGTGCCGCTTGAATGGCCTCGGCCGTGGCGATTGCGTTTGATCCCGGACGCTGAGTCAGAACGATCGCAACGGCCGTACGGCCGTTGTAGAAACTGTTGGTGTTGTAATCGCGCCCGCCAAGTTCCACTCGCGCGATGTCTGCAACCCGAACGATGCGCCCGCTTCCGGGGTCGCCACTTTTCACGATGACATTGCCGAACTGTTCGGGATCGACGAAGCGGCCTTGGGTGTTGACGACGATCTGAAAAGCTTCGCCCGTTCCGGGAGGGAGCGGCGGTTGCGCGAGCTGACCGGCAGCCACCTGTACATTCTGCGTTCGCAGGGCATCCACGATCTCTGACCCCGTCAGTCCGAGCGCCTGAATTCGCTCGGGGTCGAGCCAGATGCGCATGCTGTATTCGCGCGCGCCGAAGATCTGCACATCGCCCACGCCCTCGACGCGCGCCAGAACATCCCTCATATGCAGGATGGCGTAGTTGCCGACGTACAACTGGTCGTACACGCCCCCCTCAGAATAGAGGAACGCGACCATGAGCAGGTCGGGCGACTGCTTCTGCGTCGTGATGCCGAGCCGCCGAGCTTCCTCCGGCAGCCGTGCCTGAGCCACCGCCACTCGGTTCTGGGTGAGCACCTGCGCCTGGTCAAGATCCGTTCCGAGCTTGAAGGTGACGGTGATCTTGGCCTGGCCATCGTTGGTCGAGATGCTGCTCATGTACAGCATGTCCTCGACGCCGTTGATCTCCTGCTCGATCGGCGTGGCGACGGTGTCGGCGACGATCCGCGCCGTCGCCCCTGGATAGGTGGCGCGGATGACGACCGTGGGCGGCACAACCTCTGGAAACTGCGCGACGGGCAGTTGCGTGTACGCCAACGCGCCGACGAGCAGAATGACGATCGATAGGACCGCGGCGAAGATCGGCCGATCGATGAAAAAGTGCGCCAGCCTCATCGCCTGTTGTCCGATGCAGGCGCGCTCGCCGCTTGTGTCGTGGCCGCCGTTTCCAGATTGACCAAGTGCGGTGTGACCGCGGCGCCGGGGCGCACGCGCTGCAAGCCGCGCACGACGACCCGTTCACTGCCATCGAGTCCGGATCGGATCACCCGAAGCCCATCGATCAGACGGCCGGGTACCACGGTGCGAAGTGCGACAATGTTCTGGTCATCCACAACATACACGACGCGATTGGACTGGTCGGTGCCGATAGCCTCGTCCGGCACGAGCACTGCACCTGGACGCGTCTCTCCGAGCAGTCTGAGCCGGACAAACAGGCCCGGAACCAACAGTCCATTGGAATTGTCGAGCACTGCGCGGCCGCGAATCGTTCCCGTAAACGGGTCGATGCGGTTGTCTACGAAATCCATCGAGCCTTCATGCCTGAAATCGGCTTCATCGGCCAGCGCGACATGCACAGGATTGGCCACATCGCGCGAACTTGGCCTACTGCCGGAGGCTGCGAGACGCGTGTACCTCAAGTAGGCTTGCTCGCTGGCGTCGATGTAGCAATGAATCGGATTCAGCGAGACGATAGTCGTGAGCAGCGTGGATTGGCCGCTGCCAGACGCGCCGCCGCTGACCAGGTTGCCGATGGTTACGGCGTAGTTGCTGGTGCGGCCGTCGATCGGCGCGCGAACTTCGGTGAATTCGACGTCGAGTCTGGCTTGGTCCAGACGGGCCTTCGCGCCGTCGAGTGACGCTTGCGCCTCGACCGCAGCCTTGCTCCGACGATCGAAGTCCTCGGCTGAGACGGCGCCGGTCTTGACCAGATTTTCCGAGCGCTGCGCATCGTTTCGCGCAAGTTCAAGCCGCGTCTGCGCGCCGGCAACGTCGGCTTCGGCCGCGGCCAACACGGCCTGGAACGGACGCGGATCGATCACAAACAGCAGATCGCCCTTCTTGACGACTTGGCCTTCCTTAAAGTGAACTGACTCGAGGTAACCGCTCACGCGCGGCCGAACTTCCACCGTGTCAATCGCTGCCAGCCGGCCGGTGTATTCGTCCCATTCGGTCACTTCGCGCACAACGGGCTGCGCTACGTCAACCGCTGGCGCCGGCGGAGCAGCAGGCGCTGGCTGCCGATTGCAGCCACCCAAGCAGCCGACCATCGTGCAAAGCACACAACCTGCCAGAAGCTCAATCGGGCGCCTGAACCTACCCCAGAGATTCAATGATTCACGGACTCCAGACATTCCAGCATTTGTGCAAGTCATTGAGTCCTCGTAAATTGCGTCGCCGGCCAGTCAATCTGATAGTCGAATCTCGAACCCATCCGTAGCATCTTCCCATACTCAGCGCGGGAGATGGACAAGACATTGCAAGATGTGAGGGGTAGAAACTTGCTCCCGACCACTGGAGCACCAACTCTCTCGCCTTTGACATGATTTCGGCCTTGGAGCACCCAAGCGCGCACTATCCTAGAGCGTCAAAACACGCATGTCAGGGGTCGGAAAGGCTGACATGAGGTTGAGCCCGCATTTATAGACATTTCCTGCATTCTTGACCCCCAAACCCCTGACAAAACTGCCACCAACAAGCCCCCGTTTTCGCCCTCTCGTACTCGCAGTATGACGTCCCCGCTATTCTGCGGCACAGCAGGCTTGTGAGATTGCACAAGCGCTTGCCGATGCCGATTCGTTCAACTTCGAATCGCGGCTCCTGGCGGGTCAATGCCTCGCCGAATTGGGAACGCGTCTCCGCGAGAAAGAACCGAGCCAGGCCATCGCTCATTGGACAGCTGTCCTGTCCATTCTCGAAGACCTTCGCCGCACCGACCCCGACAACGCGTTAGTCCAACGAGAAATCGAATCGATTCGGGAAGACTTGAGGGAGGCTCCCGCAACGCGGTGAGTTTGGGATCACAACACTCGGGCCGATGATGACAACGTCATCATCGGGTTGATCGGTACTCGATCGGCTACAACTCAGGTCTCCTGTTCACCGTTGCTCCGACGCCTTGCGGATGTTCTCCAGTATTTCCGACCACCCCTCCGCCATGCCATCGCGATATTCCGCAGGGATCTCGCCAAACGCCCGGTGAATCAGCTTCAGGCGGGCGCCATTGCCGTTTTCGGTGATTCGATATTGCACGTGATTCACCGCCGCAAACGACATGAACAGCGGACCCCAAATCTCCAACAGCGCCGGCGGCTTGATCACCTGCACGTGCCCCCATAAATGTCCGGTGTTGTTGCCCAAATCGCGGTACAACCGGCCGCCTGGCCACGCCTCCAGCTTCATGTTCATCGGCTTGCCGTTCTCGCCCGTGCTCTTGGGCCCGACCTCGTCGAGCAGCGCATCCCAAACAGCGCGCGGCGACGCCTTGATATCGATCGTCCGCTCGATGTGAACGCCCTGTTGTTCCGCTTGCAGTGTCGTTGTCATGATCATTTTCCTTTTCTCAAGAGTTGCTTGGCAAGGGTCCACTCGAACCACGAGTGAATCGTCGCCACGTTGTCCGCCTCCGCCTGACTCGCATGATGTCCTTCCAAGTCCCGATCCCGATAGCCTGACCTGAGGGTCGCGGAGCTGACTCTGCTTGCTTCATTGCTCAGCGATTTCATTGTCCCTGCCTTCATGATTTAAGCCTTCTTCCTGCCGCTCGATTCGGCCTGTTCCTTGATGCGAGCAAGCTGATCATCCCAAAATCGCTCGAACCTCTTGGTCCAGTCGTGGATCGGCTTGAGGTTCTCGCCGTTGAGCCTGTACAGCCGCCGTCGGCCCGAGCCCCGCACGCTCACCAGTCCCACCTCGCGAAGCACGCGCAAATGCTTCGACACCAGCGGCTGCGCCAGCCCCAACGCTTCCACCATCCCGTTCACCGGCACTTCTCCGCTTCGCGACAGCATGTCGATGATCTCGCGCCGTCGCCGTTCAGCCACCGCGTTGAACGCATCCGAAGTTGTCGCTGATCGAGCCATCATCTCATAATATGCCTATATGGGAATATGTCAAGGAACTTCTCTCGATTTTCGTTGTTAGGGTGCCCCGTGTCTCCTAATTCAGAGCCGCGACCGGTAGGGAGCGCCTTAACGATCCATTCCTTCACCGTCGGGCCGGCGCCTTCTCGCTCGGCCGATCCGCCAGCCCGATGTCTTCGGTCGGGCGAATCTCGAAACACCCACCCAGGCGCACGCCCGGATGCTTCGACATCAACTGGATGGCGTGATTCAAATCGCTGGCCTCCAGCACCAGAATTCCGCCAAGCTGCTCCTTCGTCTCAGCGAAGGGTCCGTCGGAGATGGAAACCTTGCCGTTCTTCCACCGCAAGGTGGTGGCATTGCGAACGCGTTGCAGTGCTTCCCCGCCAACAAAATGCCCGTTCTTACGCAGCACATCGTCGTAGGCGAAGCACTCATCAATGAGAGTCTGCCGCTTGCTATCAGACATCCCGTCCCATTTCTTCTCTTCCATGTATCCAAGGCAGATGTATTTCATGGTTCGCTCCTGATCCATCGAGGCCAAATTGGCCCTCTCACCCAATAGTCGTTCGGCGTCGCCCCAAATCGACACCCCAATTCGCCTGGAAACCAGAGAAGATCCGTCAGCCGGGTCCGCCATTCTCGAACAGGCATAGCGCCGTCATCAGCAACGCCGCCGCCGCCAGGGCCGCCGCCGTCCGCACTGTGATTCCAGCGCGTCCAGCTGTTGACGTACTGAGCCCACAATGGCGCTCCTGCAGGGCTCGCCGGCTCGACTCCCGCCAACCGATCGTTCCACGGCACGTTGCATGCGATCGTCACCACGAACGTGCCGACCAGATACAGCACGCTGCCAGAAGCCACGCAAATCGTGCCGGGGCGGCTCCACTCCCACAGCGACCAGCCGCCCAAAACCAGGCAAGCCGCGCCCGTTCCCAAGAACACCGACAGAAACCACGGATTGATGACCGCGACATTGATCGATTGCATCGCCGCGATTCCTTGCCCCGCCCCAAGGCGCGCCAGCGCCTTCATGATGAAGGCCGAGAATCCAAAGAAGATCCCGCCCACCAGCCCGCAGCCCAGCGCCGCGACAATCGTGAGCACAAATCGCAAATCATCGGCCACCGGAGAAACTCCCAACGAAAGGCTTACCTCGGCAGTTTTTCGGGCCGCCGCGGCGGGCTGTACTGAGTGTCAAACCCGAGCGCCCGCGTTTGGACGTCCTCAGCAATCGGCCGCAATTCGACGCATCCGAATCGAGCACCCGGAATCTTGGAGGCCACCTGGATCGCATCATTCAAATCCTTGGCCTCGATGATGTAATAGCCGCCCAACTGCTCCTTGGTCTCGGCAAACGGCCCGTCGGTCACCTCCACCTTGTTGTTCCGCACGCGAATCGTCGTCGCGCTGCTGGCCGGCTTCAAGCGATTGGCCCCGATGAACCGACCGCTTTTCTTGATGCCTTCGGTGAACTCGGCGTACTCCTGGTAATGCTTTCGCGCGTCCGCCTCAGACATGTCTTCCATCACCTTCTCGGCACAGATCAAGCACAGATATTTCATGATGCCCTTCAGGTTACCCTGATCGATACGCTACACAGAGTTCGGCGCGATTATCGCAGGTTCTTCGAGTTGAAGTGGGGATTCTCGATGATGCCGAACACGTTGCCAAACGGGTCCTTCACCGCCGCCACCTTAATGTCGCCGCCGACGTCCTTGATGGGCTCGTGGACCGTTCCGCCGAGCTGCGTCAATCTCTGGACCTCGGCCACGATGTCGGCCACGCCCCAGTAGGCCAACGGGCCATCGGAACTGGGAACACCATCCGGGATCAATCCCAATTCAAACCCACCCACCGAGAAGCCGACATAGAAGGGTTCATCGAAGTAAGGATCGTGGCCAAGCACACGGCTGTACCAGGCCTTGCCCCTGGCAAGATCGGGGGCCGGGTAAATGACGGTCCGCAGTCCCAAGATCATGTCGCCTCCATCGGTTTTGTCCGAGCTCATTTGCATTCGCTTGCTTTGGTCTTTGACATCGTACTTGAAGTACACAGTGAGTCGCGTGATCGAGCGCTATAGTAGATCGTGAGTCATGCGCGCCACGTCCCCGGCCAAGCGCTGCCGCGCGCTGGCACGAATTATCGGTGCGTGCTGTCTGGGATTCGCGAGCTTGGGGATTCTCTTTTCGGGCTCATATGCGATCAGCGTGTATCCGCACTATTCGTATGATCCGAGCGCCCCATACTTTCTCTTCGCCTATTCGGTCCTGCTGGGATTGAGCGTTGCCGCCTACGCAGCGCTCGTCTACTGCGGGATTCAACTTGTTCGCGCGCGAACTGCATCATGGAAGGTTCTCGGGATGGTTGCGGTGGCCGAGGTTGCAACGATTGTTGGCAGCGGGCTCTTATGGAACGTGCCGGCCGTAGCAATGAGCGTTGCCCGTGCATCAGGCATCGGGAGCGTAGGCTTGATGCCACAACTCGTGACGCTGTTCATCTTATGGGGACCAGCGCTGGCATGGTGGTCAGACCGTCGGCTTCGTCGACTTCCTGTACAGCGTCGGAGCAAGGGGCATTGTCCACAATGTGGATACGACCTGCGAGGCGATCTGGCGCGGGGTTGTCCCGAGTGCAACTGGAACCGCGCAGGCGATACCCCCACGGCGTGATCGTGCAGCATCGGCCGCCACGCCTGATCACGACGGCGCGTTCGCAAACGCTTCCTTGCCCGCCTTGATGAGCTCTTCGGTCGTCATGTCCTTGATGTGCGTCGCGAACGCCCAGTTGTGGCCGAAGGGGTCCTTGAGCAGGCCGTAGCGATCGCCCCAGAACATGTCGCTGGCGGGCATGATGACCGTGGCGCCGGCCTTCACCGCGCGATCGATGACCGCGTCGCAATTCTTGACATACCGATGGATGGTGACGGGCGTCCCGCCCAGCGCGTTCGCATTCTGCTCCTTGCCGCCGCAATATTCGGGGAAGTCATCGGCAAGAAAGATGTACCGGCCGTCGATGCGAATCGCCGCATGCATGAGCCGTCCGTCAGGCCCCGGCATGCGGTGCACTTCTTCGGCGCCGAAGGCCTTCTTGTAGAACTCAAGTGCATCAGCGGCTGGCGAGCAGACCAGGTGAGGGATCAGGCCTTCGTGGCCATCGGGAATTGGCTTGGTCATGAGATCATCTCCTTGGAGTATTCGGACACTGGTTCTTCATGATGGTTTCGGTCGCCGCGGCGGGCGCACCCTGCCGGTGACGACGAACGTCTATCTTCGCGCACCGGCGGCCGCTGGCGTCGGCGCGCCTTCGTACACTTCCTTGAGCTTCTTGATGTCGAGCTTGCGCATCTGCAGCATCGCCTCCATCACGCGTTTGGCGCGCTTCGGATCCTTGTCTCCCATCATCTCGCCCAGCACAGTCGGCACCACCTGCCACGACAGTCCAAACTTGTCCTTCAGCCAGCCGCACATGCTCTTCTCTCCCCCCTCCGAGAGCCGCTCCCAATAGTGATCCACTTCTTCTTGCGTCTTGCAGTTGATGACAAACGAGATGGACTCATTGAACGTGAAGCGCGGACCGCCATTGAGCGCGATGAACTCCTGCCCATCGAGCTGGAAGGTCGCGGTCATGACCGTTCCCTTCGGCCCCGGCCCTGCATCGCCATAGCGCGCCACGGTTCCGGCCTTCGAGTTCTTGAAAACCGACACGTAGAACTTCATCGCCGCTTCGGCCTGATTGTCGAACCACAGGAAAGGTGTGATCTTTTGCATCTGAAACTCCTTGAATTATTAATGGTTGCTCAACGCGAGGCGTCGCCTATTTCATATGAGCGCGGCCGACTACCGCTGTGCGACTTGCTCATTCTGCCGCTGGTGTGACTCGCTTGGCGTGCACTCGGGGCTGCACGAGGTCTCAAACAGCTCTCGGATTTCGACCTCGGTTTCGGTGTCGGGGGCGGGCATCGGGATGCGCTTGACCCAGTCAATCGCCTCTTGCTTCGACGTCACCTGCCAGATCCAGAAACCAGCGATCAACTCCTTCGCCTCGGCGAATGGCCCATCGGTCACAATCCGCTTGCCCCCCGAGAACTTGATGCGAGCGCCCTTCGAACTTGGATGAAGCCCCTCGCCCGCCAGCATCAGGCCCGCCTGCACCAGTTGCTGGTTGAACTTGCCCATCTCGGCAAAGTACGCCTCGCTCGGCATCGCGCCGTCCTCGTAGTCCTGATCGCCTTTGAGCACAATCATGAATCGCATCGTCGTCTCTCCTTTCAGGAAGCGTGTGTGTCTCTGAGTCTTGGTTCATGTCGGTGGGTGGCAGCCGCCGAAGTCCTCTGGATCGAAGATCTGGTAGATCGTGCACTCGCCTCCGCCCAACACCTCAAGGAAGCGGGTCGTCCAGTGGATGGCCTCGGTCTTCGACTTGACCTCCAACAGCGCGTACGACGCGATCAGCTCCTTGGTCTCGGTGAACGGCCCGTCGGTCACTTGCACCTTGCCGTTGGCGACTTTGATGCGCGAGGCCTTTGAGCTGGGGTGCAGTCCATCGGTCGACTTCACAACGCCGGCCTTCATGACTTCCTCAATGAACTTCCCCATTTTCTCCATCAACTCCGGACTTGGCGCAACGCCGGCTTCCGAGTCCGCATCTGCTTTCAGCACGCCCATGAATCGCATTGCCAGCTCCTTCTTGTTGAATTCCAATTGTGTGGATCAAGTGGCTTGCCAGGGTTAGTCGCTTTCGGGATGACTCGATCGACAACTCTGTGGAAGATTTTTGTGCAGCTCTCGTCGAGCTCGTTAAATCCTCCATCTTTCCAGCCGGAGAATCAAGCAAAACGTGCAATCATGCCGTTTCCGACTCGGCCCCCGGCTGTGGCGCCGCTCTGGGCCAGCGCATGGACGCCCTCGATGTGGCGCTGATCGGGCATCGCGGCCATCAGGTACTCTGCGAACACGATCGTGTTGCGCTCATCGTAATACCGCCGGCATTTGCCCCAAGGTGTTGGTTCGATAACGACTGTCATGGCAATTCTCCTTGCTTGAGTTCTTGTCTCACGAGTCAGTCGCCCGGCGGCACACCAAATCGACAAACCGCGGAAGAAATTTTCGGTGTTCAGCTTCCACGCTCAGCCGCATCGTCGAGCATCCATTCGAACCAGGCATGGATCGTGGCGACATCGTCGCTCAAACGCTGAGCGCGCTCAGGCGAAATCGCTTTCACACACGGTCGATCGCGGTGATTCTGATTTGCTGGGCGCGCCAGCCGCTTTGTGGCCTGTGGATCACAGGCTGGTTGGGCGCTTGGTGTTCCGAGGGGTGATTCCACGCGGTGCACCGTGCCGCGGCGTTTTCTGCTCATGCTCGATGGTCGTTCCGCCAACCCGCAAAACGACACCGGCCCATGAGTTTTTGTGCCCTCAGGTCGACAGCTCGCTCAACCGCCGCTCGAGAAATCGCCGCTCCGGCTCCTGCTGCGTCAGCGCGAGCGCGCGTCTGTACGCCGCTCGAGCCTCGCTCGCGTTCCCCAACCGCCGGCATAATTCCGCGCGTGCCGAGTGAAGCAGGTGATACTCCGCGAGGTCGCCGCGCTCGAGGATCGCATCGATGAGCGCCAACCCCGCAGCAGGTCCATCGCGCATCGCCACCGCAACCGCAAGGTTCAACTCGATGACCGGCGATGGCTCGGCGCGCATGAGCAGGCTGTACAGCGCGACGATCTGGTTCCACTCAGTTGCTGCCGCGCTTGGCGCCGCGGCATGCACCGCCGCAATCGCCGCCTGCAGCGTGTATGGTCCGAACCGCCGCGATGCCACCGCCCGCTCCACCAGCGCCAAGCCCTCGGCGATCTGATCCCGGTTCCACAACGAGCGATCCTGATCCTCCAGCAGAATCAGGTCTCCCGCAGGCGAGCTGCGCGCAGCGCGCCGCGACTCCTGCAGCAGCATCAGCGCCAAAAGCCCGATCACCTCCGGCTCCGGCAACAACTCCATCAGCAGCCGGCCTAGCCGGATCGCCTCGCCAGACAGATCCGCGCGCGTCACTGAATCCCCCGATGTGGCCGAATACCCCTCGTTGAAAACCAGATACACGACGTGCAAAACCCCGTCCAACCGCTCCGGCAAGTCGCCCGGCGACGGCACCTGATACGGAATCTTCGCCTCGCGAATCTTTGCCTTGGCGCGCACGATCCGCTGCGCCAGCGTGGGCGCGACGGTGAGAAACGCCCGCGCGATCTCTTCGGTGGTCAGACCGCACACCTCGCGCAACGTCAGCGCGATCTGCGCATCAGGCGCCAGCGCGGGATGGCAGCACGTGAAGATCAACCGCAGCCGATCATCTTCGATGCCCTCATCGTCGGCCCCGGCTGCGCCGCCGCCCTCGTGATCGATCTTCTCGGCCAGCACCGTCAACGACTCATCGAACCGAGCGCGCCGGCGAATGGTGTCGATCGCCTTGAAGCGCCCAGCCGAAACCAACCACGCCCGCGGGTTGGCGGGCACACCCTCGCGCGGCCATTGCTCCACCGCCGCCGCAAAGGCGTCGTGCATGGCTTCCTCGGCCAAGTCGAAGTCTCCAAGCAAACGAATCAACGTCGCAAATACGCGCCGCGACTCGGCCCGATACACGCCATCCACTGTCTCGCGAATCTGCTCGGTTGTTGCCTGAGTCATCGTCTTCATCGCAGACCACATCGCGCTTGATGCTCATTACAGCCCGATTCGGGCATGATCGAGCACGGTGTACACTTTATGCGTGAAGGATAGACGCCGCAGAATCATTGCACGAACCGGCGCCTTCGTCCTACTCGGTGCAATCGTCAACGTTGCCGTCGCGTGGGCGGCGCCAATGCCACTGATACCCGGAACGTTTCTAGTTAGCCGAGCGGCGGCCGAGTTGGAAGTGCTTTGGTGGCGTGAGAACGCGCCGACAACGATGGACGATCCCGACTGGGCTGGAAACGCACACAATTGGGGGCAACGCTTGCTCCACCTGGAGGTGATGAGTAAGCCGACTTCGCTCCCCTATTCCACTTGCGATCTGTATCGCGCTGGCTGGCCAACAAGCGCGCTCGAGGGCGCTCGATGGATCGACTATCGACCGAGCTGGGAGGGTCAAGGGCCGGACATTCATTCCAATCAGACGCTGTTTGCTTTCGAGGCGTGGAATGGACAGCGCTGGCTTCTGCCCTTTGGAGCGATCTGGCCCGGCTTCGCCACCAACACGCTCTTCTACGCCGCAATCCTCTGGTTGCTCTTCGCCGCGCCGTTTGCGCTGCGCCGAAGACTGCGCCTCAAGCGCGGTCTGTGCTCGGCGTGCGCATATCCGATTGGCGAGAGCGTGACCTGCACCGAGTGCGGACGAGCACCGCCCATCTCGCGCAAGTCGATCGTCCGCCTTCGCCTCGCGTCAACACGTGAGTAGGAGCAAGATAAAGAGTAAGAGGAGGAATGTGATTAGGAGCAAGAGTAAGAGTAGGAGCGCGTCAGAATCATGCTCTTTCTCTTACTCCTACTCGTCTTCATGATCCCAATCTTCATCCTAATCCTACTCGCAGCTCGCGGCCGCGTGTTCTTCCTGCGCCCGCGCGCAGCCCTAACGTCGGCTCGCCGCCTGGCGCTACGACTTGACCTTGAACAGTCTCACTCGACGCCTCCTCACTCCCCATGCAATCCACCCCCGCCTCGGCCGCTTCCCGACTCTGCCGTCGGTATTCACCAGGCGCAACCCCAAGGTGCCTCTTGAACGCCTTGCCAAAGGCAGCATCGTTTTCATAGCCGATGGCCTGGGCAATCGCGCCGATCGGCTCGCCGCGCAGAAGCATGTGCGTCGCCTTCTTCATGCGCCATGCCGTGACATACCGCAACGGCGACTCTCCCACCAGCGCCGAGAACTGCGCCGCAAAGGCCGAGCGCGACATCGCCACTGCGCTCGCCAGTGAATCAACCGTCCATTCCTTGTTCGGCGCTTCATGAATCAACCGCAGCGATTGTCCAATCTTCGGGTCGGCCAGCGCGCGCAGCCATCCGTTCGAGCGGCAGCCGTGAGCGGCGCACCCCGAGATATGCGCTCGGATCGCGTGCACAAACAAAATGTCTGTGAGCCGATTCGCCACCGTCTCGGCGCCGGGCTGCCCCGATGCGATTTCCGATGTGACAAATTGCAACGTCGAGTGAAGCCATTGACTGGGTTCTGACTCGGCCGTCAGGTGAATCATGGGAGGAAGGCTCTCGATGAGAGGATTGCTCCCACCGCCCTCGAATTCGAAGCACCCCCAAATGGCCGATGTGAGTGCCCCACCCCCGCCAAAGTGAAGCGGTGTGCCGTCGCACTTCTCCCTGATCTGTTCAATCGGCGTGACGCGCGAGTTCATTGCATCACGCAAGTTGTAGGCGCCGCCTTGCGGCAGGAAGATGAAATCGCCGCCGGCAAGCGGCACTGGGTTTTCGGTCCCATCCACTTCCAGCCAGCAACTGCCGCGCGATATGACAAAGAAGCCGGCGCGCCCCGGTCCATGCGTAACGCGGATTCCCCACGGCGCTGTGAACTCCGCGCGGCCATAGAGATTGCTTCGCACTCGCACCGTTTGCATGACGTCAGTGAGCACATCCATTTTTTAAGCTCCTTGTGGTGGACGATCGGACGACGACGTTGGACTCCATGGGTAGACGATCGGACGACAAATACGGACAAAAGTTATCGAATAATCCACTCTACCTGGACGTATTGTAGCTCAAGGGATTCAGGAGGCCAGCATGTCCGCAGCACCAATTATTTCACAATCGAGCAAGAGTCGTCGGGGATGGATTCAAGGTTCATTGCTTTTGGTGTCATTGATCGCCATCGGCGTGGCCCTTGGGGCGTGGAAGGCAGCTTCGCTGGAACGGGCCAATGCCGCGTCGTCAAACCAGCCTGAGCCAGTCGAGTTCGTGACCGTTGCGGTCGCCGCCCCGCGCGAATACCGCCCCACGACCACAGCAATCGGTACGGTTCTGGCTCTTCAATCCATCACTCTCCGCAACGAACTGCCCGGCACCGTTCGCCAGGTCAATCTCAACCCGGGTCAGATTGTCGAACCCGGAACGGTGCTGGTCGCTCTCGACGTTTCGGTTGAGCAAGCCGAGCTCAAGGCACAGGAAGCTCAAGCAGCGCTCACAGAGACTCAGCTTGGCCGTGTCGACCGGGCACATCAGAATCAAGCGGTATCGCAGATGGAAGTTGATCGGGCGCGCGCGGAGCGCGATGTGGCGCTGGCGCAGATCGAGCGCCTCAAAGCGATCATCGCTCGCAAGACAATCTTGGCGCCGTTTCGCGCGACAATCGGAATCTCCGATGTTCACATCGGTCAATACCTCAATGAAGGAACGCAACTGACGACTCTGCAAGGGGTCGACGCCGCCGCGCATGTGGACTTCTCAGTCGCCCAATGGGTTTCGGCAGCGTTGCGCGAAGGCGACGTCGTCAAGGTCTTCCCCACCGGCGCCGATTCAGCGATCGACGCCCGGATTGTCGCCATCGACGCTCGTGTCGATCCGGCAACTCGCAACGCCATCGTCCGCGCACGGATTGACCGCAGCGCCGACGACCCACGACCGGGTAGCCCGGTTCCGGGGGCTTCGGTCCGCGTCGTTGTTCCGGTTGGTGCACCGCGCACCGCGGTCGCGATCCCCGTTAGCGCGCTTCGAAAGGGGCCCGGCGGCGACCACGTTCTCGTCATCGAGCCCGACGACCACGGCAAGATGCGCGCCCACACGCGAGCCGTCCAAAGCGATAGCGCAACCGGCGACTCCGTGCTCATCGCCGCCGGCCTCTCGGTAGGCGAGCAGGTTGCCGCCTCAGGGTCGTTCAAACTGCGCGATGGATCGCTCGTAGTCATCGCCGGCGACAAGGTCGCAAGCACCGGCCCAAGCACCAACCACAACTGATTCCCCGGGAAGAGAAACATCCAATATGCGCTCGATCACAGACATCTTCATCAAGCATCCGGTGGTCGCGGTCGTGGTCAACCTGGTCATCCTGCTGGTGGGCTGGCGCGCTTTGGCCACTCTGCCCGTGCAGCAGTACCCGCAAATCGAGAGTTCTTCAGTCGTGATCACGACTGTGTATTACGGCGCCAGCGCCGAAACCGTGCGCGGCTTCCTCACCACGCCGATCGAGCGAGTCGTCTCGGCCATCAGCGGCGTCGATCATATTGAATCGACCAGCCGCGCCGGTCTGAGCACCGTCACCATTCGACTCAAGCTCAATCATGACAGTACCGCCGCGCTCGCCGAGGTCACGGCTCGGCTTCAACAGGTGCGATCGGAATTGCCTGCCGAAGCCGAGCCGCCCGTGGTCGAAGTCCAGCGCGCCGATCGCCCCTACGCGACGTTCTACTTGAGCTTCACATCCATCGAGCGAACCGTGCCGCAGATCACCGATTGGCTGTTGCGAACACTGCAACCGCAGCTCGCGACCCTCGCCGGCGTTCAGCGCGTCACCATCGAAGGCGGCCGGCAGATCGCGATGCGCATTTGGATTGATCCTGACCGTCTGGCCGCGCTCAACCTCTCGCCCGGCGACGTCCACGCAGCGCTCCAGCGTAACAACTATCTCGCCGCCGTCGGCCAAACCAAGGGCAACATGGTGCAGGTCAACCTTCTGGCAAACACCGACCTGCGCTCCGTGAAGGAATTCGAAGACCTGATCGTCGTCAATCGCGCAACGTCCTCCGGCTCCGGAACTCCCGGCGACGGCGCCATCGTGCGCCTCTCCGACGTAGCCCGCGTCGAGCTGGGCGCCGAAGAGGCCGAGATGGTCGCCAAATACGGCGAGCTCGAGGGCGTCTACCTGGGAGTCTGGCCCCTGGTTGGCTCAAACGAGATCGAAGTCGCGCATCGGCTGAAGGACGAGATGGAGCGCATTCGTCCCACGCTCCCCAAAGACATCGACATGCAACTGGTGTGGGATGGCACCATGTTCATGGAGGATGCGCTGAAGGAAATCACCAAGACCCTCAGCGAAACCATCCTCATCGTGGCTCTCGTCGTCTTCCTTTTCATGGGATCGGTGCGCACCGCGCTTGTGCCGCTGGTGGCCATGCCCATTTCACTGGTCGGGGCCGCGGTCGTCATGTACGCCTTTGGCTTCAGCCTCAACCTGCTCACCATGCTCGCGATCGTCCTTTCGGTCGGATTGGTCGTGGATGACGCGATCGTCGTCGTCGAGAACGTCGCACGGCACGTGCGCGAGGGCAAGTCGCGAACCCAGGCGGCTCTCGTCGGCGCTCGTGAGCTGCTGGGCCCGATCATCGCCATGACCATTACGTTGGCGGCCGTCTACACGCCCATCGGCTTCCAAGGTGGCCTGACCGGCTCGCTGTTTCTCGAATTCGCCATCACGCTCGCGGCAGCAGTTGTCGTTTCCGGTCTGGTCGCGCTCACGCTCTCACCTGTGATGAGTTCCCGCTTCGTGCACGCCCACGGCAAGGAAGGCTGGCTCACCAGGGTCGTCAATCAGGCCTTCGATGCCGTGCGCCGTATCTATTCGCGTTTGCTCGATGCCGCGCTCCAGATGCGCTGGGCCATGGTCGCCGCCGCACTGCTGATCATGGCCGCGGCCTGGCCGTTGTACTCGTTCTCGCGCCGCGAACTCGCCCCCGTTGAAGACCAGAGCCACATCAGCCTGTTCCTCGAGGCCTCGCCCGATTCCTCGCTCACCGCCACCAACCGCGAGTCGCTCACCGTTGTCGACACGATTGAAGCATTCCCCGAAGCCCGCTTCATGTGGTCGCTCACCGCGCCCTGGGGCGGATTTGGCGGAATGGTCGCCAAAGACTGGCGGCAGCGCGAGCGCTCCACCGAGCAGATGTATGGTGCCGTCTTCGGCGCCGTCTCCCAATTGCCCGGTCTGCGCATCTTCCCGCGTCTCGATCCGCCTCTTCCAACCCCCGGTCAATACGATGTCGAGCTCGTCTTGCAAGGCGAAGCATCCCCCGAACAAATGCTCGAAACCGTCGGCGCCGTCCTTGCCGCCGGGTGGCAGAGCGGCAAGTTCCTTTACGTCGACACCGATATGAAGATCGATCTGCCCGAGGCCCGCGTCGTGCTCGATCGCGAGCAGATCGCCGACCTCGGCCTCGATCTTGCCGGCGTCGGCCAGGAACTCGGCACTTTGCTCGGTGGCGGCTACGTCAATCGATTCAACTACTTCGATCGCAGCTACAAAGTCATCCCCCAAATCGGCGAGGAAGATCGCGCCACCGTCGGGCCGCTGCTCGATCTGAAAATCAAAACTCCCAGCGGTGACCTCGTGCCGGTCTCGACGTTCACGCGCATCGAAACCAGCGTCGCGCCCCGCACCTTGAACCGCTTTCAGCAGCGCAACTCGGCCCGCATCTTCGGCGGTGTTCAACCGGGCGTCACCAAGGAAGAGGGCCTGCGCGTGCTCGAGCAAGCCGCCTCAGCCGCCAACGCCCCCGGAGTGGTGCTCGATTACGCAGGCGAATCTCGTCAAATCCGGCGCGAAGGCTCAGCCCTCACCGTCACGCTCGGCTTCGCTGTCGTCCTCATTTACCTGGTCCTCGCTGCACAGTTCGGCAGCTTTCGAGACCCCCTGATCGTCCTGCTCGGCTCGGTGCCGCTCGCCATTTCCGGCGCGCTCGCCTTCACTTTCCTAGATATGACCACCATCAACATCTACTCCCAGGTCGGATTGATCACGCTCGTCGGCCTCATCGCCAAGAACGGCATCCTCATCGTTCAATTCGCCAACACCCTGCAAGAGCAAGGCGTCCTCAAAGCGATCGCGTTGAAGGAAGCCGCGCTGACGCGGTTGCGGCCCGTGCTGATGACTTCAGCAGCAACCGTCTTTGGCCACTTGCCCTTGGTGCTCGTGACAGGCCCGGGCGCCGAGGCTCGCAACAGCATTGGCACCGTGCTCGTCGCCGGCATGACCGTCGGCACACTCTTCACCCTGTTCGTCGTCCCGGTGTTCTATTCGCTGATCGCCGCACAGCACAAAACCAGCGCGGCGGCGCAAGCCGAGTTCGAAACCGGACTCGGTGAAACGACTATCCACGTCGGCGCGCTGGCGCCCGCAGCCATCGCCCACAACGGCGACGCGCTGGTCGGCGCCCACAAGCGCGACCGCTTTGTTCTCGAAAGGACAACGTCATGACTTTCGGAACCGTGTTCATCCTCTTCGTGGTTCCTGTATTTGCCCTCCTCGTCGTTCCCATCTTCCAATCCCTCGCCGTCCCGCCGCGGATCGAACGCCTTAACGCACTCGATGCGGAAATGCCATGACCAATCACCTCCATGATCCATCGCTGCTCAGCGATTACACGAGCAACATCACCTCGTCATCAATGACTTTGGTCGCGGTCGCGATGGTTGGGCTCCTCCTTCATGGCTGCACCGTCGGCCCGGATTACTCGGCGCCAAAGACCGACGTCCCTCAATCCTGGGGCGAGCTTTCCCCATCGGCTCCGACAAACCCCGATGGCGGCTTGATTACTCCCACGGCCAGCGCCGAGTCTGTCGCCCAATGGTGGACCACATTGCAAGATCCAACGCTGAATCTCCTCGTCGAGCGAGCCATCGCGGGCAATCTCGATCTGCGCTTGGCCCAAGCCCGCGTCCGCGAAGCCCGCGCCCAGCGCGGCATCATCTCCGCCGACCTCGTTCCTACCGTCGATACCTTCGCTTCCTACTCGCGCAGTCGCTTCAGCGAGAACTCGTTCACTTCAGCCGCCGCGCCCGGCAGCGAAGACGACCTCTTCCAAGCCGGCTTCGACGCCCTCTGGGAGCTCGATGTCTTTGGCGGCACGCGTCGCAACCTCGAGGCGGCCGACGCCGACATCGCCGCCACCATCGAAGATCGCCGCGCTGTCCTGGTAACTCTTCTGGCCGAAGTCGCGCGCAACTACACCGAGCTCCGGAGCTTCCAGCGGCAAACCGCGATCGCTCGCGCCAACCTCAAGACTCAGACCGACACGCTCGACCTCACCCGCACGCGCTTCGAGGCCGGCCTCTCGAGCGATCTGGACGTCGCCCGCGCCGAAGCCCAGGTCCGCACCACCGCCTCGCAAATCCCTGCATTCGAAAGCGCCGTCCGCCAATCCATCCATTTATTAAGCGTCCTGACCGGCCGCAAGCCCACCGCCCTAGTCGATGAGTTCCTGGTCGCATCGCCCATTCCATCGGTTCCGCTTCAAATCCCGATCGGCCTGCCCTCCGACTTGCTGCGCCGCCGACCCGATATCCGCCGCGCCGAGCGCCATCTCGCCGCCGCCACCGCGCAAATCGGCGTCGCCACCGCCGATCTGTTTCCGCGATTCTCCCTCACCGGCTCCCTCGGCCTGCAAAGCTCAGAGCTCAGCAACCTCACCGACTCCTCCAGCCGCTTCTGGTCCATCGGCCCCAGCGTGAACTGGCCCATCCTCGACTTCGGCCGCATTCGCTCCAACATCGCCGTCCAAGACGCACGGCAGGAGCAGGCCTTCGTCCTCTACGAACAAACCGTTCTCACCAGCCTGCGCGAAGTCGAAGATGCGCTGGTGGCCTTCCTGAACGAGCAATTGCGCCGCCAGTCGCTCTCGGGCGCTGTCGCCTCCAACCAGCGAGCCGTCAACCTCGCCACTCGCCTCTACGAGCAAGGCCTGACCGACTTCCTCAGCGTCCTCCAAGCCCAGCGCGATCTTTACGTCACCGAGGCCGCGCTCGTCCAATCCGACCGCGACGTCATCACCGAACTGGTGAGCCTCTACAAAGCCCTCGGCGGCGGCTGGGAGATCGAAGCCCCAACCGACTCCCCGCAACCGCAACGGCCACCAACCAACGCCGCCAGACCCGCCGCCCGAACCATCGCACTCACACAAAGATAATTTCAAGCGCGAACTCCCAATCCCTCCCTCTTCCCCCTCCCTCTGGCAGAGGGGTCAGGGGTGAGGGCTTTTGTTTGTCGCCACTCTTTCCCCTCTCCCTCTTTTGCTTCCGGGGGGAGCGAGAGGGTGGACGGTGGTTTGCTCGCCCGACCTCTGACACTCTGACCCCCCGACCTCCGACCCCTGACCTCTGATTTTCGGGCTCCGAAGGGCCTCGCTGGCGGGCTCGACCTCAGGATTCACTCAGAATTCCGGGTGACACCCATTATCGCGCCAATTTTCCGTATGCATCAAATCAGTCGAGCTTCCTAAACGTCAG
>JAKEEP010000289.1 GCA_022616475.1 Phycisphaerales bacterium | reverse complement strand
GCCTTGGTGCATGTGAATGCGATCGCCCACGTGCAGATCGCCTTCGAGCACGTAGCACTCCTCCGGACCATCATGAAGGTGCTCGGGGTACGAGGCGCCTGGCGCCATGCGGAACATGGCGGTCATGCGGTTGGCGGCTCGATCAACGAAGAGCCGGCGAACATGGACGCCTTCAACGCCGGTATCCTCCCATTGCCCGTCGCGAGCATACAAGGTAAAAAGAGGATCGGCGGCGTCGTCGGACCGCCAGCCCCGCCAAACCTGAGCGGCCCGGGAGTCGTCTAATAAACGGTCGGTTTCGGCGGAGATGCGCTGCAGCAGCTCGGCTCGCAGACCAGGATCGGGCGTCGCCGACGGCGCCGCGCCGGCCAGCCCTTCCACGGCCAGCTGCAATCGCCGAACTTCTGCAACAGCATCAGGGCGCCCGGCGGTCAGCTCGGCCTCGAACGCCTGGCGCTCCGAATCGCTCATGGCGCCGCTGAGATACAGCGCCGCATGCTCGGCGACGGATGATTCTTGGCCCTGCTCGTTCATCACCTTGATCCCTCGCGTTGATGGTTCATCAGATCACGCAACCTGTTCATCCCAAGCCGGATTCGGGTTTTCACGGTCCCCAACGGCAATGCCCGCAGCGTGGCGATCTGTTGGCACGTCATTCCGCCGTGAAACGCCAGGCTTAAGGCATCAAACTGCTCGGGCGGCAATTGTGCCAGCGCCTCGCGGGATAACTGCGCATCGTCGTCGGCATCGACTTGCGAGTGAAAGCTCAGGGAGCCGTTTGAATTCAATCTGATCCAGTCTGCCGGGGTGGAGCGATCGTTCCCGTGCCGGCGGAGCCAATCGACGGCGCGGGCCCGGGCGATCAGCATGAGCCAAACCACCGGCTTGGAAAGCTGCGGATCGTAGGCGCCGGCCTTGCGCCACACTTGTAGGAAAACCTCCTGCACTACGTCCTCTGCGGCTGTCGGCTGGCGAACCATCTTACGCGCAAATCCAAACATGCGGGCGCTGTAGCGATCGTACAACTGCGCGAATGCCGATTGGTCGCCGCGCGCGATCGCGCTGACCAATTGTTCATCGGAGCGCGACCCATCGCCGGGCCCCTCTGCTCGACGCTTGGGAAGGCCACGCGATTGGAACTCGACCTTCGCCTCGTTCACAGGCGGTAAGCTCCGTTGGGCACCAGGGATGCCATCATATCGAAAACCTGCTTTCAGCCGGCTCTGAGATTGCAAGAACTACGCACAAGGCGGCCATTTGGCTCTTGGAAACCGGCGAAGAAATCGTGGCCGAAGCGAAAAACAGCCTCATCCGAGGACGAGGCTGTGCCCCGAGATCCCAAACCCCTCGGTCGAAGTGGCCGGGGCTCGGAAACCCGTCCGATTCAATCGTCCTGATCGAGCGGCAAGGCCACATCCACGACCTGCTGCCAAATCTTGAACCTACCGATGTGGTAGGCCCGCCCGGTGAGCAGATCGATCTCATACCAACGCGACTTGCCGTCGACATTCAGAGCGGCAAACGCCACGAGGTCCACCGTGGTTCCGTCATCGATGACGCTGTAAATATCGAAACCGCCGGAGGCAGTTCGACCAGAAGGCGACTTTGGATTTTGCCTCGCAAGGGTTTTGCGCCAAGAGAGCTCATCTGACAAAATCTGAGCGAGCGGCAAAATCCGGATCAGGGCGCCCAGCGAAGTACCTGTTCACATTTCTGCGCTCGAACACATTTCTGCGCTCAAGCCCTAAAGGAGAAAATCATGAGGTTCTCTGATCGTTCATCGAAAGCGAGTCGATTTTTTGCGGTTCTGATTGGGGGCATGGCGCTGGCGGCGACATCGGCCACGGCGTTGGGCTCAAGCCACCGCGAGGCTCCGTACATCACGGAGCTTCCGAAAGTTGACGCGACCGACTTCTACATGTTCAACAGCTACGAACCGGGCCGCGAAGACTTTGTCACCATCGTCGCCAACTACGTTCCGTTCCAGATTCCCTACGGCGGGCCGAATTTCTTCCAACTTGATCCCGAAGCCCGCTATGAGATCAAGTTCGACAACGACGGCGACGCAAAGCCCGACATCACTTTCCGTTTTCAATTCAGGAATGACCTGAAAAACATCAAGCTCAACATTGGCGGTCAGATGGTGGCTGTGCCACTGATCAACGTCGGCCCGATCGCCATCGACAACACGTCAAACCTGAACGTGGTTGAGACCTACACCATCGACGTGGTCTACGGCGGGGACGACGACGATGACGATGACAACGGCGGCAGTGTTGTCAATCTCACATCCGGCGGCACCACGTTCCTTAAGCCGGTGGACAACATCGGCGCCAAGTCCATCCCCAACTACGAGTTGTACGCTCGCGGGCACATCTACGACATCCTGATTCCCGGCAGCGAGACGCCCGGCCGAGTGTTTGTCGGCCAGCGCGATGATCCGTTCGTAGCCAATTTGGGAGAGGTGTTTGACCTGGTCAACTTGGACCCGCTCGGCGCGGTGGATGGAGAAGAAGACCTCCTGGCCGGTGATAACATCACCTCGCTGATCCTCGAACTGCCCAAGAGCTTGCTTGTCCAAGGCGATGATCCAGTTGTCGGCGCCTGGACAACCGCAAGCCTTCCCAAGACTCGGCTGCTCAAAAACAGCCCCTCCTTCTCACAACCGGCTATGGAGACCGGTCAGTTCGTGCAGGTCTCGCGACTGGCGATGCCGCTGGTGAACGAGGTCGTCATCGGCCTCAAAGACAAGAACAAGTTCAACAACAGCGAGCCGAAGAACGATGGGCAGTTCCTGACCTACGTGACCAATCCAACGCTGCCGGCGTTGCTCAACGCGCTGTTTGGTGTTGCGGCCCCGTGCCTGCCGCGCAACGACCTGGTGTCGGTGTTTCTCACCGGCGTCGATGGCCTCAATAAGCCGCAGGGCGACATGACGCCGGGCGAGATGATGCGGCTGAACACGTCCATTGCGGCTAAGCCCAAGGGGCAGCAGAGCAACCTCGGCGTCCTTGGCGGCGATTTGGCGGGATTCCCCAACGGCCGCCGGCCGGGCGATGACGTGGTCGACATCGAACTGCGAGCCGTCATCGGCGCGTTGCTTCCTGTCTCGTGCGCGCCGAACGGCACGGCGCCGCTCACCGATGGCGCTCTGGTCAACGATCAGGCGTTTGACGATTTCTTCCCCTACCTGACCACCCCCACCATTGCCTCGCCGAATTGATCCACTGCCTGCCTGCCACAGGCTGTCCCCCTTCCAGGACACGGGCCGTCACACGGCTCGTGTCCTTTCCAGATCGTGCTGCGATAATGACTGACGATGGCCGTTCTCATGGAGAAGCTCAGATGAAAGTCCGTCACATTCATTTCGGTGTGCTCGTAGCGCTCGCCTGCTTCAATGTTGCTCTCGCACATGACTTCTGGATTGAGCCTTCAACGTTCTGGTCGAAAGTCCAGGATTTGATTGAAGTGCGATTGCGCGTCGGGCATGTTGGTGAAGGCGAGCCCGTGGCGCGGAACGCCCAGCGGATTGAGAAGTTCATCGTGGCTGGGCCATCGGGTCAGAACGATGTGCCGGGTCAGGATGGGAAAGACCCCGCCGGTCTGATGCGTCCTGCCGAGGACGGCCTGCACGTTCTGGGCTACCGGAGCAATCATGCATCCATCGAGCTTGAGGCCGAGAAATTCGAAGCCTATCTGAAGGAAGAAGGGCTCGATCGCATTATCGAACTTCGCAAAGAGCGCGGTGAAACTGCAGAGAAGGCAAGAGAAATCTATTCGCGCTGCGCCAAGGCGCTGGTGCAGATCGGTGAAAAGCCGGCCGGCGCTTCTGAGTCGGCGTTTCCGCCCGATCGCATGCTCGGCTTCCAGCTGGAACTGGTCGCCCAGAAGTGCCCCTTCGATTTGAAGCCCGGCGACGAGTTGCCTCTGCAACTGCTCTTTGACTCCAAGCCCTGCGAAGGCGTGCTGATCGCCGCCAAGAACCATCAGCATCCACACGGCGCCGTCTCTGCGAGGACCGACAAGGATGGGAAAGCAGCCCTCAAGATTACCAGCGCCGGCCCTTGGCTCATCACCGCCGTTCACATGATCGAAGCGCCCGCAGGCTCGAACGCGCAGTGGGAAAGCCTCTGGGCCTCGCTCACCTTCGAATTGCGCAAAACACCGGCGCCTTGAACGCCTATCGAATCGCTCGCCGCTTCGGGTCGAATCGCTCACGCAGACCCTCGCCCATGAAATTCAGCGCTAGCAGCGTGACCGCCACGAAGAGGCACGGCCAGAGGATCAGCCACCACCGCATTCGCACCACGTTCAGCTCGCTCAAGCCGCTGGCGGCGAGATTGCCCCAGCTTGGCAACGGCTCCTGCACGCCAATCCCCAGAAAACTCAGGAACGACTCTGAGAGAATGGCGGTCGGGAGCGTGAGCGTTGCATAGACGATGATCGGCCCCAACAGATTTGGCAGCAGGTGGCGGAAGAATTGGCGATGCCACGGAACGCCGATGGCACGGCACGCTTCCATGAACGGTTGCTCTTTCAAGCTGAGCACTTGCCCACGAATGACGCGCGCCATCGTCAACCAGCTCACCGCGCTGATCGCCACCAGAAGCGTCAGAATGTTCAACACATCTCTGTTGATCCCGAAGCCCGACTTGATTGTCACCGAGCCTTCACCGCTGGAACCGTCAGCGCCGGCCGCCAAGCCGTCGACAGCCACGGCCAGCAAGACCACCAGCAAAATATTGGGCAAACCGTACAGCACATCGACCACTCGCATCATGCCGGCGTCAACTCGCCCCCCGCAATACGCGGCGATCGTGCCGTAGAGCGTCCCGATCACCACCGCGATGGCCGCGGCACAAATGCCAACTCCCAGGCTGATGGCGCCGCCAAGCAAGCAGCGAACTGCGATGCTGCGCCCCAAGCGATCAGTGCCCAGCAGGTGCCGAGGTGACTTTCCCTCAGCGAGTGCGACTTGGTGCCGGCGGACCTGCTCATCGGGAGCATGCGGCGCCCAAGAGGGCGGCAGCAAAGCGTGCTCCGAGCGCGCGGCCTCGAAACGCCTGGGCCCATGAACCGCCCCGTGACCCGAATCAGATCGGCTCAGGGCATACGGAAGCGACCCGACACAGGCCAGCAGCATCGCTAGAACGATGATCGCACCGACAGCACTGGTCCCAACGCGTGGCCATCGTCGATTTGGTTTTGGCCCTGATTGATCCGCAGGCGAATCAGCCTCACTGCTCATGCCCGAGCATGGTATCAGTCGCTTACCGG
>JAKEEP010000288.1 GCA_022616475.1 Phycisphaerales bacterium | reverse complement strand
ATCGAAGCTGAGCGGCGTGCTCATCGCAACGGGGGGGAATTGATGATCTACCTGGATGGGGTTGGACCCGCCATGCGAGAGGTGATGGAGCGGCTTGAGTACCGGGTATCGCCGGAAACCTACGACTTGCTATTGTGGCCCAAGAGTCTCTTGACGTCTGGCCCGGCGACGGCCGACTTGGCGAACTGGCGGTTCAGCTTTGCTGACCACGATGCTTTCTAGGTTGAGAGACAGCGGATCGTCACGGGGCGCCACGGGGCGCCACGGGTGGGTCCGAAGGAGAGGCTCGTGCGGAGTGATCGATGACGCCAGCACTGGTCTGGGCTATCGCCCCGACCAGTGGCACCCTAGGTCGAACTTTGGGGCCGTTCTGACGGTACATTCTTGTCGAGTGCGCTTTTGGCGGTTGGGGTGGTGCATCACCAATGGTGTCAGCAGCAAGGACAAAGAAGGCAGGCCCTCCCTCCAGCCCTCTCCCAAAGGGAGAGGGGGACCGCACCCAGGTGATGAACGCGCTGAGTTTTGATATCGAAGACTGGTTTCACCTGGTTGAAATCGAAGCAGTGGCCGATCCGAATCGCTGGCCGACGCTGCCTTCGCTGGTCGAGGAGAAGACTCACTGGATTCTCGGGGCTCTGCGCGAACGGGACGTGAAGGCCACGTTCTTCATTCTGGGTTGGGTGGCCGAGCGCCATCCACAACTGGTCCGTGCGATTGCAGCAGATGGTCATGAGCTGGCCTCGCATTCGTATTGGCATCGCAAGGTCTATTCGATGACCCCACATGAGTTCAAGGACGACTTGGGGGCTTCGATTGACGCGATCGAGTCAGCGGGAGGCAAGAAGGTGCTGGGGTTTCGCGCACCTTCGTTCTCGATCATCCCCGGAAGTGAATGGGCGTTCGATGTGATGCACGACGTGGGATTGAGATACGATGCGAGCTTGTTTCCCGCGCGGCGCGGACACGGCGGATATCCCTGCCCGATGCAGGCGCACGAGTTCACCGGCGCGCCTTCGGGCCGCCCGATGCTCGAGCTCCCGATGAGCGTGATGCGACTCGGCGGTCGGCCGGTGCCGTTCTCCGGCGGCGGGTACATACGATTGCTGCCCAAGTGGGCCATTCGGCGCGGATTCAGTCAACTGAACGCTCAAGGGATTCCCGCCGTGGTATATCTTCATCCGCGTGACTTCGCGCCTGAGTGCCCGCGCGTGCCGATGCCGCTCAATCGCCGCTTCAAGTGTTACGTGGGATTGCGCACGATGAAAGACAAGTTGAGCATGTTGCTGCGTGAGTATCGGTTTCACACCTGCGCGGCTACCTTGGGATTGGAGCCGGTGACCAGCGATGCGTGAACGTCGTTCCCCCAGTCCACCGATGGCCTCGCCCCATAGCTCGCACAGCCTTGCGAATCGTGCCGGGCGGGTGGTGTGGACCATTGTGTATTGGTTGCTGTTTCGCCTCTCGCCACGACCGTTGCATTGGTGGCGCAATTGGATTTTGCGGTTGTTTGGCGCGAAGCTGGACCGGACCTCTCGGGTATATCCCAGGGCGCGGTGCTGGGCGCCGTGGAAGCTGGTCATGGGCCGTTATGCATGTATCGCCGACGATGTGGACGTGTACTGCGCCGAGACCGTCACGATCGGCGACTACGCGACGGTGAGTCAATACAGCTACCTGTGCGGGGCCACGCACGATCCCGATGACGTGTATCACCCGCTGGTCGCCAAGCCGATCACCATCGGGCGACGGTGCTGGATCGCGGCTGACGTGTTCATTGGACCGGGTGTGTCGATTGGCGAGGGCACGGTGGTGGGCGCGCGTTCAAGCGTTTTTGATGATTTGCCGGCGTGGGTCATCGCCGTGGGCTCGCCGGCCAAGTCGATCCGCAAGCGTAAGATAGGCCCGGCGGATTTTGGGGAAGCGGATGATCATCCCGATTCCACGGGGCGAACATCGCGCCAACTCGCGGAAACGGCGCCGCGGATGCGGTTGAGAAAAGAATGAAGCCATGATCGACGTCATGTTCATCACATTCAACGAGTCGATCAATCTGCCGCGCAGTCTTGATGCGCTCAAAGGATGGACCAACAAGGTGTTCGTGGTTGACAGCGGCTCGACCGACGGCACTCAGGACATCGCGCGGCAGCACGGGGCGACCGTGGTTCAGCACCCTTGGAGCGGCTACGCGCGGCAGAAGAACTGGGGTTTGGCCAATCTGCCCCTGGAAGCGCCGTGGACATTGATTCTCGATGCCGATGAGGTGGTCACCCCCGAGCTGCGCCAGCGGCTGATTGGCATCGCATCGCGCCAGGTCGAATCGGTGCCTGAGAATGGGTTCTTCATCAACCGAGTCACCTATTTCCTCGGCCGTCCGATCCGGCACTGCGGCTATTTCCCCAGTTGGAACCTTCGCTTCTTCAAGCGCGGACGAGCGCGATATGAAGACCGCGTGGTTCACGAGCACATGATCATCGAGGATCCGGTGGGATATGTTCGCGAACCGATGCGGCACGATGATCGGCGCGGGCTCGAGCACTATGTAGCCAAACACAATCGGTATTCCACACTGGAGGCCAAGGCGCTCTACGCGGAGATCAAAGGCCACCTCGCAAGCCCGGCGGCGAAGCTGCCGCGCGAGACGAACTGGCGCCGCTGGCTCAAACGAAACGTGTTGCCGCACGTGCCCATGCCGTGGATCTGGCGATTCCTCTACATGTACGTGCTTCGGCTGGGTGTGCTTGACGGTCAAGCGGGGCTGGAGTTCTGCAAGTTCATCAGCATGTACGACTATTTGGTGTCGCTGAAGTTGCGCGCGTTGCGCAAGCAGGCGCTGATGGGCGACGAGACCGTGCTCGACCTGCTCGTCGAACCAATGCTGGTGCAGCATGAAGCCGAAGTGATTTCGGAGTTGAGGTTCCCGGCGGCGGGGGCTTTGACCCGGACCCTGCGCTCTGGAGCGCTCAGCGGGCAGGTGGATCTGGCGTCACCATCGGTGGCCGAGCCCTCCAACTCTGCGCCAGTGTTGGCGCGGTCCAGAACGGCCACCGCTTCCACCGGGGGGACGACGGCGCCGCTCGATGGGATGTCGAAGGTGTCGGCCGCAGGCGCGCCGCATCTGGATGGTCAACCGAGTCTCGAGCGGCGGGCTGATGGAGTTTCCATATTGATCCTCACGTTGAACGAGGAAACGAACCTTCCCGAATGCCTTGAATCGGTGAAGGGGTTCGATGACATCGTGGTGTTCGACTCCTACAGCACCGACGGCACGGTTGCCATTGCACAGTCGCGAGGAGCGCGGGTGGTGCAGCGCAAGTTCGACAACTGGTCGGCTCACCAGAACTGGGCAATGGAAAACATTGATTTCGCGCACAAATGGGTTTTCTATTTGGATGCCGACGAGCGCATGACCGACGAGCTGAAGGATGAGCTGCTGGCGATCGGCCGAAATCCATCGGAAGAAAACGTGGCGTTCTATTGCGGGCGCAAGAACTTCTTCATGGGACGATGGATCAAGCACTCGATGCCGCCGGGCCTGATCATGCGCTTTTTCAGGCCAGAGAAGATACGCTTCGAGCGCCTGGTGAATCCCACGCCGATCATCGACGGACAGCACGGCTACTTGAAGAGCTTCTTTCACCACTTCAATTTCAGCAAGGGCGTTTCGGAGTGGATCGAAAAGCACAACAGCTACTCGCGGATGGAGGCGATGGAGGGGCTCAAAGTGTTGCGAGGCGAGCTGGGCGAGCAACCGTCGTTCCTGAGCCGCGACCGCGCGCTGCGACGAAAGGCGCTGAAGAACCTCTCATTCAGGCTGCCGTTCCGGCCGGCGCTGAAATTCATGTACATGTACTTCATCCGGCTGGGTATTCTGGATGGGCTCGCGGGCTTCACCTACTGCACGCTGCAGGCGTTCTATGAATACATGATCGTGATCAAAATGCGCGAGCTGCGCCGTCGCGAGCGGGGCCAGCCGATCTAGAACATGAAACCGCGGATCAATACGGACCACCTCGGATGAGATACAACAGGATCGGTTCAACCGATCTTGCTGTTTCCGCGCTGGGCTTCGGGTGCGCTCCAATCGGATCGCGATCGGGCCGACTACAGTCTTCGCGAGCCTTGAAAAAGGCATTTGACTGTGGAATCAACTTCTTCGATACCGCTGACATGTATGGGGTCGGCGGCAGCGAGCAGGCGCTGGGCCGGGTCTTTGGCGGCGTTCGCGACCAGGTCGTCATTTCCACCAAGTGCGGCTATCGATTTTCCTCGCGCCTGAAATCGCTACGGTGGGTCAAGCCGCTGATTCGACCGTTGGTCCAGCGCCTTTCGGGTGTGAAATCAACTGCAGGCAGGTTCATCGCTTCGCAAACGTCGCAGTCCTTTGAGCCCGATTATGTTGAGCAATGCGTGCACAACAGCCTCAGTCGGCTGCGCACCGACTACATCGACTTGTTCTTTTTGCACGATCCCCCGTCGGCGATTGCCGAACGCAGCGACACGTTTGCAAAGCTGCAGTCGCTGAAAGATGCGGGGAAGATCCGGCACTATGGGATTTCGTGCGATGTCGAGGTTGCAGCGCATCTGCTGCGTTGTTGCGATTTCGATTTTTCAGCCGTTCAGGTCAATCTCAATCTGCTCGAGCAGGATGCCGTCCACAGCGTGCTTCCCCTGGCTGTGTCTCGCCAGATCGGGGTGGTCGCACGAGGTCCCTTTGGACACGGCAAGCTGTTGGAGAAACTCACCGACCTGAAGATGCTCGATGAGTTCGGCCTGCCACCGGACTGCGGGTACGCTTCGAAGCTGGCGCTTCGTTTTGTGCTTCAGTTCAAGGAGATCTCTTCAATTCTGGCGAGCATGGTGCACCCGCATCACTTGGAACTCAACATTGCGGCCGTTGACGGCGCTCCGCTTTCTGACAAGGAAAGGGCGTTGGTGCACGCGCTGGGCGCCGGGCCCGGCTCAAGGGGAACGGCATGCTGATGGACGCCGAGAAGCTGGAGGACGATTCGGTCCTTCGATCGGACGTGACAGTCGTCGGGGCGGGAGCGGCGGGCATCGTCATGGCGCTGGAGCTGGCTCGTGCTGGTTTGGAAGTCGTGCTGGTCGAGAGCGGCGGACCAACGTACTCCCAACGAATCCAATCCCTGGCCGACACCGAGCATTTCGATCCACACTTTCATGCGCCCATGTCGGAGTGCACGCGGCGGCAGGTCGGCGGGACTTCGGTCATCTGGGGCGGCCGTGTGGTGCCCTTTGATCCCGTGGATTTCGACACCCGAGACTACATCCCACACTCGCAGTGGCCGGTGAGCTACCAATCGCTGCAGCCCTACTTCGCCAAGGCTTGTCAATACCTCAAATGCGGACGGCCTGAATTCGAAATCAGGAGCATTCCCAGCGCCAAGCATCCATCAATCGTCCCCGGCCTGCCGGACGGCGATGTCCTGACTTCCAGCCTCGAGCGATGGTCCGTGATGAGCTTTGGAGTCGAATATCAGAACGAACTCGAACGGACCGATCGCATCAGGCTTGTCCATGGCCTGACTTGCACGGAAATCGAGTGCGATCCTTCATCGTGCCGGGTCGCGTCAATTCGAGCCAAGACTCTGTCGGGTAAGGGAGTCGCTCTGAAGTCTCGATCGTACGCCCTGGCATGCGGAGGCCTCAATACGATTCGGCTCCTGCTGGCGTCGGATCGAATGCACAAAGGAGGCATCGGCAATCACAGTGGAATGCTCGGCCGGTTCTACATGGGCCACATCTCCGGGCGAATTGCGGAAGTTCAATTTTCCACCCCGCCGCGCGAGACTGCGTTCGGCTTCGACCGCGATGCGGAAGGCGTGTACGTGCGCCGCCGATTCTCGTTTTCACGTGAATTCCTGCACCAGAAGAGACTCCCCAATATCGCCGGCTGGCTGGTGAACGCCGAGATCAGCAACCCAGCTCATGGCAATGGCATCCTTTCGTTCGCGCATCTGATCCTGAGCTCACCTGCCGGAAAATACCTCGCATCCGACGCCATTCGAAAGGCGGCGATCAAGGGAACCAAAGGATCAACGGCTGCCCACCTCATGAACATGGTGCGCGACTTTCCACGCACGGCTCTGTTCATCCCGACATTCGGCTATCAGCGATATTTCGCCAAGCGCAAGGTCCCAGGCTTCTTTCAATACAGCCGGTCAAACACCTACGACCTGCATTACTTTGGCGAGCAAATGCCCAATCCGGAAAGCCGCGTCTGCCTGCTGGACGAGAAGGACGAATTGGGCATGCGCAAGATCAAAATCGATTTGCACTACAGTCGGCAGGACGTGCAAAACGTGATCGATGCGCACCGGTGTTGGGATGCTCACCTCAGAGAACATCATTGCGGCCAATTGCGGTACGTCGTGGATGATCTGGACCAGAGCATATGGGACCAGGCCGGAGATGGGTTTCATCAAATTGGCGGCACGCGCATGTCGCACAATCCGGCGAACGGCGTTGTCGGCCCCAATGGCAACGTCCACGGGTTCGACGATCTGTTCATCGCCAGCAGCAGCAACTTTGTCACGGCGAGCCAGGCCAACTCCATGTTCACGATCCTGGTCTTTGCCCTTCGGCTTGCGGATTTCCTGAAGGAATCGGCGGTCCGAGGATCCGACCATCGCATGAACCATGTCCCCTGAATGCCGCGACGCGCGACCGATCAATCCGTTTCACGCGTCCGAATCCGCGGTGCTTCAACAGGTCGACGATTCGAAGCGGCAGGGCGCCCAGGCTTGACGTTCAATTCTCCCCAGACCAGCGCAACGTTTGCTCAATGCCTTGGCCAAAGTCGACGGTGGGCTTATAGCCCAGCAGCTCGCGCGCACGTCCGATGTCGGCCACAGAATGGCGGACATCGCCCGCGCGCGGCGGAGCAAAGGTCGGCTGGACCTTAAGGTTCATCACGCGGCCCATGTGCGAGAGCACATCGAGAAGGCTGATCCGTTGACCGGTGCCGATGTTGATCACCTCGCCGCTGAAGGGTCGCGGACTCAAGGCGGCCAGGAGGTTGGCGTTCACGACGTTGTCGATGTAGGTGAAGTCGCGCGTCTGTTTGCCGTCGCCGTAAATGGTCGGTTGTTTGCCCGCGCTCAGCGCCTTGATGAAGGCGGAGATGGCGGCGGCGTAGGCCGAGTTGGGATTTTGGCGCGGACCGAAGATATTGAAATAACGCAAGCTGACCGTCGAAAGCTCGTAGCACGTGCCGAACGCCGACAAGAGCAGTTCGCCGGCGACCTTGCTGGCGGCGTAGGGCGACTGGCAGTCGGGCGGATGATCTTCGCGACTGGGCAATGATGGCGATCCGCCGTAGGCCGCGGCCGAAGCGGCAAAGATCACGCGCTGCACGCCGGCGTCGCGGGCCGCCTCCAGCACCCGCTCGGTTCCGAGAATATTCACTTGGGCGCAGCGCTGCGGTTGATCGACGCTCTCGGGGACACTGACCATCGCCGCCTGGTGAAAGACATAGCGGCAACCGTTTATCGAATCACGAAGGGCATCGTCATCGAGGATGGATGCCTGCCGCAGATCAGCTTGCTCGGGCACGTTCTGGGCGAAGCCTCCACTTAGGTCATCGAGCACTCGAACTCTTGCGCCAAGCTGGACAAATCGGTGCGCCAAATGCGAGCCGATGAAACCAGCTCCGCCGGTGATCAGGACGCTCGCGCCCTTGAAGGCTTCGACGTTTGGCTTGCCGATGGCTGCGGCGTGAGTCATCGTGTGCACCGAATATAGTAACCAGAACCGCGGCCACAACTTGCCGCGACTTGCCTCGGTTCATACCCTGCCCACTTCATGATGCTGCGGCTTTACAACACTCTGTTCAAACGGGAAGAGGAGTTTGTTCCGCTGGATCCGGCGGGACGGCGGGTGACGTTCTACTCGTGCGGGCCGACCGTTTACGACTACGCGCACATCGGTAACTTTCGCTCGTTCCTGAGTGCGGATGTTCTGCGCCGCACGCTGGAACTGCTGGGCTTCAGCGTCAAGCACGTGATGAACATCACGGATGTGGGGCACATGACCGACGACACGTCGCCGGACGCGACCGGCGAGGATCGAATGCAGGTGGCTTCGCGAAGGTTGCTGGAAGCCAAGAAGGAGGGTCGACTCCCGCCCGGAGCAGGATCGGACATCGATCCCAATGACCCCTACGCAATCGCGGACTTCTACGTCACCGCGTTTCTGGAAGATGCTCGCACGCTCGGGCTGAAGGTCGCCAAGGAGGTTCAGAAGCACCCAGAGCTGATGCCGCGGCCGACAGAATACATTCCGCAGATGATCGCGATGGTGAAGCGGTTGATCGATCGCGGTCACGCATATGTTGCCGCCGACGGCGTGGTGTATTTCGATGTGCAGTCATTTGCCGAGTACGGACGCCTGTCGGGGAACACGCCGGATGCGATCCGCTCGGGCGAAGGCGGGCGCGTTGACGAGGCGACGCAGGCGCTCAAGAAGCATCCAGCCGATTTCATGCTGTGGAAGCGCGATCCTCATCATGTCATGAAGTGGCCAAGCCCATGGGGTGAAGGGTATCCCGGCTGGCACCTGGAATGCTCGGTGATGGCGCAATCGCTGCTGGGCGATCAAATCGACTTGCATTCGGGGGGCGAGGACAACATCTTTCCGCATCACGAGTGCGAGATCGCGCAGACGTGCTCGGCAACCGGCCGACCTCTCTTCGCGCGATTTTGGTTCCATACGCGGTTTCTGATCGTCGAAAGCGAGAAGATGTCCAAGAGCAAGGGGAATTTCTTTACCGTACGGGATTTGCTGGAGCGCGGGGCTTCGCCGGCGGCGATTCGCCTGGAGCTGATCAAGACGCACTATCGCTCGAACGCCAATTTTACCTTCCAGGGGCTGACCGATTCGCAGCGGATGATCGATCGATGGGTGAAGCTTCAGCGGTGGCTTGAGGCGAGTCGCTCGAAGTCGCCAGCGGCGTCAGGCAGCGCGGGCCCGCTGCACGAAACGCTGCCCGCGTTCAAGCAGGCGCTCTGCGCCGATGTGAACGTCGCCGGGGCGATCGGCGCTCTGAACGAAGCGGCCGGCCGGTACAACCTTTCCGATTCGCCCGGAAGAGTCGACATCGGATTAGAGCTCGATGCGCTGAATCAGATGAACTCGGTTCTGGGAGTCCTTGATCTGCAAACGCAAGGCCAGGCGTCGACCGCCGACGTTGATGTGAAATTGGTCGAATCCAAGATCGCCGAGCGCAACCGGGCGCGGAAATCGAAAGATTTCAAACGAGCCGATCAGCTTCGCGATGAGCTGCTGGCGATGAATATCGAGATCAAAGACAGCGCGCAGGGCACGACGTGGTCGAAGATCGTAAGATGACGCGCGCGAACAGCGAGCCGGGCCGTCCTCGGCCCCGTCCTGTGCGCGAGCCACAGTAAGGGGCGCCAAAATGCAAGAGCTCAGCCCGTCCCTGACAACATGGCACATCACGTGGGGAACCTATGGCGCTCGCCCGCATGGCGGGAATCGGTCCACGGTTGACAAGACCCATAATCAACTCGGCGAACCGTTTCTAGAAGAGAATGCCGCCCGCGAGCGGTCATTTCGAGCGCGACTGAAGTCGGAACCGATATTGCTATCGAACGAACAACGGCTCTTCATTGAGGAGACTCTTCCGACAATCGCTGTCCGAGGGGGCTGGAGGTTGCGCACGTGCGCTGCTGGGCACGATCACGTACACGTGGTTCTCGACATTGATTCAAAGGTGCATGGCGAGAGAGTTCGCCGGTTGCTCAAGCGGTGGCTCAGAGAAACGCTGAGCGAGGGATGGCCCACCTCTGCGAGTCGGTCTTGGTGGGCCGAGGAGGGATCGAATCTTGCGATACGTGACGTGAAGTATTTGAACAACGCGTTCAACTACGTCGATGGGCAGCGCGCTTCGGGTTGGGGCATCGCCGACGGGGCCGAGGACGGCCCGGCTCGCTGGGCTCGCTGATGTGTTGGGCAGCGTTACAAAATCGAAGACCCATCATCGGCCTGGCCGGGGGAATCGGGGCGGGTAAGAGCGCGGTGGCGAAGATTCTCGCGGAATTGGGATGCGTGGTGAGCGATTCGGATGTGGCGGCACGTGCGGCCCTGCGTGACCCGCAGATCAAAGCCACGCTCATCAAATGGTGGGGCGATCGCATTCTGGATTCATCGAAATCGGGCCCGCATCGGGGCGAAGTCGATCGCAGCGCCGTCGCCAAGATCATTTTCAATGATCCGGCCCAGCGGAAACGCCTGGAACAATTGACCCACCCGTGGATCGAGGCGAAGCGTCGAGAGCTGTTTTCGAAAGAACCCGCGAAAGCAACCGCATTCGTGATCGATGCACCCCTGCTTTTTGAAGCAGGTTTGGATTCCGAGTGTGATTCGGTGATTTTTGTTGAAACGAGCCGTGCAACGCGTTTGGCCCGCCTGGCGGCCAGCAGGGGCTGGAATGAGGCGGAAATGGCCTTGCGAGAGCAGTCGCAGATGCCACTTGACGCCAAGCGTGATCGTGCCGATTATGTAGTGGAGAACAACGGGGATTTAGGCGAGCTGAAGGCACAGGTTCGCCGGGTCTTGGACCAAATCGTTGAATCTTGCCGCACGTGATGCAACTCGCCACTCATTCGGCTATTGCTATTGAAGAAGCCCAAGAGGTTGGGCCGGTGCCACAAACCTGAGACTGCCTTTCACCACGCCCGGTGCCAAATGCAGCCCCGCCACGCCGGGTTACGCGTGAACCGTACGACGAACAAAACAGGCGATCCACTTCGCAGTGCCATTCACAAAATCGCATACTCGGCCGCAACGAGCGGGCTGAGCAGGTCGAAGCCTCATTGAGGGCCGATCCCATCGAATCTCAACATCACATCTCATCAGGAGTCAGACACGATATGTCATCCAAGAAATCGCGCCGTCGCCACCAGCGTGGAGGCCCGATGCGTCAGGGGCCGTACACGACAACCGTGATGCTGCGGCCGGGCGAAGTGCCCACCGACGAGCAGCTTGAGGCCGAAGCCCAGGCCCTCGACGCCGAGGCTCAGGAGAAGTACGACCTGGCCAAGAAGACCGATCTGGACCTCACGGCCCTTCAGCACATGTCCAACGAAGAGCTGATTCGAGTCGCCAAGAAAGAAAAGCTCGAAGACTTCGCTCAACTGCCCAAGCAGAAACTGGTTTTTGAGATTCTCAAGGCCCGAGCGCAGCGACAGGGCCTGATGATGGGCGAAGGAACGCTCGATCTTCAGCCCGACGGCTTCGGGTTTCTTCGCAGCGCGGAGTATTCGTACCTGGCGTCGCCGGATGACGTGTACGTTTCGCCTTCGCAGGTGCGTCGCTTTGGGCTGCGCAAGGGGCAGGTGATTCGCGGGCTGATCCGGCCTCCCAAGGAAGCGGAGACGTACTTTGCGCTGCTGCGGGTTGATTCGGTCAACGGGCACGATCCGCAGATGCTGCACGATCTGCCGACATTTGAGAATCTCACGCCACTGCACCCGGACAAACGGATTCAGTTGGAGATTCTGAACCAGCCGCAGAACCTGGAGACGCGGATCATCGACCTGGTGACGCCGCTTGGCTTTGGTCAGCGAGCGCTGATCGTGGCGGCGCCGCGCACCGGCAAGACCGTCATTCTGCAGAAGATCACCAACTCGATCGCGGCCAACCACCCCGATGTCCAGATCATCGTTCTGCTGATCGATGAGCGGCCCGAGGAAGTGACCGATTTCCGGCGCAACACGCCCGATTCGGTTGAAGTGGTCGCCAGCACCTTTGATGAGGAAGCGATTCGTCACATTCAGGTTGCTGAGATGGTGATCGAAAAAGCTCGCAGGCGAGTTGAATTCGGCGAGCACGTGGTCATCCTGCTGGACTCGATCACTCGTCTGGCCCGCGGGTACAACAACGCCATGCCCAATACGGGCAAGATCGGCACCGGCGGCATCGATACCCAGGCGCTCATCAAGCCCAAGAAATTCTTCGGCTCGGCCCGTTATATCGAGAACGGCGGGTCGCTGACGATCATCGCCACGGCGCTGGTCGACACCGGGTCCAAGGCCGATGAAGTGATCTTCGAAGAGTTCAAGGGCACGGGCAACTCCGAGCTTCACTTGACACGCAAGCTGGTCGAGAAGCGGGTTTGGCCCGCGATCGACATCTCTGCTTCGGGCACGCGTCGCGAGGAACTGTTGCTCGATCCCAAGGAGCTGGAACTGGTCATCCGCCTGCGCAAGGTCGTCTCCGATATGAGCGTGGTTGAAGCGATGGAGCTTCTGCGCGGCCGCATGGCAAAGACCAAGTCGAATGCGGAGTTCCTGCTGACGATGAACCTGGGGTGAGCGTTGGGCCAGGCGGGCTCTGCAAAGGCGTACGTCTTGGGTTAGGGCTTGTCCCTGCGGGTTTCTCGCGTGATTCGTGCGAGACGAGTTTCGGGTTGGCGTCAACCGCCACCCGGATTTCGGCGTATGCTTTTGTACCAGAGGAGCCCAGTCATGCCGAATCACACGGTGCGCGTTAGGAGTGTTTTGGGAATACGCGGATTCACGCTACCTGAGGTGATGGTCGTCATGGGGGTGATTGCCGTGCTTCTGGCGGTCTTGCTGCCGGCGCTTTCGGGCAGCTTGCGCATGGGCGACATGACGAAATCACTCAGCCGGATGAAGCAGATCGGGACGTGGATGACGCTGTACTCAGGCGATAATCGCGACCACATCGTGCCCAGCCAGTTCAACTATCAGGATCCCGCGAATCCCT
>JAKEEP010000287.1 GCA_022616475.1 Phycisphaerales bacterium | reverse complement strand
GGGAGACCTGCCCTCTCCCTCCAGGGCAGTGGGAGAGGGGTTGCAGCAGGCTTGAGCGCTCATAGCGTATATTAACTTTCATGGGCGATCATGAGGCGCGTGCATGGATGCGGTTGCCGTATCGGGCGTGGCTGTTGATTGTGTTTCTGGTCGCGCTGGGCGTCAGCGCGATTGATCCGCCGCATCCAAAGGACTTTCTGTTCGAGCACATTTTGACGGCCGCGGTGGTGGGGTGGCTGGTGTGGCTGGAATTCCGGGGGCGGGGGCGCGGGCCGGGGCGCGTTCCGGGGGGGCCGTTGAGCGATGTTTCGTACACGTTGATCTTCATCTACATGATGCTCCACGTGTTGGGGGCGCGGTACACCTATAGCGAAGTGCCCTACGACCGCTGGGCCCAGGCGATGTTCGGGGTGAGCGTGTCGGAGCTGATCGGGGCGGGCTCGTATGACGCTGGCGGCGAAGCGCGAAATCATTTCGATCGGCTGGTGCACTTCTTGTTCGGGCTGCTGATGGTCAAGCCGGCGAGCGAGTTGATGCAGCGCTGGCTGGGATTGCCGGCAGGCTGGCGGGCGGTGATTCTCGCGATTGGACTCTTGTGCGTGATCGGGACGGTCTACGAGCTACTGGAGTGGGTGTACGCCGAAGCAGTGGGGGCGGAGGCGGCGGAGCTGTACAACGGCCAGCAAGGCGATGCGTTCGACGCGCAGAAGGATGTCGCGCTGAACATGGCGGGTTCGATCATCGGCGGAGTGATTGTGGGTTGGCGGGCGAAGTCCCGAGTGAAAAGGTAGCAACCACGGATGAAGTACGCTGTGCGGCGCTGCCAGCTGGTCCGACCCAACAAGCGGCGGTTTTGCGCGGCCAATCCAAGTGGTCTGCATTCTTGTTCGTAGGAACTTGAACTAGCGCAGAGTTTGACGATTATGACTCGATCTCAGCGGCGGGGTAATGCCCAACGGCGCCGGCTGGTCCGGTTTGCCTTCTTCTGGTTTTGTCGATCGCGATCGATTGATGCGATCGACCACGAGATACGGAGGATTGCATGGTTGATTTGTTTTGCCGGGCGCGCGAAGCCGCAAGCGGCCATCGCGCGCAAAAGTTTCTACAAGTTTTCGTGATGCTGATCATTGCGGCGATCGGCTGCTCGAAGGCCGAGGCTGTGACGCAGCGGCTCACCGTCACCGCCAACGGCCGGCATCTGATGAAAGAGGACGGCAAGCCGTTCTTCTGGATGGGTGACACCAATTGGCGGCTGTACAAGCTGACTGAGGAACAGGTCACGACGTACCTGCAGAACCGCAAGGCCAAGAAATTCAACGTGATTCAAGGGCCCGTGCTGGTCCAGAACGGTTGGAACAGCGAAACCACCAACGCCTACGGCGAAGTCAACGATGACCCATCGAACCCCAACCAAGCGTGGTTCCAGCACATCGACTTCATTGTGAACAAAGCCGACGAGCTGGGGTTGTACGTCGCCTTGACCGTGAGCTGGGGCGACAACTGGGATATCTTCGGCACACCGACCCAGGCCCGCAACGTCGGCATCTGGCTCGGCGAGCGGTACAAGAACAACACCAACGTGATCTGGAACGTCGCCGGCGAGTACATCATCGCCGGCACGGGGCCGAACATCACCAACGTTTGGAATGAACTTGGCGAAGGCCTCGAGCAGGGAAGCGAGGGCCAGAACCTCATCACCATTCACGGTTCGTACCAAGCCGGCCGCCAATCGTCATCGGTGGTCTTTCACGATGCCGACTGGCTCGATTTCAACATGATTCAGTCAAGCCAGGGCGGCAACAGCGGAAGCGGAGCCGACAACTGGAACCTGGTGACGACCGATTACGACAAAAGTCCGGTTAAGCCGACGATGGATACCGAGGCGACCTACGAGGACTTGGGCGGCTGGGACGCCTTCGGGGTTCGGCGGCGCGCGTACTGGTCGGTCTTCGCCGGAGCGGCCGGCCACACGTACGGCGGCAACGGCGTATGGCAGAGTTACCGCGGCGACGGCGATGACACCGCTTGGTGGCCGTCCGACACCTGGGATGTGGCGATGGACTATGAGGCCGCCTTCGATATGAAGTATCTGCGCCGATTGATGGAATCGCGCCCCATGCGCAAACGCATCGCGGGAATGGATGTGCTGCTGACGCCGGGAGGCAGCGTGCCCAACCGCTTGCAAGCGACGCGCGACAGCCAGGGGCGGTATGCGATGATCTATGTGCCGCAGACCAATCGCACGTTTGCCGTTGATACGAGCAAGATCGCCGGAACCACCGTCAAAGCGTGGTGGTTCAACCCAACCAACGGCCAAGCGACTCTTGTCGGCCAGTTCCCAGCCTCCGGCCCGCGCGAGTTCACAACGCCCAACAGCGGTGAGGATTGGGTTCTGGTCCTGGACAACAAGGCCAAGAAATATCCGGCGCCGGGCAAGGGCGGACCGTTACCGTAAGTCGAGCGAAGGAACGTCGATCTGATCTTGAGCATCGTGGGAGGTCTGCATCACGCGGGCCTCCCATTTTGCTTGCATGATCGCGAACAAACTCAGGGCTTGCCGTGGCGCTTCTCCAGCAGCTTGACGGTAAAGCCGCCTTCGTAAGGCCGATCGAACTCGCCGCCCGCGAGCGGCGCATCGGAAGAGTAACGAATCCAATCAGACAACTCCTCGATGGGAAAGCTCACCAGATCGCCGAGCGTCTTTCCGCTTGTGAGTTGATTGGCCGGTGTGGATGCCAGCACGCCCTCGATGCGGAAGGCCGACCAGTGTAGCGGTCGCACCCAGACGTGCTCCACCTTTGGTGAGACCGAGTGGTCATCATGCGATGTCGCTTGAAGCGGCGCGGCCCATTTGACAGCCCAACGGGTTCGCTCCTGTTCATCGGCGTGCGACCAGCGCAGTCGGGCGTCGTCCAATGAAGCGCGGGCCTGCGCGATTGCCGCAGCCAGTTCGGGATCATCCGACTCCGCAGCAATGGCAATGACGGGTGATGATGATCCCTCGTCGCTTCCGGAGTGTCGCCATGCCTTTGCTCGACGTTGAAGCCCGGAATCTGTTGGTGACTGGTTGCCCGCGGAGTTCTGCTGATCGCAGCCCGCAATTGATGAAGCGACTCCGACAAGAAGGGCAACAAGCTTTCGTCTGGAACGGTTCATGGAAGGAAGCGAAGGTTAGCCGCTTTCAGGCGCTTTCGGTCTTGCGGGAACGGGGTTGTGTTGTTTCCAGAGTTCTTCCGCCTCGCTGATGAGATCGGTAGGAAGACCATCTGAGGACAATGGCTGAATGGGAGTCGAATCTGACTTCGCAATCGATAATTCCGGGGGTTCCGATGATTCCGGGGGGCCGGGCGCAACCGAATCGCGTCGAGCATCGGCGATGGCGGCCCCACGCGGAATGTCGAGCATCTGGGGGTCCAACTTGAACACGGAAATCCAGCGCTCAATCTGCTTCTCCGAGAGCTGTCCCGCGATCGGCTTGGCTGGCGGCGCCTGTTGTTGGTGACCCGCCAGCGCATCGTTCACCAGTTGCCCAAGGAATTCCTGGGCGCTGAGCGTTGGGCAGCGTCGCTTTCTCGCGGTTCGCAAGACCTGGTGATCTGATGAAACGACCGTCAGCTTTCTGGGAGCCGACGAGGCGTGAACAATCTGGCTGATCAGATCGTCGGCCGATCGCCCCTTCCCAGAGTATCGAATCGCGAAGGGTGACTCGGGGGGCAGCTTTGGCTGGTCATCGCCGGGCTGCGGCGCGCCATCGCACGCAAGCGTGATCTTGTCGCGCCCATACCGGCTGTTGTGCAGGAGGTCGATCAAACCCCGAAGGTCAATGCCGGCAAGGTCGGGCGGCAGAACGCCAACGGTGTGAAGAACGTTATAGGTATCGATGAGAAGCGGCATTGCAGAACAGCCGATGGAGCAAACCAGGCAAAGTTCAGGGAAAGCTTAGGAGCAATGAACGATTCATGTGCCCACACTTGCGCATAGCATCCAATCGGACCGCTGCGGAGTGCTGATACAGTTTGAAAGGTGGTGGCAAGTTGGTGGCACAGGCGTCTCGCCTGTGCGGTTGCGGACAGGCCAGAGGCCTGTCCCACTTCAAACGGCACCAGTACCGCCTGCGGCAGCGCCAAACCGATGACTTGCTAAATCACCCCCTTTGGGCTTTAATAGGCGGCTCTTCACAACACACACGGCACGACACACCAGGAAGGCGGACGTTGTACTTATGGCAATACGGATCAAGTCACGGCACGGCGAATCAGTTGGTCAGATGCTTCGGCGCTTCAAAAAGTTGTGTGAAAAGGAGGGGCTTACCAAGGACATCAAGCGCCGGCAGTACTTCGAGAAGCCTTCAGAACGCCGCCGCCGGGATGCCCGCCGATCCGTGACCAGGACGATTCGCCCCCTGACAGACGGGCCGTCCAAGCCGCCGCGTCGCGCGCCGCAGTTCTAACATTCTCAATCACGCGGCTTGTTCGCCCTGAGCCGATTCACATGCAGCGGCAGAAGCAACTTCGCTCGTTTGCGGTCAAAGCAGCGCAATTGATGGCCGATCGCCATTGCGAGGATGTCCGGCTGGTGGATGTGCGCGGCCTGAGCCAGGTCTGCGATTATGTCCTGATCGGAACCGGCACAAGCGATCGGCAGATGCGATCGGTGGCGCAGGAGCTCGAAGAGCTTGGCGATGAGCATGAGAATGCCGTGTTCCGGTCGAGTCGAGATGAAGGCGGCACGTGGATTGTGATCGACTTCGTTGATCTGGTCGCCCACTTGTTCGAGCCGGGCCAGCGCACCTACTACGATCTGGAGACATTGTGGTCCGACGGCCAGACGATCGAGTGGGAAGCTCAGGAGAAGTCCGAAGGTCGGGTCTCCAAGGCCAAGTCGCCCAGAGCGGCCGCCAATCGGAAAGTGAAGTGACAGCCATCCAGAACCCTCTCCCTCTGGGAGAGGGCAGGGTGAGGGCCGAGCGCGATAGAGTAGTCTGCCGCGATTGGATTCGGGCTACGACCCTCCTTCTTCCGAACGTAGCGTGCATCGCATGGGTTCCGTCGTGTCAAAATCCAGACCGCTGATCGTGAAGGGCTTCGGCATCGATCACGCCGATCTGCCGCCCTTTGAGGCGGGCCGCAATGATCCCCGAGATTGGTTCGACAATCCCGCAGCCCGGTTGGAAATCGAGATTGGGTGTGGCAAGGGGACCTTTCTGGTTCAGCAGGCGGCTGTGCTCCCCAACGTCAACTACCTGGGGTTTGAATGGGCGGGCGAGTTTTATCGATATGCCGCCGACCGAATGCGCCGGCATCAGTTGTCCAATGTCAAGATCGTCCATACCGATGCGACCGAATTTCTCCGTTTCCGCTGCGTTGATGAAGTTGCCGCCGTCATTCATCTCTATTTCTCAGATCCATGGCCCAAGAAGCGGCATCACAAGCGGCGCGTGATTCAGGATGCGAGCCTGGCCGAGTTTCATCGCGTGTTGATCAGCGGCGGCGAAGCGAGACTGGTGACCGACCATGATGATCTGTGGACCTGGTATCAGCAGCACGCGTCGCGGCACGTCGATCTGTTCGAGGTTCGCGACGTTGAAAGGATCGAGTCCGCGACCGAAGGCGAGATCGTCGGCAGCAACTTCGAGCGCAAGTACCGCCGCGAGGGCCGCGCCTTCCACGCGATGACGCTGGTGAAGAAATAGCTCATCGCGCTGCGCGCCGGAGCGCCAACTCGGTTGAAGCAGCTGAAGTTTGGCGACCATGCTTGAACGCCGCGCAGCGGAAGGCTTCGGTTCGACCGGGCGACTCGAGCCTTCGAACAACTGACTTCAATGCTCTGAAACGTGCGAACGCCTGAAATTCCCGAGCGGATCTCGGCTTGGCGAGCTGTCACGCCATCAAACGATGCGAACCGAGCCAGAGATCGATCGGCCGAAGGCCCATCCGGTTTGCGTTATAGACCAAGGTGCGCCCGCGGCGCTGAGGTTGAATCAACCCGGCTTGGCGGAGCACGCGCAGATGAAACGAAAGTGTCGCTCCGCTGACCTTGAACGATTGGCTCAACTCGCCGACCGGCATCGGCCGCCTCCGCAACAGATCAAGAATCTTGCGTCGCGTTGGATCGGCAACGGCACGAAAGACGTCAGGCGATGAGAATGGTCTGCTCATAGTTCGAGTTTTAGCTAAAACTCTAAATGATGTCAAATCGAGCCAAATCATGCTCCTGGCAAGCGCGTCAAGTGAACTTCGATGCCGCGTTGTGTTGTGTGGTCAGCGAGTGGCGCATTGGGTCTGAGCCGGTGGCGCCCACAGCCAGCGGGCCCCAGCCGCTGTCGCATGCGCGCTACACTTGTTCACCATGCGGAAGCCGGGCACCGATGAAGAGAACGTGCAGATGAGCGATGTCATCTGCGACTTCTGTCACGCCGAGTGGGTCGAAGAACGGCCGATGATCGAAGGGCATCATGGAAGTTGCCTGTGCGGCTCGTGTTTGACCGTAGCGTACACGGAAGTCGTGCTCAACCAAGTTGACAGCGGCCTCCAGGGCTACAAATGCACGATGTGTCTGGAGCATCGCGGCGAACCGGCGTGGCAAAGCCCGTTGCACCCGGAGGCCGTCATTTGCCGCCGCTGCATCAAACTCGCCGGGGGCGCCCTTCACAAAGATGCGACCTTTGGGTGGAGAAGGCCGGTTGCTTCCAACAGCGAACATGACCTCTCGCAAGCAACCGATGATCAATGACAACGATCGTATGATGACGATGATGGTCGATAGCAACATGCCACTTGTGCGCAGTCGTTGGTCAGTCCGCATCGAACTTCGTCGCTGAAAGTCATCGCGCGCCATGGTCTCTGGAATCAGCCTCGCCAACAAATGCCAGCTTCTGTTCGGCTTCGCCATCGTGCTGATCTTGATGGCCGCGTTGAGCGTGCCGTGGATCAGAACCTCAATGCTGGTTGACGATTCTCAATTGGAGGTGTCGCGGCAAGCGGCCGAGGTGTGGCTGGCCAACGCGCGGGTGGATTCCGACGAAGGCTCGAGCCCATCGCCTCGCCAGCTCGACGAGTTCCTCGACCAACCGCTCCTGGAGCCGTTGCTCAGAATCACCTTAGTGCCGGTCGAGAAGATCGACCTCGATGATGAGCAGCGCCCGTTCGTGGCGCGAGCGCTGCGACGATTCCAGAGCAATCCGGAGCTTACTGAGCACCTGACCACGGCCAGCGTTGACGGCGCCGAGGTGTACCGCTACGCGCGCGCCCTGCGCGAGTCCCAGTTGCCCAAGCCGCCGGCAACCGGACTGCCCGATCCGGGCGATTCAACAGCTACGACCGTAAACGCGACCGATGTCGCCGGCGGCGCCGCGGCGCCCCAAGACGCCGCTGATCCCCTGCGCGCGATCTTGCTGGTCGATCGCACCAGCCAAGTGGCCCAGGGGCAACTCGTGAACAGCCGCGTCTTCATCATCGCCGCAGGAATCATCGGCAGCCTGCTGGCCGGCCTGGTCTTCTATCTCATTCTCACCAAACTCATTCTCTCGCCTGTGCGCCGTCTCCGCGAAACCACCGAAAAGGTGCAGAGCGGCGACCTGCGAATTCGCTCTCAGATCAAAACCGGTGACGAGTTCGAGCAGCTCTCCGAAGCCTTCAACTCCATGCTCGAACGCCTGGAGCAGGGGCAGGCCCAACTGCGAGCTATCAACCAAACGCTCGACCTGAAATTGAGTGAGCTTTCGGAAGCCAACGTCGGCTTGTACGAGTCCAACCGGTTCAAGAGCGAGTTCCTGGCCAACGTCAGTCACGAGCTGCGCACCCCGCTCAATTCGATCATCGGCTTTGCTGAGCTGCTCGAGGAGATGGCACAGCCCGATCCCGATTCCGATCCAAAGCGCGCGCGGTACGTCAGCAACATCCTGACCAGCGGTCGCTCGCTGTTGGAAATGATCAACGAACTGCTCGACATGGCCAAGATCGAAGCCGGGCGCATGGAAGTAAGCATCGAGCCCACCAGCGTCGGCGACTTGATCGAAGGGTTGGTTGGCATCATGCGCCCGCAGGCCGAAGCCAAGAGCATCGAGATTCGCACCGTAATCGGTCAACGGCTGCCGGCGATCGAAACCGATCCAGGCAAGCTCCAGCAGATTCTCTACAACTTCCTTTCCAACGCGATCAAGTTCACGCCTAAAAGCGGAACGGTCACCATCAGCGCCGACCGCGTAACCCGGCAGGACAATTCGCTGGGCGTTCGCCTGGCCGTGGCCGATACCGGCCCGGGAATCCCTTACGACATGCAGGACGTGATTTTCGAGAAGTTCCGCCAGATCGACGCCAGCCACACGCGCGAGCATGCCGGCACCGGACTTGGCTTGGCGATTTGCCGCGAGCTGGCGCAGATGCTGGGCGCTGCGGTGAGCTTTGTGAGCGAGCCCGGCCGCGGCGCCACGTTCTTCGTCGATCTGCCGCTCACCCATCAGCCGCAGGCGCCGCAGCCGCTCATGTCCAATGCCTGATCGCGGCTCACCGTCGACTCGCAACCCACCGTCGAACCGCAGCCGAATTCAGCGTTCAATGAACCGCGGAATCTGCTCATCGGCATCCCTGAATTTGCGACGGGCCAACGAAGCGTCAAAATGATCGGCCAATTCAACCGAGTGATCGCGCGATACGAGAAAACTGATCACGGCTTCGGCAACCAAGGCAGGAGCGTCGGATCCGTCGGCTGACCACAGGTTGTAGTCGGCCCACGAAAGCGTCATGCGGCATGCCTTGATCCGGCCCGCGTCATCCAGCACCTGGGCCGAAAATTCCCAGCCGCTTGGGCGATCCTTCTCTGAGAGAATCTCGACTTGTGCCACCAATCGGGCTCCTGGGGGTATACGATCCCGCCAGCCTCATTCACACCGGCCGGCAGCTTCAACGCGCATCGGATTCTATGACTTTCTTGCTGGAAACATTCCGCCTGGGACTGCACAACCTGCGGCTGCACAAGATGCGCAGCTTTTTGACCAGCCTGGGGATCATCTTCGGCGTGGCGGCGGTGATCGTGATGGTCTCGATCGGCGAGGGCAACAAGCAGGCCATGCTCCGCGACATCCAGGCGCTCGGAGCCACCAATATCATCGTTCGGTCGGCCAAGCCGCCCGAATCATCATCGATGATGGGTTCAGCGCAGCGCACGTTTCTGGCCCGCTTTGGAATCAAGCGCGAAGACTTGCGTCGTTTGCAAGAGCACATCAAGCATGCCGCATCGATTGTGCCGCTCAAGGCGGTGGGCGACGAAATCCTGTATGCCGACAAGCGCATGACCAGCCAGGCGTTTGGCGTGACGCCGCAGCTTCAGCGGTCGGCGAACTTGCGCCTGGACCGGGGCCGGTACATCACCGACCAGGACATGTCCTCGAAGCTGCCGGTTGCCGTCATCGGCGCTGACGTAGCGGAGAAGTTCTTCGCCCGGACCGAGCCGCTGAATCAGGTTTTCCGAATTGGCAACCAGGCGTTCAAGGTCGTGGGCGTGCTCAAGCCGGTGGGCATGGCGGGGGGGAGGGGCTCGGCGCTGGTGGGACGGGATTGGAACATGGATGTGCACATTCCGATGAGCACCGCCGAATCGCAATTCGGCGACATGATCTTCCGCCGCGTTGCCGGCGCCGAAGTTCGCGAGGAGGTCGAACTATCGGAGATCTACGTGACATCGGCAAGCACCGACGATGTGCTGCGCGATGCCGCGCTGGTGCGCCAGATCATCAGGGCCGGGCATCCGGAATTCAACGATGTGCAGATTCGTGTGCCCTGGGAGCTTCTGGAATCCGAGAAGAAAACGGCACGGATCATGAACGTGATCTTGACGTCAATCGCCGCCATCAGCCTGCTGGTGGGCGGCATCGG
>JAKEEP010000286.1 GCA_022616475.1 Phycisphaerales bacterium | reverse complement strand
GATGTGCTTTTGGCGGTGACGCACGGGCGGGGGATTTTTTCTGCGGATGTGACACCGGACGCTGGGCCCGGCGATGCAAACGCCGACGGTGTTGTGAACGTCGAAGACTTGCTGCTGGTGGTCGGCGCGTGGGGCACATGCGTGAACTGCCCAGCGACAGCGTGCCCCGCGGACTTCACCGGTGATTGCGTGGTGAACGTGAGCGATTTGCTGGTGGTGATCGCGAATTGGGGGAGTTAAAAAGGCAGGACGCCTTCAGGCATCCTAAATCCAAACAGATGCCTCACGTGTGCCATGGGTTTGTGGACGTGAGCGATCTCCTTGCGGTCCTCTTCGCCTGGGGAAGGTGCGCCGGGTGCCCGCCAGACCAATGCGCGAGCGATCTCAACGGCGATTGCACCGTGAACGTCGCCGATTTGTTGACCCTCATCGCCAATTGGGTTGAGCACGAACGGCTCAAGGCGCGGCGCCGGCGATTCGACCTGCGTCCTTCGGCTTGAGGATCGCGTACGTCGGCAGGCCGATGCCGTCGAAGCGCTTGAGCATTTCGCTCGCGGGGGAGGCGCTGAGGTCCTCGGCCTGGAACTTCACCTTCACATAGTCCTTCAGCCGTTCCTGCACCTTCGAGTCCTTGAACGTGGTCTTGTCCATCGCAATGCAGTTCTTGCACCAGGTGGCCCACATGTCGATGAAGACGAGCTTGTCCTCGGCTTGGGCCTGAGAAAGGCCGGCGCAGATGGAGGTCCAGCCGCCTTCGACCGGCGTATGGTTGGCGCGGTTAGCGGCCCAGATTTCGTAGGCGAGGTAGCCGTAGTAGCCCGCGAAGGCGAGGATGAAAACACCCATCGCTTGCTTGACGCGGACCATCCACATTCCGGGCTTGGGAAGGAGGGAGAGCCCGGCGCCGGCGAAGGGCCAAGGGAGGGCCATACCCAGACCGAGGAAAAAGGGAAGCGATAGCGCCCACGTCGATCCTCTTGCATACTGAGCGCCGGAATACACGACAACTTGAATGACGACGGGCGCAACGCAGGCCCCCGCCAGCAGCGCCGAAACCGCGCCCATGAAAAACGCAACGAAGAACGTGCCGCGTCCTGCCAGCTTGCTCGTGTCGATCTTGGACTGGTACTTGGTGAAGTCGATGGCGATCACATCGAACATTGCAAGGGCGAGGAAGACAAAGAGGATCGCAATCGCGATGTTGAACCAGATCGTGCTGTTGATGAAGCCGAACGCGGTCGAGGTAAGCGTGACGAGCAGGCCCAGTCCGCCGTACACGACAGCCATCGCCAGGCCGTACGCTCCGCCCAATGCAAACCCACGGGCGCGAGAGCCGGCCTGCGCGCCCGCGCCGATGATCGCCAGGTTGATCGGAATCAGAGGCAGCACACACGGCGTGAGGTTCAGCAAGATGCCGCCGAGGACGACCAGCGCGATGATGGCGAGCGGGCCCTTATCTTCGAAGATGCTCTTCTTGGTTGTGCCCTTCTCCGCGTCGTCCACGAACTCGATGAACTCATCGGCGCTGAGGAACCCGCCGGCCGTGCCGATGACCTCGAACTTGTCCAGCTCCGCCACGACGTCACAGTCATGGACGGCGCCAGCGTCCGGCGATGGGGTTGTCGGGGCAGCCGTGTGCGCGGGTTCCGTCGAGCCATCTGAGAACGTCACCTGCTGGAGAGCCGCGTGGCTGGTGCGCGTGATCGGTGCTCCAGGCGCAGCGACTTTGATTTGGGCAGTGAGATCGACAGTAGCAGGCTGCAGGCATATCTTGTCGTTGCAGGCCTGGTATTCCAAAGCCGCTTTGATTGGATAAACGCCGGGCTTGGTGTCGGGTGCGATTTTGAACTCGATGCCGATGATGAAATGCTCTTCGAAGACCAAGAGGGGCTCGTCAAATCCTTCGACCTCGAATTTGACGGATTTCGGATAGACGATTTTGCCAACCGTGATGCCCGGCGGCGTGGTCACGGCAAGCTCGGTCGGAACAGCGAACTCATCCAGCGGCTTGTTGGACTGGACGTGGAAGTGGTCACCGAGCTTGACTTCGAGGGCGGCTCGGATCGTGCCGCCGGGGTGGACGGCGTCGGCATCAAAGAACCACGCGGTATCAATCTTGACGGTGGCGGGCTGTGCGGCCCCGGCCACGGGTTCAGTAGCCTCGCCACAGCCGATCGCCAAGGCGATGAGAACGAGTGCAAACGGGGTTCGGAGTCGGCTGAATGCTGATCGGTGCATGTCTGAGGGTTTCACAGTAGAGAATCTCGAGTTTTGAGGGCTTAAGTGTAGTCAAGGCGCGCTGAACGGTTCGCGGCATCAACTTGGCCAACTCGATGGCGGTTGGGAGAATTCCAAACATGTTGAGCAAGCCAAAACTGCCGAGTTTGTGCCCCATAACAGGGCCTAGCGGAGGCTGCAACGGGGATTTTGCCCGCACGATTGACAAAGTCGCGATGGGCCCACCGCCATCGCCGTGGTTGGACTTGTACCGGTTCCGAATGCAACCGATATTCCTTTCGCGCACCACAACATTGGAACGTGCGCCGTCTTCAGCCGCACATTTTTGACATGTCGTAACCAGGAGCAAGCCATGGCCAAAACCACTCGCAAGTCAAGCCGATCCGGCGGAGCGCGAAGCGCCGCCAAGAAGAAGTCCTCGCGCAAGTCGCCATCAGCACGTAAGAAGAGCCGCAGCCCGCGCGCTTCCAGCAAGGCCGTGAAGGCCCTGCCCAAGCTCAAGCCCGCAAGCCTTCATGGCCCAAGCGCCACGCTGAGCTCGGGTTCGATCGCTCCTCTGGGGAGCATTCCGTCTCACGATTACTCCAAGCCATCGTTCGGCTCTTCGCCCTCGCCGGACTACCGGCCGATCAGCCGGCCATCGTCTTCGCCAACGCCCAGCTACAACCCGGTTCGCTCCAATGAGTTGAGCGACCCGTTTGGCACAGCGACTTCGACCAACCTCGAAGACGACGATGAGGTTGACGACGTTGATGACAACGATGACGACGAAGAAAGCGGCATGAACCGCCCGTTGCTTCTGGGCTGACCCTGCAGGGCGTTCCTGGCGACATTCAACCCGCACACAAGGCACAGGCATTCGCCTGTGCCTTCTTCTTTTTTGTCTACCGGACCTGGCTCGCACCTCGGAAGCCTGAAGTGGCACAGGCGTCCCGCCTGTGCGAATCAAGGACTCGCCGCGGCGAAGCCCAGCTTCTTTTGACCGTGCCAATACGAGTTGCGCAGCGGCACTTCGATAAGTGGATGAGTGATACGATCCCCGAATGGCCGTCGAAACCACCAAGATCATTTATTCGATGATCGGCGTCAGCAAGACGTACGAGAAGAAGACGGTCCTGAAGGACATTCATCTGGGGTATTACTACGGCGCGAAGATCGGTGTGCTGGGCCTGAACGGATCGGGCAAGAGCACGCTGCTGCGAATTCTGGCCGGCGTTGATAAGGACTTTGAGGGGAAGGTTGCGGCGCAGTCGGGGTACACGATCGGATATTTGGAGCAAGAGCCCTTGATCGACGAGACGCGCAGCGTGCGCGAGGTGGTCGAGCAGGGCGT
>JAKEEP010000285.1 GCA_022616475.1 Phycisphaerales bacterium | reverse complement strand
TTGCCGGTGACGGGGAGACCGTTGGAGGGACGGCTGTCATCGAGCTGGCCGCGGTAGACGAGCTTGCGGTTGCGGTCGTAGAGGAAGAAGTCGGGCGTGCAAGCGGCTTCGTAGGCTCTGGCGATGTCTTGAGTCTCATCGTAGAGGTAGGGGAAGGTGTAGCCGGCGGTCTTGGCTTCCTCTTTCATCTTGGCGGGGCTGTCGTCGGGGTATTTGTCGACGTCGTTGGAGCTGATGGCGACGATGGCGGCGCCGCGCTTTTGGTAGTCGCGGCCGAGCTTGGCGAGTTCGCTGCGGACGTGTTTGACGAAGGGGCAGTGGTTGCAGATGAACATGACCAATAGCGCGGGGGCGGTTTTGAAATCATCGAGCGACACAAGCTTGCCATTTGTGTCGGGGAGTCTGAAGCTCGGCGCCTTGGCGCCAAGCGATGACATGGTGGAGGGGGTAGCGGCCATACCCCAGTTTAGCCACATTCAGTGGGACAGGCGTCTCGCCTGTCCGTAGTCGCACAGGCGAGACGCCTGTGCCACTGTCAAGGAGCGCGAATGGTGAATGGATAATCTTCGGGGTGGGGCACAAGGCCAGCTTTCACCGGATTGGTCCACACGTAATTCCACTTCTCAAGGTACTCCTCATCGTTGCGGATGATTCGATCGAACGACTCATCCTGCCACAGCGGGCCGCAGCAACCGCGGAGGTTTTGAATCTCGTGCGATGTGAAGCTCTTGATGCTGTGCAGCAAATCAGAAAGTGAATACCAACTGGACGTTTCATGTTCAGCTGTGGTTCGCTCCAACGGCTGGAGAATCAAGTGGACATGATCTGGCATGATTGTGGCGAGATGGAGAGTCATTCGCTTGCCGTGCCAGAACCTGCAGGCTTTGGCGACGATTTCGCGCTCCGCTTCGGACAGAATTCCTGACGCCAAGCGGAATGTGATGAAGTAGACACTGCCGCCGAACTGCCAGTGGGGAAGGTTGCGATATCGCTTGCGCAGCGCGCCTGCCATGACGCCTTTGGAATCCGGCACAGGCGAGACGCCTGTGCCATTGTTCAAATGCACAGACGAGACGCCTGTGCCACTGGTCATGGGACGATCAGTTGCCATTCGTAGCGGCTTCTGGTTGCCAGCGGACGCGGTCGTGGCCGAGGAGAGTGCCCGTGGCGAAGGCGATGTCGATGAGGGCGATTTGGTACTCGGCCAGCGCGATGACCTCGCGCGACTGGGCATCGGCGAGGTTGGCGGTAGCGTTGAGGACATCGGTGCTGGTGCGTTCGCCGACTTCGAATTGGCGCTGTTCGCCTTCGTAAGTCCGGCCGGCGAGAAGGGATTCAAGGCGAGCGGCGAGGATGCTTTGCCAAGCCTGGTGGAGCAAGTCGAGGGCGTCGAAGACTTCCCGGCGGATGGCTTCGCGGCGCTGGTCCTTGGTGGCCAATCGTTGGAGACGCAGCAAGACGGCCTGGGCGTAGAGCGATTCGGCGGCTTCGTTGCCCAAAGGAACCTCGACGTTGGCGGCGAGCGACCAATCCTCGAAGCGCACTTCGGACATCTGATCGACGGCATTGCCGAACGAGGAGCCCAGGCCATTGATCGCGTAGGTATAGTCGAGCGTCACCAAAGGCAGCATCTGGTTGCGGCGATAGTCGATGGCGCTGGCGTCGGCTGCAAGCCGCAATTCAAGTTCGAGCATCTCCATGCGGTTGGCGACGGCGAACGCGGCGAGGGCGTTTGGATCAAGATCGAGGCCGAGCGGCTCGGGCTTGGTCGCGGTGATGAGCTGGGTGACGGAATTCTGGGGCAGGTCGGGCCGGTTCATGACGAGCTTGAGGCTGCGCTGGCTGCGGCTGATGGCGGTCTGCGCGATGATGATGCCTTGGAGGCTGGAGGCGACGCCGGATTCGGCCCGGGTGACTTCGATCTCGGCGGCATCGCCGGTCTCGACACGCCGACGAGCCTGCTCCAATTGCTTGACGGCAAGCTCGTACTGCCGCTGGCGCACTTCAAGCTCGCCACGGGACGCATAGAGGCGCCAGTAGACGCGATCGGCGTCGGCGAGGATGCGGATGACCGCGAGCTTGGTTTGAGCCGCGACTGCCTCGGATTCGTATTGAGCCACGCGGATGAAGTGCGTGTTGGTATTGACCCAGGCGTTGCGCAGCAGTGGCTGGCTGATGGAGAAGACCAAGTCGGACTCGTAGGCGGGATTGAGCAGTGAGAACGCGTTATTGGTTTCGCTGCGGCTGAAGGGGAAGTTCACCCTTGCGGTGCCGCCGGTGCGAAGAGGAACGTTGACTCCGAGGTCGAAGTCATCGATGGTGGCCTGAGAAGATTCGGTGGCGAGTTCGGTGGGGGAGTCAAAGATGGTTCGGCGCGCCGAGGCCGTGAAGGTGGATTCGAAGCGAGCGCGCTCGACGTCAACCGTCAGCTCGGCAATCTCCGGGCTGAAGACCTCAACGGCTATATCGAGGTTGTTGCGGATGGCGGCGGCGCGGACATCGGCCAAAGTGATTTCGAGGGTGGCTGGGGCGGGCGGTGGCTCGACAATCTGCTTGAGGATTTCGTCGGTCGCTTGTTCGACACTGACTGGAGGCTTTTGCGACTGCTCAGCGACGTCCATGGACTGGATTTCTGTCAGTTCTTCTGGAGTGATGGGCCTGGAGAGGTAGTTTTTCTCCCTGAACAGGTTGCACGAGGTCAACGCCAGGCCGCAGGCGGCGATCGGAGCGATGGTGGTTTTAATGGTCATGGACGTTGAGTGGGCGCGCTATTCGTGCCGCAGGGCATCGATGGGATCAAGCCGAGCGGCCTTGATCGCGGGGAACATTCCAAAGACCACGCCGACGAAGGCGCTGAAGCCGAAGGACATGATGACGGCCCACCAGGGCACGGTCGTCTTAAGTTCGACGCCTGGGATGTTGCTGACGGCAAGCGCAAACATTTCGCCGCCAAGCACGCCGATGGCGCCGCCGACGAAGCAAAGGGTGACGGCTTCGAGGAGGAATTGCATGAGGATGGCAGCTGGCGTTGCGCCGACTGCCTTGCGCAAACCGATTTCGCGCGTTCGCTCGCTGACTGAAACGAGCATGATGTTCATGATGCCGATGCCGCCGACCAGGAGGCTGATGCCGACGATTCCGCCGGCGACGCCGGTGATGCCGGCGGCCATGGCCTTGAAGGCGGCGATGAACTGATCGATGGGCGCGATTTCAAAGGTATCGGGCTCGTTGGGCTGAATCTTGCGCGAATGGCGCAGCACGAAGGTCGCCTCGGCCTTGGCTTCTTCGGCCACATCGGGAGACTTGAGCCGGCAAATGATCATGAAGAAGAAATCTTCATCCTGGTACTTCACGGCGGTGGAAAACGGGATGTAGACCTCGCTGCTGACGGTGCCGTGGCCGAAGATGTTGGCCTCGATGGTTTCGACGACGCCGACGATCATGAATCGCCGGCCGTTGATCATGAGAGGCTGACCGGTGGGATCGGTATCGAGCTTCAATTCATCGATGGCTTTGTCGTTGACCAGACAGACCTGGCGAGCGGTGTCTTCATCGAGCTGCGTGAAGGGGCGGCCGATGAGCACATCGCGGTTTTCGATCTGGGGCCAGCCGGGCCAGATGCCGGTGACGTTGACTCCTTCGCGCACCTCGGCATCGTGCTGAATGGTTGCTCCGAACGATGTTTGGGGAGTCAGGTCAACGATTGATGGGCAGTTGTCGCGGATCGCCAGCAGCTCATGCGGCTTGAGGCGGACGAGCTCCCAGGGGTACTTGTTGCGCGGCGCGCCGTCGGGCCGGTTGGGGAAGATGAGCATCTTGTTGGCGCCGAACTTCTCGAATTCGGTGAGGACTTTGGTCTTGAGTCCCGAGAGGGCGGCGATGACGCTGGTGACCGAGGCGACGCCGATGATGATGCCAAGGGCGGTGAGGAACGATCGGGTCTTGTTGACCCAGATCTGGCTGAGTGCGAGCAGAATCGCTTGGACGTAGAAGAAGGGATTCAGCATGGCGGCGGCCCTGAGCGTGTCGACGCCGCGCTTACTCCGTGCGCCCCACCCACCCCCCCGGACGCCCCGCCCCCTCCCTTAAGGGAGGGGGAGTCCTGGGCTCCCTTAGGGGAGGGTGAGCCGTTGGTTCGAACGTCGCTGGAGACCAAACCGTCGGTGAGGCGAATCACGCGATGGCAGTAGGCGGCGATGTCGGTCTCGTGGGTCACGATGATGATCGTCTGTCCCTCGCCATGAAGCTGCTTGAAGAGCTGCATGATGTCGCGGCTGGTGGCGGTATCGAGGTTGCCGGTCGGCTCATCGGCCAGGAGGATCGCGGGATTGTTGAGGATGGCCCGGGCAATGGCGACCCGCTGCTTCTGGCCGCCGGAAAGTTGATTGGGCCGATGGGTCATGCGATCGCCCAGGCCAACGCGCTCAAGGGCAGCGCGAGCCTTGCGTTTTCGTTCTCCCCAGCCGCCGCGCGCGTAGATCAAGGGCAGTTCGACGTTCTTGAGGGCGCTCATGCGCGGCAGGAGCTCAAAGCTCTGAAAGACGAAGCCGATTTCCTCGTTGCGAACCCGAGCGAGTTCCTTGGCGCCCATTCGGCTCACATCGCGTCCGTTCAGAACGTACTGGCCATCGGTGGGTTGATCGAGGCATCCGACAATGTTCATCAACGTGCTCTTGCCCGAGCCCGAAGCACCCATGATGGCGACGAAATCGTTGCGCTGGATTTCGACATTGACGCCGCGCAGCGCGTGAATGCGCTCGACCCCGACGCGATAGATCTTCCGCAAGTTGCGCGTGGAGATGATCACCGCACGCGCACCCGCACGCTGGGACCGTCGCCTTCCTCGGTGGGTTTCTTCGCCTGCGACGTGTCGTCCTTGGGGGCCTTGGCCTCGTCGATGACCAGCTCGTTATGCTTGAGTTTCTCGAGGACCTTGAAGGGGCCGATCACGAGGAGATCGCCTTCGCTGAGTCCCGCGAGAACGACGCTGTGCGTGTCGTCGCTGGGGCCACGCTTGACGGGGGTACAGACGGTTCGGTCGTTGACGATGCGGTAGGCCACGGTTGTGGTCTTCTTGGATCGGTCAACCAAGGGATTGTCGCGGGTGATCTCATCGGGAAGGTCTTCGATCAGGCGATCGACGATCGACTGGCTCTCGGCGCGGAGTCCGTCGTGCGAGGCGACCTCGATATCGACGTTGGCCATGAGGCCCGAGAGGATCCGCTGACCCTGCAAGTCGAGCTCGATTTCGGCCTCGAAGTAACCCGTGGTTGATGTCGAGTCGCCCTGCATGGGCTCGGTGCGCTGGAGGGCGATCTGGGTAACAGTTCCGCTGTAGACCTGATCGCGGTAGGCGTTGATGTGGATGCGCGCCGACTGGCCCTGGGTGACCTTGGCGATGTCGCTTTCGGAAACCTCAGCTTTGAGGATCATGCGCGAAAGGTCGGCGACGGTCAGGATGACGGTCCCGGGGTTGTTCATCGTGCCCATGAGCACAACTTCGCCGACTTCGGCGTTGAGGGCGGTGATCAAGCCGTCGATCGGAGAGAGGATGACGGTTTTCGCGAGGCTGTCCTCGGCGCGGGAGATATCGGCTTTGGCAGCCGCGAGCGAGCTTTCGATGACCGAGATCAGGTGCTTGGTGGATTCGATCTGCGACTGAAGGTCGTCGACGCGCTCCATGGCTTCATCGAGCGCCTTGCGGGCGCGATCGCCGGAGTTGAAGAGGGACTGTTCTCGTTCGAGCTGCTTCTTAGCGTAGGTGTGCGAATTGAAGAGCCCGGTGAGACGAGCCTGCTCGGAATGCAGGCGAAACTCCTCGCCTTCGCTGCGCGCCTTGGAGGCGGCGAGCTCAGCGCGAAAGTTTCGATCATCAAGCTTGACAATGATGTCGCCCTTGCGGACCTGATCGCCCTCGCGGTAGGGGAGCTCTTCAACGCGGGCGGCGACTTCGGCGGAGATTTCCACTTTTGTTCGCGGTTCGATCTTTCCCGGGGCCTTGATGGTCTCTATGAGCTTGCCTGCGGTGACGTTTTGCGTGCGAACCTTGGTTGCCTGGGGCTTGGGCGCCAGGGCGGCCAATTTCGCCTTCAATTGCGGACCGGCGACGAAGACGCCAGCGACCCCCAGACCAATCACGCCGAACAAGATGATGAGAATGACCTTCACTGCCAGCTCCTGTTCCAGAAGCCCACGACCGCTTTCTTGGGAATTGAATGCCGCCAGTTGCCCAGGTTCGACCCATTGAGCCGGGCGGCGCGGCCGCACAAGGCTGCTGAATAGTTTACCGGCCAGCGACGCTTTCAGTAGCACTTTGTTGCCACCATCCATTTGTTTGAGCGTCCGAAAGGGTGTTATCCGAAAGAGTGTTATCGTGTGGGCGTTCGGCGGCGCTGGGCGGGACCTTGGGAGCAACCGTGTGATTACGTTGAAATGCGATAACTGTGAGAAAGCGTTTGAAACCGAGGATGACGCTGCTGGAGACAAGGTGGCTTGCCCGTACTGCGGCGATATCAACCGGGTGCCGGTGGCGGCCAAGGCCGCAGTGGGGTCAGGGGCGGTGGCAAGGCAGGCTCAGGCCGCCTCGCCGGTGCAGGCCGAGCTTGAACAAGAAATCACGGTGGTGCGCACAGCCATGTTTCGCGCTCATCCGTTGTGGTACACCGTGATATTCTTGAGCTTTGTTGGCGGGATTGTGCTGGCGGTACTTGCCCGCAGCACCGCTCAACTGGCGAGCTACCGGTGGCTGTCCTGGGTGGGGTTGATCATGATCGCGGTGGCGGTGACTTGGTGGTTGGTCTGGTGGGCGGCGCCGCATCGATGGGTCAAGCTGACGATCACCAACAAGCGCACGATTCGGCAGGAGGGCATCATTGTGAGGAAGACGTCGGAGGTGCTGCACAACCACATTCGCAATGTGAAGATTGAGCAGTCGTTTCTGGGCCGGATACTCGGTGTGGGGTCGATTGGCATCGACAGCGCGGGCGGCACCGATGATGAGCCGGTCGAGATTCAGATGAACAACGTTCCTCAGCCGTACAAGGTGAAAGAGATTTTTGATCGGTATCGGCGGATGTAGCGGTACCCCCGTCGCATGGCGCCCGGGCTGATGTCACCCACGGCTGCGTTCGATGAAATTGGTATGATCCGTCGCGCATGAAGATTCACGAATATCAAGCGCGCGAGCTGCTGGCGGAAGCTGGAATTCCCGTTCCGGGCGGGACGATGGTGCAGAGCATTGAGGAGGCGGACCGAGCGGCGAAGAAGTTGTTTCGTGAAGGCGCCAAACAGGTTGTCATCAAGGCGCAGGTTCATGCGGGGGGGCGCGGTAAGGCCGGGTTTGTGAAGCTGGTCAAGTCAGCTGATGAAGCGCGCGGCGCGGCGCAGTTCATGCTGACCAATCGAATGATTTCGCCGCAGACCGGTCCCGAAGGGCTTGAAGTCAAGCGATTGCTGGTGGCGACGGCGGTCGATATCGCCAAGGAGTATTACCTGGCGATGACCGTCGATCGGGCCAACAACACCAACACGATGATCGCCTCGGCCGAGGGCGGTGTGGAAATCGAGGCGGTGGCGCAACGCAATCCGGCGGCGATCGTTAAAGTGCAGACGCATCCACTCTTGGGGCTCAGCCCCTACCAGGCGCGACAGCTTGTGTTCAACCTGGGATTTGGGGGCAAGCAGGTCAACCAGGCGGTGGACATCGTGCTGCGATTGTCGAAGGTGTTTACGCAGGCTGATGCGTCGCTGGCGGAGATCAACCCGTTGGTGCTGACGCCGGCGGGGCAACTGCTGGCGATCGATGCGAAGTTCAATTTCGATGACAACGCACTGTTTCGCCATCCGGAGATCGAGAAGCTGTTTGACCCGAGCGAAGAGAACGCGGCCGAGCTGCGGGCCAAGGAGCATGGGCTGAGCTACGTCGCGCTGGATGGCAATATCGGCTGCCTGGTCAACGGGGCCGGCTTGGCGATGGCGACGATGGACATCATCAAGCTGCACGGCGGGGAGCCGGCGAACTTTCTGGATGTGGGCGGCTCGGCCAGCGAAGAAGCGGTCACCGAGGCGTTTCGGATTATTTTGTCGGATCGCGCCGTGCAAGGGGTTCTGGTGAACATTTTCGGGGGGATCATGCAGTGCGATAAGATCGCGCGGGCGATCGTGGCTGCGGCTGGGCAAGTGGGGTTCAAGGTGCCGTTGGTGGTGAGGCTGGAGGGCACGAACGTCGAGGAAGCGCGGAGGATTCTCAGCGAGGCGCGGCGCGAAATCCCGAGAATGCAAAGCGCAAGCGATTTGACAGATGCAGCGAAGAAGGTGACGGCCGCGGTTGCAGCCTAGAAGGAGATAAGGATCCACCGCGCCGCGCCAAGGAGGTTTCAGATGGCTGATCCCAGCTTCGACCGCCCGACGACGGTATGGTCTGTGTTGCAGGCGTTTGCGAGGCGAAACAAATCCTTAGTCATCTTTGCCACAGGCCTGAACTTGGTGCTCCTGACAGGAATAGTCATCGCGTCGATTGCCGCGTCTCGAATGCAGCGAGAGGCCGATAGGCTGCGTGCGGCATTGGCCGATCCGGCGCCAGCGCGGGTCACCAGGGGCGTTTCAGAGGAGGCCGTGACGTTGGTATTGGACGAACTGCATGATGCCGCCTCGAAAGCCGATGGAAAACGCTACTTCGCGCTGTTTGCGCCCGACGCGGTGTTCCTCGGCACTGATGCAACTGAGCGATGGCCGATCGGTGAGTTCCGCCGCTACGCGCAAGCGCGATTTGATACGGGCACGGGGTGGACGTACATGTTGGTCAAAGACAAGCGGTTCATCAGCGTGAGCCAGGATGGATCAATCGCTTGGTTCGATGAACTGCTTCAGAATGCGAAGTACGGCGTTTGTCGCGGAACTGGGGTCCTTCGCCGCGTTGATGGTCAATGGAAGATTGCGCAATACAACCTGACGATTCCGATTCCCAATGAGCTGGCCCTCGAGGTGGTTGGGATGATTCGCGGCCGGGATCCGGACGGTGCGCCGAGCCGGTGATGGCAATATAATGAGTTGCCGATGGACTCGAGGGACCAACAGGACGAGCGTGTCGAAATCGCGGAGCTTGCCGCCCGGCTCGACGCCGATCGCTGGGACGCTGCGAGCCTCATGACTTTTGAGGAGCGGGCGGCGGCAGGAGTTGATCTGTTCGACCTGATGACCGCTTCGATGCGGGCCGGTATTCGCCTGCAACATCCGAAAGCGGATGAACGAACGGTGGAGGACCTGCTGGTCGAACGACTTCGATCTGCGCGTCGGCATGAGGCAACGATGTGACTCCGTCCCCTGAGGTGGTTGGTTTTGTCATTGACGCGTTGAACGAGTTAGGCGCGCGCTACATGGTGACGGGATCAATCGCCAGCAACGCCTATGGCGAGCCGCGAGGAACCATTGACGCGGATTTTGTATTGGAAGTGGAGGGAAACAACGTCGAGCGATTGCGCCAACGTTTGATGGAGCGACTTGTGTGCGAGCCGCAGTTGGCGTTTGAAACCGTCACGGGCAAGACCCAGCACAAATTCCGCCATCCGGCGACGAAATTCCTGGTGGAAATCTTCGAGGCGAGAATGGACGATCCGCACGAGCGCTCGCGATTTGATCGTCGAAGGGTTGCGCCGTTCTTGGATCGGCAAACCTTTTATCCGACGGCAGAAGACGTCATTATTGGAAAACTGCGCTGGTTTAAGCAGATTCGGCGCCGCAAGGATCATGATGACCTGGTCAAGGTCATGAGGCGCCAATGGTCGACACTGGATTGGCCGTACATCAATCACTGGTGCAATCAACACGGCACGTTGGAATTGCTCGACAAACTCAAGAGCCAGACCAAGCCCTCGGATTGACTTGAGACGACAATGTGGACCTGCGCGCTCTGCAGGCCGACGCGTAATATTGGGCAATGCTCATCCTTTTTGATATTGATGGAACGCTGCTCTTGACCCAAGGCGCTGGGATTGCCGCGATGGCCGATGCCGGGCGAGAGCTGTTCGGCGAGCACTTCACGGTCGATGGCGTGGAGTTCTCGGGCCGGCTCGATCACGTCATTTTCAGCGACCTGGTAAGACGAAACCGAGTGAATGGGGGGACGGCGCACCACGATCGTTTTCGAAGCGCGTACCACCGGCATCTGGGGGATCGACTGACGCGAAATCCGACTGCCCGGCTCCTTCCGGGCGTGCAGGAGCTTGTTGATCGCCTCGGCCAAGAGCCCACGGTCACGTTGGGGCTGCTCACGGGGAACTATCCGGAAACCGGCGCGCTGAAGATTCGGGCCGCCGGGATGGACCCGCGAGGCTTTACCGTGAACGCCTGGGGGTGCGAAGGCGGCTCTCGTCGTGATCTTCCTGCATTGGCGATGCATCGATACGCGAGGCGCAACGGCGGTGCGATTTCGCCTGATCGCGTTGTGATCATTGGCGATACGCCGCACGACATCGACTGCGCCAAGGCCCATGGGTGCCGCTCGTTGGGTGTTGCGACCGGGGCGTTCAGCAAAGAGGATTTGCATCGGGTGGGAGCTGATCTTGCGGTTGACGACTTGTCGAAGACGCACGACATTGTGTCATGGATCATGCGCGATCTGACCTGACGTCGCTGCATGACGGACTACGAGCCCGCGTCCGCGCTGGAATGTCCCGATGAGCTCCCAAGTCTGGCGACAATCAGAATCCACGAACGCGTCAATGATGGAAGCTCCGTTGATGGCTGGCCCCGTTGGGCCTAAAGAGCGGTTCATGGCGCTGGACGTTCTGCGCGGCTTCGCGCTGCTAGGCATCCTGGTCATGAACATTCCCTGGTTTGCCCGGTCGGAATCGGCGTTCTTCAATCCCACGCTTGGCGGGGGATTCGAGGGGGCAAACTACGCTGTGTGGCTGGTCAGTCACCTGGTCTTCGACATGAAGATGTGGTCGATCTTTTCGATGCTCTTTGGCGCGGGAATGTTGATCTTCACGGAGCGTGCGATGGCGGCGGGGCGGCGCCCGGCAGGGCTTTACTTTCGCCGCGTCGGCTGGCTGCTGGTGTTCGGATTGCTTCACGCCTACCTGCTGTGGTCGGGAGACATCCTGTTCAGCTACGCGATTTGCGGCGCGGTTGTTTATCTGTTCCGGCGGCTGCGGCCGCGTGCGCTGATCGTGAGCGCCGGCGTGTTTCTGGCGATCGGTGTGGCGATCTCGGTGATGGAGGGTCAGTTCTTCGAAAGCGCGCGCGACGCAGCCCGATCCGCTGAGGCAGCGCTCGCCGAAGGCAAAACGCCGTCGGAGTCTGAGCAAGCGATGCTCGAGGCCTGGCGCGAACTCGAGCGGGGCTTTGCGCCCGATGACGAAGCGAAAGCTGAGGAAGCCGCCGCCTATCTTGGGAGCTACTGGGATTTGTTCCAGGTTCGCGCGGCCGACTCGATCTTCATGCAGACCTTTTTGTTTCCCACCATGATCTTCTGGCGCGCGATGGGCATGATGTTGCTGGGCATGGCGCTGTGGAAGTGGAAGGTGCTGTCGGGCAGTTGTTCGACGCGGCTGTATTTGAACATGGCTGCTGTCGGGTATGTCGTCGGACTGCCCCTGATCTATTGGGGCGCGCGTCAAATACAGGCGCACGAATTCGACATTGTCGCGATGTTCAAATCGGACTGGGTGTTCAACTATGTCGGCAGCATTCTGGTCGCCTTGGGCCACATCGGGGCGATCATGCTGTTGTGGCGCTCGGGAGCGGTGAGCCGTGTCTTGCGCGCTTTGGCGCCGGTAGGCCAGATGGCGCTGACGAACTACCTGACGCATTCCGTGCTGTGCTCGATCATCTTCTATGGATGGGGATTCGGGCTTTGGGGCTCGTTGACGCGAGTGCAAACGGCGGGCATTGTCGTGGCCATCTGGGTGTTCCAAGTGATCGTTTCCAATGTCTGGCTGCGACACTTCCGCTATGGACCAGCTGAATGGTTGTGGCGATCGCTCACCTACCTCAAGCTCCAGCCGGTGCGGCGCACCAGCAACCAGCCCGATATCAGCGAAGTCGCGACGCCTGTGTGATCGGTTCTCCGCGGTCATCAGGTTGTCGCTACAGTATCGCCGCCGTTTTTCCATAGGAGCGCTCGATGGCGACCAGTTACGGTGCGCTGTGCACCGATTTCTACATCAATCAGAAGCTTTCCTTGAAGCTGGATGTTCCCACATCGCGCGAGACGGTGTTGGACATGTTCGGCCGCGTGCGCAAGGAATTGCCCAACATGGAGCGGTTTCGCCGCTACGACGCCGAAGTCGCGCTGGAGTCGGCCGAGCAATCCTCACAATACAGTTGGCTGGCTCTGCGGAAGACCACCATTCGCAGCGGTTGGGTGAATCCGGAAACGCTCGATCAGGCGTACAAGCTGCACAAGCTCATTTTGGATGTCGGGCCGTACTTCCTTTCCATTAGTCCGCTCGATGTCGAGTTCATCGAGTTGGTGTTCGGGTTCGATCTGCAAGCCGAGCGCAACCGCAATGAAGTGGTCTTTGATGCGCTGCTGGCCAATTCGCCACTGGCTTCGATGGTGTGCGCCGATGACGAGGCGGTGCTCGAAGCCCAGCCGTTCATCGGGTTCTCGCTCAACGGGGAATGCGATCTTCAGGCGTTCGTCGAGATCAAGACCCGCACCAGCGCGCGTGAGGTTTCCAACGGGCGCTATGAGGATGAGCCGATCAGCGTGTATCTGATGGTTCGGCAATACGGACCGCTCAAGACTATGGAGGATTTTGCCACGACGTTCAAGTCGCTGAGCACGCACATCGAAAGCTTGGCGCAGGAACGGGTGATCCCCAACATCGTGATGCCGATACGCGATGCGATTCTTTCGCGTCCGAGTTAATTCTCTGGCATCATTGCGCCTATGATTAAGATGTGGACAGGTGATCGCTCGCCGCTCTGAAAGGGGCAGCGGGAGGAAAGTCCGAACACGGCAGGACACGGTGGTGGGTAACGCCCACCGGCTCTGGATGGCGAGCCAGGGAAAGTGCCACAGAGAATAGACCGCCCGCCTCCGGCGGGTAAGGGTGAAACGGTGCGGTAAGAGCGCACCGCTCGATTGGCGACAATCGAGGCACGGCAAACCCCACCGCGTGCAAGCGCAAGCAGTTTCATAGTCTCACATGAAAGTGTGTGACTGACCGTGGTCCGCGGCCCTCAGCGATGAGATGGAACGGGTAGCGTGCTCGAGGCCGATGGCGACATCGGTCCCAGAGGAATGATCGCCGCCCCCGGAATCGAGCAATCGGTTCCGGAGGAACAGAATTCGGCTTACGTCCACAGCCCCCATGGCGGGCCCTTCGAGAGAAGGGCCCGTCGCCTTTTTGGGTTGGGTGAAATTCCCTCTCCCCTTTTGAGTGTTGGACACTCACAAAACTCCGAGGCACCAATCAATCGCGATCGGCCCTCACCCTGCCCTCTCCCAGAGGGAGAGGGTTCTGGGGCGGCTTCTATTGAGCCGCGCGTGATTGGAGGGTCACTTCGACGGTAACTTCTTGGTCGCCGCGCTGGAGGACGATTTTGACCTTGTCGTCCGGCTCGTGCTGGCCGAGAAACTTGGCGAGGCCTGCGGGGCCGTCGATCTCCTGTCGATTCCAGGTCAAGAGAATGTCGCCGGCTTGAATGCCACCAAGCTCAGCGCTGCTGCCCGGTCGAACCCCGTCCACGCGCATGCCGGTTTCGAGCTCGGCCGTGTAGTCGGGCGATGTGCCCAGGCTGACCTTGAACCCCATGCCCGGCCCCGACGCGGCCGCATGCACATCGGCAGCCTCAGTGCTCTTGGCGAACTGAATCCGTTGACTCTCAGGCAACGATGCAACTTCATAGGCGATCGATTCCAACAGATCGATCACCTTCACGGCGCCGGCGGGATTCACGGTATACGCCTGGTCCGACGGCTTGTGATACTCATCGTGCGCTCCGGTGAACAGGAACAGCACCGGAATGTCCCTGTTGAAGAAGCTGGAATGATCCGACGGCCCTGAGCCGCCGGGCGTGATGGAAATCGTCAAGCCGCTGCGGTCGAAGAGCGGCTGGAGAACGTCGTCGAAGTTCTCGGCTGTTCCGATTCCTTGGATCAGAAGGTTGTCGCTGCGAAGCCGGCCGACCATGTCCATGTTGATCATCAGGGTCGTGGCGTCGTTGCCGATGGGGGAGTGCTCGACGAAGTACTTGGAGCCATGGAGGCCGGCCTCTTCGCCGCTGAAAGCGATGAACAAGATTGACCTGAGGTCTTGGTCATCCGATGCCGCCTCATATCGCTCAGCGAGGCGGCCGGCGGTGACCAGCATGGCGGCCGTGCCAGAGGCATTGTCATCGGCGCCAGGATGGAGTTGTCCGACATGCTCCGGTCGAGTTCCGGTGTAGCCATAACCGAGGTGGTCGTAGTGAGCGCCGATGACGATCCACTCATCCGCTGTGTTTCCCTTGCCGCGAAGAACTGCCGCGACATTCTGGGTCTGGAGCCGATCGTGCACTTCAAGGTCGCTGAGCAGCGTGAGTTCAACAGCGGGGTCGAGCGCGACGGTCTTGATCTGGCCCTCATCAGCAAGTCGTCGCCAGGCCAGCAAGTCGCGCTTCTCGTGCGTGCCGTCCATGAGAATTCGCTCGGCGGCCTCGGGCGAGAACTGGAAGACCGGAATGTCCATCCGCCTGCCGAAGCGGCCGCTTTCTTTCAGCGAATCAAGGCCGGTACGGCCGTCGACCGCTCCTGGCGGATTGACGAGGACGATCGCCGCCGCGCCGCGCTCGGCGAGGTTTCCGAGTTTGGTTCCAATGCCGGCATGGCGGCTGAATCGTGCGGTACTCCAGCGGCTCTTGCCGTTCTCATCCAGTGGCTCATAGCGCAGCACCATCGCGATGCGGCCCTTTAGGTCGGTCTCGTCGTCGAAGCTCGTGTAGCCGTCTTTGCCGTTTTCGATGCCGTAGCCGACAAAAACCACTGGCGCGGTGACCTTTCCGTTTGCCGAGTTGGCCATGACGGTGAAATCAGTGCCATCAACGAAAGGCTCGCCGTGGATCGAGGTCGCCACATCAAGCACCGTCACATCGGGATTGGGAGACCTGAAGTCAAAGGGTTGTAGGTAGGACAAGGCTCCTGGTGCGGCGCCATCGGGCTGGGCGCTGCCTGAAGAGAAAATGGGCTCAAGGCCGCAATGTTTGAAATAGAACTCGATGTACTCGGCTGCGAGTTTGTCGCCGCGAGTGCCCGGCTCGCGGCCGCCAAAGAACGGGTTGGCGAGCGTTTGCACGTGCTGGTACCACAGCGTGGCATCAGGGCCCAAGTCTTCGAAAACTCGACGCAGATCGATTTTGTCAGCCAAGACGGCGCTGGCGACGGCCGATTCGGCAGGCGAAAACTCCCGAATATTGGCTGGCGCTTCGACGACGGCGCCATGCGCGTGGTCATGCTCGAGAAGCTCGGAGTGCGCATCTTGAATTGCCCCGGCGGCGGCGGGAGTTGTGGCGGCTGCCGATTTGATGCCATCGGCCTCCGACGTGGTGCTATTGAGCTCACGGTGGGATGAACAACCGATCGAGATCGTCAACGCCCACGCAACGAGGCAAGTCGTGGAAATAACAGGGCGAAGGTGTTTGGTGGCCGACGATAAGTTGATCATCTGCATCTTTCTCGAATAGGACGGGTTAAGGCGGTGCGGTTGTGCGCTTCACATCGCCGCATTGAGTAAGTCTACCACTGCGTTGTCCACGCGTTGCTGGTCCGGAGTCACGAGAATATAGTTATGATCCGAGCCTGGACGTTTGGAATTGTAGTTCGCACACAAGACCGCCTTCCAGGCGTGTGAATCCCGTGATCAATACCTCCTGCCCCGCCTGGAAGAGCGGCTTGGATTCGGCAAGTCGCCCTGATTCGACAACGCAAGACTCATGACTCATACCCAAACCACCAAATCGCCGAAGGCCGCACCCAAGCCCAACGAGCGCGGCCCTGCGAAGGAGGCGATTCCTGCAAACGCTGAGAGCGTTCTGCAACCATCCGATACGTTCGTTCATCGTCACATCGGGCCCGATGCCAACGACATCCGGCAGATGCTGGCGACTCTGGAATTCGATTCGCTGGATGAGCTCATCGATGCCACGGTGCCGGAATCGATTCGGCTGCGCCGGCCGTTGAAGCTGGAGGGCACTCACGATGGGCGCGGTGAGCTTGAGACTCTCCAGGAGCTGAAATCGATCGCCGCCAAGAACAAGGTGAACCGTTCGTTCATCGGGATGGGGTATTACGACACGATCGTTCCGGGGGTGATTCAGCGGAACATTCTGGAGAGTCCGGGTTGGTACACGCAGTACACGCCGTACCAGGCCGAGATCGCGCAGGGTCGGCTGGAGGCGCTGCTGAACTTTCAGACGATGGTGAGCGACTTGACGGGGTTGCCGGTGGCGAATGCATCGCTATTGGATGAAGCGACGGCGGCGGCTGAGGCGATGGCGATGTGCCATTCGGTTGCTGGTGGGCATGAGGGGGCGAAGCACTTGTTCTTTGTGGCTGATGATTGTCATCCGCAGACTGTTGAGGTGGTGAAGACGCGCGGGAAGTCGATGGGGGTGAAGATCTTTGTTGGGCCCGTTGATGAGTTGAAATCGTTTGATGAATTGTGCGGCGTGCTGGTGCAATATCCCGCGACCGATGGCCGGATTTGCGACTACGGCGCTGTTGTGCAGAAAGCGCACGCTGCGGGAGCGCTCGTGGTCTACGCGACCGACCTTTTGGCGCTGACACTGATCAAGCCGCCGGGAGAGTGGGGAGCGGACATCGCGGTGGGTTCAGCTCAGCGATTTGGCGTGCCGATGGGGTTTGGCGGCCCGCACGCGGCGTTCATCGCGACGAAGAATGAGTATGTGCGCAAGCTGCCGGGACGGTTGATCGGGGTTTCGAAGGATGTTCACGGCAATGTTGCCTACCGCATGGCGATTCAGACGCGCGAGCAGCACATCAAGCGCGAGCGCGCGACATCGAATATCTGCACGGCCCAGGTGCTGCTGGCGATCATGGCGAGCATGTATGCGGTGTATCACGGACCGGAGGGGCTAAAGCGGATTGCGCGGCGCGTTCACGCGTTGGCGAGCGCGTTCGCAGAAGGTGCTGCGCGGTTAGGTCACGAAGTCGATACGTCAAAGGGATTCTTTGATACGGTCGAAGTTGAGCCAACCAGCTACGGTGCAGCACAGATTATGGAGTGCGCCTCGCGCAGGAATATCAACCTCCGGTTCATGGGCAAGTATCCGGACGAGAGGGTGACGGGAATCGAATGGATTTCGGTTTCGTTCGATGAGACGACAACCGCTGATGATGTCAGGGAATTGTTGCTGGCTTTCAATGGCGATCAGCCAATTGGCTTCGGCGTGAAAGAACTCTTTCAAACTTCAGAAGCCGACGATGAACTTCAACAGAAATTTGGTCGGACGACTGCCTTTCTCACACATCCCGTCTTCAACACACATCACTCCGAAACGGAGATGCTGCGGTATATCAAGAAGCTTGAGTCGCGCGATCTGTCGTTGGCGCAGTCGATGATTGCGCTCGGCTCGTGCACGATGAAGCTCAATGCGACCAGTGAGATGTTGCCGGTGACTTGGCCCGAGTTCGGCCGGATGCATCCGTACGCGCCGCCGGAGCAGTGGGTGGGCTACGCGGAGATGTTCAAGCGGTTGGAAAGCTGGCTGGCGGAGATCACAGGATTTTCGGCTGTGTCGCTCCAGCCCAACGCGGGTTCGCAAGGCGAGTACGCTGGGCTTCTGGCGATTCGCGCCTATCACGAATCGCGCGGGCAGGGCAAGCGCAACATCTGTCTCATTCCAGTTTCCGCTCACGGCACGAATCCCGCCAGCGCGGTAATCGCGGGGATGAAGGTCGTCGCGGTCGCGTGCGATGACAAGGGCAACGTCGATGTCGGCGATTTGCGCGCCAAGGCAGCGGAGCACAAGAGCGATTTGTCCTGCTTGATGATCACGTATCCATCAACGCACGGCGTGTTCGAAGAATCGATCAAGGAAATCTGCAAGATCGTGCACGACCACGGCGGGCAGGTGTACATGGACGGCGCGAACATGAACGCCCAAGTTGGGCTTTGCCGGCCCGGCGACATCGGGGCGGATGTGTGCCATCTCAACTTGCACAAGACGTTTTGCATTCCACATGGCGGCGGTGGGCCGGGGATGGGACCGATCGGTGTGGCGAAACATCTGGCGCCGTTTCTTCCGGCATATCCGGTTGGCACTGAAAACGGAACCACGGGATTGGAATCCCGTGGCTTTGGCAGCAATGGCGCTGTATCAGCGGCGCCCTACGGCTCGGCCAGCATCCTGCCGATCTCGTACATGTACATCGCGATGATGGGACCAACCGGCCTCAAGCACGCCAGCGAAGTCGCGATCCTCAACGCCAACTACATGGCCAAGCGGCTGCAAGGTCATTACGACATTCTGTACACGAATCACAATGGGCTGGTGGCGCACGAGTTCATCGCCGATTGCCGCGCGTTTGAGGACTCAGCGGGCATCAAGGTGGAGGACATTGCCAAGCGGTTGATCGACTACGGCTTCCATGCGCCGACGATGAGCTTCCCGGTTCCGGGGACGCTGATGATCGAGCCGACCGAAAGTGAATCGAAGGCCGAGCTGGATCGCTTTTGCGATGCGATGATCTCGATTCGCGAAGAAATCCGCGCGATTGAGCAGGGCAGGGCCGATCGGAACGACAATGCCTTGAAGCACTCGCCGCACACGATGGCCGCGGTCGCTGCCGATCAATGGCCGCACAAGTACTCGCGCGAGCAGGCGGCGTTCCCAGCACCCTGGCTGAGGGATCACAAGTTCTGGCCGCACGTGGGACGGATTGACAATCCGTACGGCGATCGGAACTTGTATTGCACGTGCCCACCGATGGAATCGGTATGATGATCGTTCGGCTGTCGCCGCTTGCCTGTCCTTACGAGTTTCGGCGGTGAATGGAGCGTGCAACCATGAACCGTACCATTGGTGCCGGCCCGGGGATCATGCTGCTCAGCGCGGCGATCTTCGGCTTCTTTGGGTTCACCACTTCGTGGATCTACTACAGCGGCACCACGGGGCAGTTCTTGTTCTTCGTTGCGCTGCTGGATTGGACGTTGAAGGGGGCGGCGATCGGGTTCTTGATCTGTGGCCTGATCACTTTCTTCGCGCCAGTCGCCGGCAACGCGCTGTATTGCATCGTGAGCATGTTGAGCGCCGTGTCGTTTCTCATCGTCGCCATCCTGGACATCGCCGACACGCAGCACATTGCGATCCATCCATTGTTGCTGATCATTTTCGCAGGCTGGAACGGCTACGGCGCGTGGATGGGTATTTCCGAGCTAGTTGCCCGGCGGCAATCGGGTGACACTGGCCCGCCAACCGCGGCGTCCGTTCGATAATCACCACTGGACCCTGCCGCGAAGCAAACTTTAACTCGTGAACTGCCGATAAGTCTCCGTGCGATGGCTTCGGAGGACGCGGGAATGGCGCAACTGCAGCAACTCACTTCGACTGACGCTCGCGAGGTATGTACCCACCAAGTTGTGCGTCCGGAGAGGCGTGCCGCGCCGCGGGTGCCGTACGATGCGCTCGTCGCCATTTCGGTGGTTGGTCCTTCAGGAGAGCCACGTGCTCCGATGGTATACCGCGCCGTGGACATCTCCTTCAGCGGCATCAGCATCATCGGCCGCCAGTTTCTCTGTCCCGGCACAACCGGCGTCATGCAGATCGTCCGGCCGGATGGAACAGCCGCTTTGGCTTGCGTCTTCATCGCGACCTGCCAATCGATGAGCAATCTTGACTATCTGATTGGAATGGAATTCGGACCGCTGCCGCCGGAGATTTGCATCGACGATTTTCTCGATGCTCAAGGTCGCATGCTCTTGATGGATCCACTTCTCTCCGAGAGGATCGATCGCGCGTGATCGACTCGATCTGCATCACGTCCATCTGCATCCTGCACGTCCATCAACCAAAGTGGCTAGAATCTGCCCCAACTCCAGCTTTGGCCACCTATGGACCATTTTGCATACAAGAACGGTGAGCTCTATTGCGAATCGGTGAGCATGGATGCCCTGGCCGCTGCGGCCGGCACCCCCGTGTACATCTATTCGAAGGCCACGCTGTTGGATCATTACGATCGCCTGGCAACGGCCTTCGCGGCGCTCGATCCGTTGATCTGCTTCTCGATCAAGAGTTGCCCGAACATTTCCATTTGCCGGGTTTTGGCGGAGCGCGGCGCGGGGATGGACCTGGTCAGCGGGGGTGAGCTGCATCGCGCGCTTCTGGCCGGCGTGGGCGCTGAGAATTGCGTGTACGCGGGCGTGGGGAAGACCGATGCCGAGATTCGCCAGGCGATCGAGGCAGGCGTCGGCTGGCTCAACGTCGAGTCGGAAGCCGAGTTCGAGAACATCAGCGCCATCGCCAGGAAGTTGAACAAGCGATGCCGGGGCGCACTTCGAGTCAACCCCGATGTCGATCCCAAGACCCATCGCTACACCTCGACCGGCAAGAAGGAAACGAAGTTCGGCGTCGATATCGAGCGCGCCAAGGCCTTCTTCAAGAAGTACGGCCGCGATGGCCACTGCACACTCACGGGACTTCACCTGCACATCGGCTCGCCGGTCTACTCGGTCGAGCCTTACGTGCAAGCGATCCGCAAGGCCATTGAGCTGATTGATGAACTGGAACGTGGTGGCCATCGGATCGAAATGCTCGACCTTGGCGGCGGCTTCGGCGCCGACTATCAATCCGATCAGTCACCCCTGGCGGCCGACTACGCCAAGGAGATTGTGCCATTGCTTGAAGGTCGAGTTCGCAAGGGACTGAGGATCATTCTGGAGCCGGGGCGCACGATCGCAGCCAACGCAGGCATCCTTTTGGTTCGAGTGATGTACGTGAAGACCTCAGGCGACAAGACCTTTGTCATCTGCGATGGCGGGATGAACGATCTGATTCGGCCTTCGCACTACGGATCGTTTCACTTCATTTGGCCGGCCAAGGTTGACGCGCGGCAGGTGCCGGCGCGGCGATTGGAGAAGATGGATGTGCCAGGCTTGGCCCCCGTCGATGTGGTGGGCCCGATTTGCGAAAGCGGGGACTTCCTCGCGATCGATCGCCCGCTCCCCCCGGTGCAGCGCGGCGACTTGCTTGCCGTCTTCACTGCCGGAGCGTACGGCATGTCGATGGCGAGTCGCTACAACACCATGCCACTGCCGGCGGAAGTGTTGGTCGACGGCGACCAAATGACGCTCGTGAGACGCCGCGAAACCTACGATGACTTGACTGCTCATGAGGTGGAGTCGGTCTCGCTCACACCTGGCAGGCAAGGCGCCTCGGCCAGCAGATCACCAAAGTCCACCTCACCATCGACTCGAAAAACTCAACCTCGCGGCGGCGAGTCGCCGATGGCGGCTTCACGCATTTCACCATGATCCAACATGATTCGACGCGATGACGATGGAATATGGGTGACGCTTCGCGAGACCATCGCCATGCACCACGATGAGGTCTTCGCGTGCCTTACGACCGCCGAAGGGCTGAGCCGATGGTTTCCCGTGGCCGCTCAAATCGACTTGCGCCAAGGCGGGGAAATTGTCTTCTGTTGGGATGCTGATTGCACCAAGACCTCGACGGTGGCGATCCTGGACTACAACCCGGGCGGTCGAATCGTCTGGGATTGGTACGCCGACATCAACGATGTGCACGCGCCGGTCTATTGGCATGTGCAGCCGAGCGTGGAAAAAGGGTCCCGAATCTCGCTCCGCCAGGGCCCATTCAAAGACGATGTGGAGTCGTTGATCGCCATGGCTGAAGAGGCCGAGAGCTGGCGCTGGCAACTGTGCAACCTGCGCAGCGTGCTGGAAGTCAAGCACGATATGCGCGCTGTTCGACCACTCTGAAAGCCCCTCTCCCTCTGGAGGATTATGCACCCATGCCCCCCTCTCCCTTTGGGAGAGGGGTTGGGGGTGAGGGCAATTTTGAATCACGCACGCGCCCACGTTGGTGGCGCACAAGACTCTCTGCCCTCACCCCGGCCCTCTCCCAAAGGGAGAGGGGGATTTGACCGCTCTGATCTGG
>JAKEEP010000284.1 GCA_022616475.1 Phycisphaerales bacterium | reverse complement strand
CGGCCGTCGTTGAGAATGTCCACTTCAGAACCGGCGAGCACCGTGATGCCCTTGACTTTCGCCGCCGCTTCGCGAACGGCGTCGATGTGTTTGAGCAGGCGCTCGGGAGAAAGACCGTTGGCCTGGATGCTGGACTTGGAGTGATCGGTGATGGCGATGGTGTGGAAGCCGCGCTGTTTGGCGTGATCGATGAGCTGCTCGATGGACCAATGGCCATCTGACGCAGTGGTATGGGCGTGGAGCTCGGCCTTGACGTCCTCGAGCTCGATGAGTTTGGGAATGGAGCGATCCAGCTCGCCGCGATCTTCGCGAAGTTCCGGTGGGATGAGTGGGAGGCCAAGGGCCTTATAGATTTCGTTTTCAGTTTTGGCGGCGATGGGTTTGATGCCGCGCTTTTGAGGCGGGCGATCATCCTCGTCATCTTCAACTTTGTCAGCGGAAAACAGACCGTATTCGTTCAGGCGCATTTTTTTCTTCACGGCGCGTTCGCGAAGACGAATGTTGTGCTGCTTGGATCCGGTGAAGTACATCATCGCAGCGCCGAACGATGATTCATCGATGATGCGCAAGTCAATCTGGATGCCCCGAACCAGTCGCACGGAGACCTTAGTCTCACCTGAGCCGATGACTTGTTCGACCATCGGCATCGATCTGAAGGTTTCGGCGAGCAGCGCAGGCTCGGAGGTGCTCGCCAACAGGTCGATGTCGCCAATGGTTTCAGCGCCGCGACGTAGCGAGCCGGCACATTCGATGCGCTTGACGCCCTTCACCTGGCTGAGGAACTCAATCAGGTTCTCGGCCAGGGGCAGTGCATCACCCAGCCGGGCGCGTTCGGTGGATTTGGAGAGGAACTCGAGGGATTGCTTGATGTTGGCGACGGTTTTCTCGCCCATTCGTGGCATGCCGACGAGGGCGCCGCTGTCGATCTTCTCTTTGAGAGATTGGAGGTCGGTGACACCGCATTTTTCCCAGAGCAGCTTGGCGGTCTTGGGGCCGATGCCTGGGATGCGGGTGAGGTCGAGGATGCCCGGTGGGACCGTCGCCACAAGCTCATCGTGTTCCTTCACCCTTCCGGTCTGGCAGTACTCGGCAATCTTCGCGGCAAGCCCTTGGCCAATGCCCTGAATGGCCGTGAGTTTTTTCTTGTCGGACGCGACCTCGCCAAGATCGATGGTCAGGTCGCGAATCAGCCGGGAGGCATTGCTGTAAGCGTTCACCCGGAAGACATTGGCGTCGGTCAGCTCGAGGACCGCGGCCATCTCGGAAAAGATGCGGGCCAGCTCGGCGTTGGTGGACATGTCGGCAGTTTAGGCCTTTTCGCGATCCGAACAGGGGTTTGGTCGCGGGCGAGCCGGGAGCGGCCTTCGAGCGGCAATTCCGAAGGACTTGTGCGGGCAGGAGCATCCCGGAAGAACGACCGACAACTCCGATAACAAATCGAACAATCGGGCCGCAAGCAACCTATAATCGGTGCGTTCATAGAAGGTGGAGGCCCATGGCGCTGTTGGGTGACGTTTCGCGCGCCAATGGCCGAGAAATAAGCAGGCAGGCTGGAAATCTCACATTTTCAACGTTGAGTTTGTGCGGCTAACGGGCCCGCCGTTGCCGTATCGTGGCAGTATTGAGGTACACTTTGCGCTTGGGGATTGGCCAAAGTGGTTGGCAATGAATCGCAAGCGCAGGCAAGGAGATCAGCACGAATGAAGCGCGGAACAAAACTCGCGATGGTGGCGCCACTGAGCGCGGCGGCGATAACGCTGGCAGCGATGGCCGCCGAACCGAACAAGCCGACGTCGGGGAATCCGAACGAGCCCGACCAACTTCCGCCGGAGATTGCGGCGCGGATGGCGCAGATGCAAGGCGGTGGGTCTGGACCATCGACACCAGAAGAGTTTCCCAAATGGGAAGACGTATCAAAGGACTTCACCAAGGTGATCTCGACTGCGGATGGCGAAGCCAGCCTCTACACGATCTACACGCGCCAGAAAGATTCGCAGATGCTGGCGGAGTTGCCGCGCAACTTCGATTCGCAGCGGCTGTTCATTGCATTCACGGTGGCCGGCGGCACGCAGTTCTCCGGCGTGCAGACCGGCGACATGTACGCGCAATGGAAGCGATATGACAAGCAGCTGGCGCTTATTGAGCCCAACATCGCGGTGAGAACCACGGGCGATCTGGAATCGACCAAGGGCCGCGACCGCGTGTTCACCGATCGCGTGATCTTGTCGGTGCCGATCGTGTGCATGGGGCCAAACGGCGGACCGGTCATCGACATGGATGGCCTGCTGCTGGGACAAGGCTCGAACTTTTTCGGCGGGATGGTGAACGGCGCCAACCCGAGCCTGGCGAGCATCGTGAAGGCGAAGGCCTACCCGCGCAACGTTGAGCTTGGATTCGAGCTGCCGATCATGGGCGGCCGGTTGGTCACGCTGTACTACTCGATCAGCTCGATTCCGGAGAACACCGGATATCAACCGCGCGTGGCGGACACACGTGTTGGCTATTTCGCCACCACACACCGAGATGTCGGCAACGCTGGAGCGGACACGCCGTGGGTTCGCTACGTTAACCGGTGGAAGCTTGAAAAAGCTGATCCGAAGTTGAAGTTGAGCCCGCCGAAGGAACCGATTGTGTTCTATCTGGAGCACACGATTCCGGTGCGGTATCGCCGGTGGGTTCGCGATGGCGTTCTTGAGTGGAACCGGGCGTTCGAGAAGTGCGGGATTACAAACGCGATTGAGGTGTATCAGCAGGATGCTCGAACCGGTGCGCACATGGATAAGGATCCAGAGGACGCGCGGTACAACTTCGTGCTGTGGACGAATGCCGGCATGGGCTTTGCGATTGGGCCTTCGCGGGTCGATCCACGCACGGGTCAGATCATCGATGCCGACATTGTGATGGATGAAGGGTTCATCACCAGCTGGGTTCGGGCCTGGCAGAAGATCATTCCGCAGACGGCCATGGAAGGCTTGGGGCCGGAGACGTATGCGTGGCTGGCGACGCGACCCAAATGGGACCCTCGCGTTCGTTTGGCTTCGCCTCCGGATCGCGACAACATGATCAAGCAACTGGCGATGGATCATGCGAACCATGGTCCGGAGTACTTTGGGGGCCACCCTGCGGTACAGGCTGACCCGACGCTCATGGGAGATGACCTGTATGACGGCTTGTCGGGCCGCGTAAGCCAGATGAACGGCATGTGCATGCACGCGATGGCCAAGTCGATCGATGTGGCGATGTTCCGTTTGGCTCCAGATCTGTTCGCGGAACTGGCAGCAGGCACAAACCGCGAGGATGCGCCGAAGGTCGAAGGCGATGTCCTGGACGGCGTGCCTGAATGGTTCATTGGGCCACTGCTCAAGGATGTTGTGATGCACGAGGCCGGTCACGTGATGGGGCTTCGGCACAACTTCAAGGCATCGAGCATTTACAGCGTGAAGGAAATCAACACGCCGGAGTTCAAGGGCAAGGCCCAGACCGGCTCGGTCATGGACTACAACCCGATCAACATCAACTTCGGCGACGGCCCGGTGCAGGGCGATTGGACGATGGTGACCATCGGCCCGTACGACTACTGGGCCATTGAATACGGATACAGCTTCGAGAGCGATCTGAAGCCGATTCTGGCGAAGGTGAGCGAAGAACTATTGCCGTATGCGACCGATGAAGACACTTGGGGTCCTGATCCGTTGGCAAGGCGATTCGACTACGGGGCCAATCCGCTCGACTACGCGGACTCACAGTTGCGGCTGGTGAAGGACCTGCGCGGCAAGATCCTGGATCGCATGGTCAAGGACGGCGAGAGCTGGTCGAAGGCGCGCGAAGGGTACGAGATTCTGCTGGGCCGGCATTTCGGCGCTGTCAGCATCGCGGCCAACTGGATCGGGGGCTCGAACGTAAACCGAGACAAGAAGGGAGATCCGGGAAACCGCGACCCCGTCACACCTGTTTCGGTCGAGCAACAACGCCGCGCCTTGACGTTTGTCATCGACAACGCGTTCAAGGACGACGCCTACGGCCTCACGCCCGAGCTTCTGGCGAAGATGACCGTCGACAAGTGGTGGGATGAAGGCGGCCAGTATCAGATTTTCGAAGACCCGACCTGGCCGGTGCACGATCGAATCCTCAGCTTGCAGGCTGCAGCCCTCACGATGGTCATGAACCCGACCCGCTTGAACCGCGTGTTCGACAATGAGTTCCGAGTGCCCGGCGACAGCGATGCGCTGACGTTGCCAGAAGTCATCTTCGGCATCAGCGATGCGATCTGGTCGGAGACGAACCAGAGCGTGGGATCGGGCTACAGCGCCCGCAAGCCGATGATCTCGAGCTTGAGGCGAAACCTTCAGCGCGAACACCTGGAGCGTTTGATCGATCTGAGCTTGCCCAACGGCGGGTTTGGAGCGTCTGAGAAGGTTGTGTCCAACCTGAGCGTGTTCAAGCTGCGCGAACTAAGCGGCAAGATTGAGAAGCTGCTGAAGGATTCATCGAAGATCGATCCTTACACGCTGGCGCACGTGTCGGAATGCAAGGTGCGCATCGACAAGGCGCTCGACGCTCAGTACATCTACAACACCGATGACATCGGCGGGTTCCGCGGCTATCCCATGTTCTTTGGGCATGAGGAGGAGCCGGCGAAGCGCTAGGGAAGGCGAGCCGTTTCACTGATGTTCCAAAGAGCCGCCTTGAAAGAGGCGGCTCTTTTCGTGTGAAGCACTGATTGGAGCGCGATTCGCGTGCGGGCGTTATACTCAGCGGCTCCCCGCCGCCGAGGAGCTGCAGGCGCTCAAGCGTTGGCAAGCGAACGAGAACAGGAGACAAAAATGAAACATGTTCATCTTGCTCTATGGTGCGTCATCGCTCTGGTGGTGTGCCTGGGCTTCGGCAGTTGCAAGGGCGGCGGATTCACGCATGTGGTAACCAAGGACACGGCGTACTACATCGACGGGCCGCAACAGGCTCGGCCGCAGGATGGGACGTTGACTGTGGGAACGAAAGTGAGGCTTGTCGAATCAGGCAGCAGCTACTCGCTGATCGAGAAGCCCGTGAACGGATATGTCTTCACAGGCGACTTGCAGCCACTGGAGTAGAAGCCGCTTGGGAAATTCCATTTGAGCGAAAGTGGTTCCTGTCGCTATTCCCGATCCGTGCGTTTGGGAAAATCACCCCTGGACTTGGTCCCACTGAGCGTTCAGTCTCTTGACCGAAACTGGAATCGAGGTTCCAAGCTCCTGGGAAAAGAGAGAAACGCGAAGCTCCTCGATCATCCAGCGATAGCGCTCGAGCTCCGGATCGTGCAATCCATGCAGTTGGTGCTGCTGACGGCGCTGATCGAATTTGTCCCAGTGCTCTTGAATCTGTGAGATCGCCTGCTGATCGCGGGCGAGTCCGCCGCTGGAGAGCTTTCGTAGTCGAGTGGCGATGGCCTTGAGGAATCGAGGGAAGTGCTCCAGCCATGCCAGAGGCGTGGTGAGCAGGAATCGATCGGCCAGGAGGTGCTTGAGCTGAAAGCGGATGTCATCGAGCGCGGGGACTAGAAGCGGGTTATCGATTCCAGCCAATTGCACATCAAGCTGATGATGGCCCTCGAGGATGCGGCCGATCAGGTCGCCGACGTCGCGTGCGGCAGGCCAGAGATTCTCCCATCGGCTGCGCAGGCGGCGCTCAAATTCGACCTGAGTCAGGATCGGAGGCAGATCGCCGAGGAAGGCGCGGTCGGCGATGAGGTCGATCAGGTCGGCTTTCAGCTGATGCGATGTCCCGAGCGGGGCGAAGTGCAAGACCATTTGATCGAAATTCGGCAGGTACTCAACCTGCATGGCAAGCTCTTGGTCGACTTGTAGAACGAAGAGTCTCCGAATGCCCGCGCGAGTGGCGATCCGAGCCTCGGCTTGATTCTCCACCATTTGGAGTGACACGCTCTTGCCCTTGTCAATCAAAGCGGGGAAGGCGCGCCACGTTGTCGATCTGCGCCGGATTTCGACCGAACCGCGATCCAGCATGTCGCCAAAGTCCCAGGTCGTGATGAAATCGCGATCGTGCTCGGAGCGGAGGGACGAGGCCAGCTGGCGCTCGGCTTGCGGGCCGAGCTGGCGGCGAAGCGCATCCCAATCGCGCCCATGGGCGAGCGCGGCGCCCTCGGAATCGATCACTCGATAGTTGGGGCGCAGATTGTCGGGCAGGGCGCTCGGGTTCCACGCCGTGGAGGGAACACGAACCTCAGTGAGTCTGCCCAGCGCTGCGGCGAGTTGGTCGGTGAGCGCGCCTTGGCCGAATTCGATGGTTCTTAGGCACGCATCAGCAACATCGGGGGCGGGAACGAAATGGCGGCGCATTTCTTTTGGAAGCGACTTGATCAACGCGATGGTTTTCTCGCGCAGCAGGCCGGGCACCAGCCAATCGGCTTGCTGGGGTTGAACGTACTTCATCGCCTCCAGGGGCACGATCAGGGTTAGGCCATCTTCAGGGTGGCCCGGCTCGAAGCGGTAGTCGAGGTGGATGTCGAGGCCGCTGAACGGAATGGAATCTGGAAAACTGTCCGCATCGGCAAGTCGGGCGTGGCGCGGGACCAGATCATCGCGAGACATGAACAGCAACTGCGGATCATCGCGCTCGGCCTTGGCGCGCCACTTTTCGAAGAGTGGCCCGTTCATAATGCCGCGAGGGATGCGCTGGTCGTAGAAGGCGAACTGCTGATCGGAATCGATCGACAGATCCCTCCGCCGGGTCTTGGCCTGATGCCGGCAAACCTCGGCAACTTGATCGCGATTGTGCTGGAAAAACGGGGCTCGAGTCTGGAATTGTCCTTCGACCAAGGCATGCTGAATGAACAATTCGCGCGAGAGATCGGGGTCAAGCTTGCCAAAGTGAACGCGGCGCTTGGGAACGATGGTCAAGCCTTGCAGCGTCACTTTTTCGTATGCTTCGACGTGAGCAGACTTGGCATTCCAATGTGGGGCGGTGTAGGAGCGCTTGAGCAGGTGGCCGGCCAAACGCTCGACCCACTCGGGCTGTATTCGCGCGACGGTGCGGGCATACAGGCGAGTGGTCTGGACCATTTCGGCAGCCATGATCCACTTTGGCGCGGACTTGAAGAGCGCCGAGGCGGGAAAGATGTTGAACTTGCGATCGCGGACACCCAGGTATTCGTGATTTTCGCCTTTGATACCGATGTTGGTGAGCAAGCCCGCGAGGAGCGCGCGATGGATGTTCTCGTACGTTGCGGGCGTCTGGTTGATGGACAGACCCGCGCGGCGGACCATCGCATGAAGCTGGCGATGAACATCGTGCCATTCGCGCAGGCGCACATATGAAAGAAAATGCGACGGGCAGAGCTTCCGAAGCTTGCTGGTTGACAGGTCGCGGGCGCTTTGGCGATAGAACTCCCAGAGCTTGAGATACGAGAGGAAGTCGGATCGCTCATCGGCGAATTGAGCCTGGGCGGCGTCAGCTTGCTGGGCCACATCGAGCGGACGCAAGCGAGGGTCTTGGGTGGCGAGCGCCGAAACGATGATCAGCGTCTCGGCGACGCATTGTTCTCCACGAGCCGCGATGATCATGCGGCCAAGCCGGGGATCGATGGGGAGTTGAGCCAACTGCGAGCCCAGGGCAGTCAGCACGCCTTGCTCATCCAGCGCACCGAGCTCGTGCAGGGTTTGGTAGCCCTCGCGGACCATCCCCGGGCGCGGCGGCTGGATGAACGGGAAGCGCTCGATCTCGCCGAGCTTCAGGAACTTCATCTGAAGGATGACGTTGGCGAGGTTGGAGCGAAGTATTTCGGGATCGGTGTACTCGGCGCGATCCTCGAAGTCGTTCTGCGAGTACAGGCGGATGCAAACGCCAGGCGCGACGCGGCCGCAGCGGCCAGCGCGCTGCTGGGCGGAGGCGCGGGAGATTGTTTCGATGGGAAGGCGCTGAACGCGGGCGTTGGCGCTGTAGCGGCTGATGCGGGCGAAGCCGGGGTCGATCACATAGCGGATACCTGGAACAGTGAGCGAAGTCTCGGCGACGTTGGTGGCAAGAACGATGCGCCGTCCGGAATGAGGCTGAAAGATGCGATCCTGCTGCTCGGTCGAAAGGCGCGCGTAGAGTGGGAGCAGTTCGAATGAAGGTTCCTGAAATCTCTTTCTGAGCGCCTCGGTGGTTTCGCGAATTTCACGCTCGCCGCTCAGGAAGATGAGGATGTCGCCTGGCACTGTGCCGGCGATGTCAATGGCGACGATCTCATCGACGGCGGTGAGGATGGCCTGGAGAACCGTCGGGTCTTCTTCATCGGGTTCATCTGACTCCACTGGGCGGTAGCGAACATCGATTGGAAACGCCCGGCCGGAAACCTCGATGATGGGAGCGTTGTCAAAGTGTCGGCTGAAGCTCTGGGGATCGATGGTGGCGGAAGTGATGATGAGTTTGAGGTCGGGGCGGCGGGGAAGGAGTTGCCGGAGGTAGCCGAGCAAGAAATCGATGTTGAGGCTGCGCTCGTGTGCTTCATCGACGATGATGGTGTCGTACTGGAGGAGGTCGGAGTCGCGCTGGGTTTCGGCCAGGAGAATGCCATCGGTCATGAGCTTGAGGTAGGCATTCGAATCCAGCTGATCATCGAAGCGGACTTTGTATCCAACAGTCTGGCCGAGCGGCGATTCGAGCTCGGCCGCAATTCGCGCTGCAACTGCGCGTGCGGCGATGCGGCGCGGCTGGGTGTGTCCGATCAT
>JAKEEP010000283.1 GCA_022616475.1 Phycisphaerales bacterium | reverse complement strand
CACAGCGTCCGTTCGTCGAGCGGTCGCTCTACAAGGCGGTTCGGCACCCGCTGATGCTGGGATTTCTCATCTCGTTCTGGTGCGCCCCGACGATGACCGCCGGCCGCCTGCTGTTCGCAGCGGCGATGACGGCGTACATCCTGATCGGCATCACGATGGAGGAGCGCGACCTGATTGCGCAACACAGCGAGAAGTACCTTGATTATCGCCGCCGGACAGCGCGATTCTTCCCGCGACTTCGCCGGCGCGTTACGGCGGCGCCGCAGGTGGGTGTTTCAACGGCGGGACGGCTGGCGCGATGATTGACGTACTCGCGCGCTTTGGTCATCGCAATCTCCGCGCGACTGACTGAGATACTTTTTAAACAAAATAGCAACAATGCCAGCGCGCATTTTTTTCGCATCGGGGCACCCCAAAAAGCAATCGTCACTCCTTTGACATGAGGCGGTCGGCCCTGGTCATCAGCCAATCGCCAAAGCTGGGCCAGAGCGTCATGAGCGCGGCTGCGAACCGTGTCGAGAAGCTGGTCCAGACTTCCGGGCGCGGGCGGCGGAGGCACCGCACGACCGCGTTGGCGATGCGCTCGGGCCGCTGCATGAACATTCGGGGTGTGGAGTCGACCACCCGCTTGGAGTAGTCGGGTTTGCCGCTGCGCTTGGCCGAGACCTCGAAAAACTCGGTGCGCGTGCCGATGGGGTGCACGCTCGACACGTGAATGCCCGCGCTCTTGAGCTCGATATTCATCGCGCGGCAAACGTGATTCTGCGCCGCCTTGGTCGCGCAATACGCCCCGCTGTTGGGGAGCGTGAATTTCGCCAGGCAGCTTGAGCACATCAGCAGGTGACCCGGCCTCTTCTCCGCGATCAGCCGCTTTGCGGCGTCGCGCAGAAGCTCCGCACCCGCGAAGAAGTTGACCTCGAACATGTCGCGCAGCTCCTGGTCTGTGACATCGATCATCGGGCGGTCGTAGCCATAGCCGGCGTTGGCGAAGACGGCGTCGAACCGGCCAAAGCGCTCTACGGCGGCGTCGAGCATGCGCTTGGAAATGCCCGGCTCAGTGACGTCGCCGGCGACAATCTGGGCCTTCCGGCCCAGGCTTTGAATCTGTGTGGCGACATCGCCGAGCTTATCGGCGCGGCGCGCGTTGAGCACGACATCCATGCCCGCCTTGGCGCACGCAATCGCGGTGGCCGCGCCGATCCCCGAGCTCGCGCCCGTGATGATCATCACTCGCCCGGTCAAATCGCGCATAGGCGCGTCAGTGTACGGCGCAACACCGACTGGCGGCGGGTCTTTCGGTGCCATGACTCGACGGCGATAGCGGCGAGTCGTGCCGGTTGGAAGTTACACGTCCCGATGCTCACATCGCGCCCGCACGACTCGCCCTCCGCGACGAGTCGTGGCACCGTTCAACGTGCGCCCAGCGCCGTCCCTCCATTCCCCGTCAACAGAACCACTCCGGCCAGAATCAACGCTACGCCGATCGCCTTCTGCACCGTCATCGGCTCGCGCAACACCAGCCACCCCAGGATCACTCCAACCGCAGGCGCCAGGCTGAAGGCAACCGGCTTGATGCGCGAGATCTCGCCCAGGTTCAGCGCGGCATAGAAGCAGATCATGCCGCCCGCGCCCGCGATCAAGCCCGAACCCAGAATCAGTTTCATCAGCGTCGCCCCGTCGGCCTTCATCCACGCAACCGGCTCCGACTTCATCATCGGCACGGCAATCCAATACCCCAACCACAGCACCGGCAGCGCTACGGTCGTGCGCACCGCAATCGCCGTCAGCGGCCCGATCTTCCCGCTGTGCAGCACGCTCTTGGTGAACACTTCACCGATCCCCCAGCACAAGCCAGCCAACACCGCCAAGATGATTGCATTCATGTGTGAGAGGATAACGACGTTTTGGTCGTCGTCGGTCGTTCGTTGTTAGTGGTTCGTTGTTCGTTGTTGTGGCGTCATCAGATCCCGTCGCAACGAACCACGAACCACGAACCACGAACCCCTCACGTCTGCAATACCCCCGTCTTGAACTCACCCTCAATCGGAAACGTCGCCGCGACCTGCAGCGCGAAGATCAGCTCCTCGCGCGTCTTCTCCGGCTCGATCAAGCGATCCACCCACCCGCGCGCTGCGCCGTAGCGGATGTCCTGCTGCTCGCTGTATGACTTTGTAATCGCCGCCAGCAACTCCTTGCGCATCTTCTCATCAATCTTCTCCCCCTTTCGCTCGCGCGCGGCCAAATCGATGTGCAGCAGCGTGTTCGCTGCTTGCGAGGCCCCCATCACGCTGCACTTGGCCCCCGGCCACGCCAGCGTCAAGAGCGGATCAAACGCCCGCCCGCACATCGCGTAATTCCCCGCGCCGTAACTTCCGCCCACGATCAGCGCGATCTTCGGCACGATCGAGTTGCTCATCGCGTTCACCATCTTGGCGCCGCTGCGGATGATCCCCGCCTGCTCGCTGTCGCGCCCGACCATGAAGCCCGTCGTATCGTGCACGAAGATCAGCGGAATCTTCTTCTGGTTGCAGTCCATGATGAACCGCGCGGCTTTGTCGGCCGAGTCATCGTAAATCACCGCCGGCATGTTCATCGACATGGCGGGCCCGCTCTTCCCGCCCCCGGAAGTTGGTTGTTTGCGCTGCGTCAACTTCCGCTGGTTAGCAACGATCCCGCACGGCCGGCCGCCAATCCGCGCGTACGCGCAGATCATCGACTTGCCGTAGTCCGCCTTGTACTCGTTGAAGCTCTCATCATCAACGATGCACTCCAGCATCTCGACCATGTCGTACTGCTGAGTCGATTCGCTCCTGAAGATCTGATACACATCCTCCGGCTTGCGCTTGGGCGCCACCGGCTCAAACGGCGGCATGCCCACCGGCGAGACCGACATGTCCGCATGCACCAGCGCCCGCAATCGCTCGATGGCAGCGGGGTCATCTTTCTCCTTGAAGTCGATCGTGCCGGAGATTTCCGCGTGCATGGTCGCCCCGCCCAGTTCCTCGCTGGTCGCTTCCTGCCCGATCGCCGCCTTCACCAGTGCCGGCCCCGCAAGGTACAAGCCGCTGCCCTCGGTCATGATCAAGGTGTCGCACAGCACCGGCAGATAGCCGCCGCCCGCGACGCAATTGCCCATGATCGCCGCCAGCTGCGGAATCCCCTTGGCCGAGATCACCGCGTTGTTGCGGAAGATCCGCCCGAAGTCGTCAGTATCCGGAAACACATCCTCCTGCATCGGCAGGTACACCCCCGCCGAGTCCACCAGATACAACAGCGGCAGCCTCGCCCGCTCAGCGATCATCTGCGCCCGGATGATCTTCTTGCACGTCATCGGAAAAAACGCTCCGGCCTTCACGGTCGCGTCATTGGCGACAATCATGCACAGCTTCCCGCCCACCTGACCGATGGTCGTGATCACCCCGGCCGAGGGCGCGCCGCCGTGCTCCTGATACATCTCCCAGGCGGCAAACAATCCACATTCGAACTGAGCTGATTTGGCGTCGATCAACTGATCGATCCGCTCTCTCGCCGTCAGGCGCCCATGCCGGTGCTGGCGCTCGATCCCCTTGGGCCCGCCGCCGGCCCGAATCTGCTTGGCCTGCTCAATGTACTCCGCAGTGGCGGCGCGCAATGGCATCACCATTGGCGCCATCGGCTTGGCATCGCTTGCAGTCATCCCATCAGGATACAACCGCTATGCCTCGTCTGACGAATCTATATACGGCGGGTCCATACGCCGTCTGACCGCACTTTCCGCTTGATGCCCCTTCTGTTTGCTGTCATGATGAAAGCGCGATGTCACAAGCCCTGAAAGGGAATTCGATGCAAGGCGAGATCACCACTGAACGGCTCCTGCTCATGATGCAAGAGGTCCAGGCCAGCGATTTGCACATGAAAGTTGGCTCGGCGCCAGTTCTCCGCGTGGCGGCAAAACTGCGCGAGATCAACAGCGCGCCGCTTACCGCCGAAGACACCGAGCGCCTGCTCATGCCCATCGTCCCGACGCATCTGATCGAACAGCTCAAGAACCGCGGCGGCATCGACTTCTCCCATACTCCTGGCCGCGGCCAGCGCTACCGTTGCTCGGTCTTCCACGCCGGCGGAGGACTTCACGCCGCCATTCGCCGGGTCAATCCAACCATTCCCGATTTCGATGAGCTTCATCTGCCCGCCATTTACGGGCGCGTCGCCGAGCATACCCACGAGGGCCTGGTGGTCGTCTGCGGCGTCACCGGCTCCGGAAAGAGCTCAACGCTCGCCGCCATCATCGGCCACATGAACGATCGCCACGCCTACAACATCATCACCGTCGAAGATCCCGTCGAGTACCTCTTTGTGCCGCACAAGTCCTACATCAGCCAGCGCGAAATCGGCCTCGACGTCATCGACTTCCCCACCGCCCTGCGCGCTGCCGTTCGACAGGATCCCGACGTGATCATGATCGGTGAGATGCGCGACCGCGAGACGATGATGGCGGGTCTCATGGCTGCCGAAACGGGCCACCTGGTCTTCGTCACCCTCCACACGGCCGACGCCATGCAGTCGTTCGCGCGAATCCTCGAGTTTTTCCCCTCGAACGAGCACAACTTCATCCGATCCACGATGGCCAACGGCCTTCAGGCGGTGATGGCGCAGCGACTGCTTCCCTCAGTCAGGCCAGGCGTGAAAGTCGTGCCCGCAACTGAAGTGCTGCTCAACACGCCGGTCGTCGGCGATGTCATTCGCGAAGGGCGCGATGAAGACCTCTACGCAGTCATGCACGGCTCGGCCCAGGAAGGCATGCACACCTTCACCGACAGCCTGGCGCGGCTGGTCGAAGAAGACTGGGTGGATTTGAAGACCGCCGAGCGATATGCCCCGAATGCCGAAGCCTTGCGCAGCAAAGTCCGCGGCATCAAGGTCAAGGCCGACGTGCTGGTCTCGCGCAAGAGCTGATGTGTGCGTGCTGGCGGGTGCCTTCCGGTCGCGCCCGTAAGAACCAACAGACCTGACGCAAGACGCGGATTCTGAACGTGGGCGCATTCAACACAGTGAGGCTTCAATGGAGGGACGCCAAGACGGGCCAGTACCGAGATATCAACGTGCAGTTCAAATATGGCGATACCTGGCAGCACGAATATGAGGTTGGCGATGTGCTGCTGTGGGGAGGCAACGACATCGGGGAACCAGACTCGAAGCATGTTGTTGCTTCCGGATACTTGGAGAATCCCGACGCTCTTCCGGGCACGCCGGAGGAATTCGAGGTTCACGTTGTGGGTGGAGCGATCGCGAAGGTCATTCCCGATACCGGGCGATTTGATTTCGTGAAAGCCAGAGAGACGTTATCGTTGTGGAGTATTGATGAACGCACAGCGCGAGCAACGATCGTATCCGCCCTTGGCGCTGAGCATGCGCTGGTCCACGAGATCGACGCTCAGTTGACCCACCTTCCGAGAAATGAGCCAGCATAAAAAAAGCCCGGCGATCGATATCCGATCGCCGGGCGACGTTTTCTGTCAGGGCTGCACGCGTGCAGTCCCGTCGGTTGCACGGGTTCTAAAAGTGCAGCCCTCCGAAACAGTCATAAGTTTTTAACACTGAATCACCTCCGTTCTGAAAGATTCCTACCCAGCCGTCAGTCCGCCCATTCACGAACCAGGCGCGGCCCGCCAGGCTCCTTTCCCCATCGGCGTCCCGATGGGCTCATCGCCCGCAAAAGAGAGTTCTCAGCTTTCGGCTTTCAGCTATCAGCCTTTGAGCTGACCGCTGACCGCTGATCGCTGACCGCTCCCTTGCGGTCGTCGCGGTTCGCTCAGCGGCGCCCATCGGTGGGTTCTCCACCGGTTCGCTCGCCCGCTCCCCGCGATTTCGCAATTATTGCACCAACTCGACGTACGGCAAGCGCTATTCTCCAAAACGTTGCCGCCTGGTCGCGCTCGGCAATTCCCTTCCTTTACTACACTTCCCACATGCCCTCCGACGCCAGCAGCCCTCCCAGCTCGACCAAAATCAAGAAACTCACGTACGCCGATGCCGGGGTGGATATCGAAGCCGGCGACAAGGTCGTCGATCTCATCCAGGCCATGATGAAGCGCACTCACGGCCCCCGTGTCATCGGTGAGCACGGCGCGTTCGCCGGCATGTTTCGGCTCGACTACAACGAGCAACTGTTCAAGCGCAACTTTCGTGAGCCCGTGCTCGTGGCGTGCACCGACGGCGCCGGCACCAAGGTCAAGCTCGCCGCCCAGATGGGGATTTACAACACCATCGGCATCGATTGCGTCGCCATGAACGTCAACGATCTGATTGTTCAAGGCGCTGAGCCGCTGATCTTTCTCGATTACCTGGGCTTGAGCAAGGTCATTCCCGAGCAGACGGCGCAAATGGTCGAAGGCGTCGCGCGCGGATGCGAGCTCGCCGGCTGCGCGCTGCTGGGCGGCGAAACCGCCGAGATGCCCGATGTCTACGCCCCCGGAGATTTCGATATCGCCGGGTTCGCCGTCGGCGTCGTCGAGCTCGAACGCGCCATCGACCCCACACGCGTCGAGCAAGGCGACATCATCATCGCCCTCGCCAGCTCGGGCGTTCACTCCAATGGCTATTCCTTGGTCCGCCGCATCGTCAGGGAGGGCAATCTGCAACTCGACCAGATCTATCCAGACCTCGACCCCACCCGCACCCTCGGCCAGGTCCTTCTTGAACCCACCCGCATCTACGCCAAGCCCATCGTTCGCCTGCTACGCCGCTACACCGTCAAGAAGATCGTCACCGGCATGGCGCACATCACCGGCAGCGGCCTGCCAGGCAACATCCCCCGCGCCTTCTCCCCAGACCTCGATGCCGACATCGACCTCGGATCCTGGACCGTCCCCTCCATCTTCGAGTTCCTCCAGCGCCATGGCAACATCGACCGGGCCGAGATGTGGAATGTGTTCAACATGGGCGTGGGCTATGTCCTGATCGTCCGGCCCGCCTTCGCCGAGTCGATCCTTCGCCAACTCAACCGTTTTGGCGAAGAAGCGTGGATTCTGGGCAAGATCGTCAAGGGTACGGGGGCGGTCCGCCTCGAATAGCAACGGTGCGTCGCGTTGTTGGCTGTTCCAGCATCCTGGCGGTTGTTTGCAAATAGTTCGCCATCGCTGGTGTTGGTGATTGGGGGTTCAGCAGTGAATCCCCCCTCCTTCATCGGTACCAATTCAACAGAAATAATGCGATTTGCCGACGCTCACCTGTAGCCATCATCATCATTGTTGAGTAAATTTTACTCGGCACGCTTCACGTCACTAAGAGGAGACCAGCCGATGTTGTCACGCTCGATCCCCATTTTCATCGTCGCTGTGCCATGCGCATTGCTCGTCACCCCTGCGTCTGGCCAGAGTTGGATCACGTATTCGAATCAAACCTCAACGCGATTGATTGCCGCCGCCGATATTGGCGCCAGCGACACCCAGGAAAAAGATTTCGCCTTGGGCGATTTTGACCACGACGGCGACGTCGACTTTGTCAACGTGCGCAAGTCGCCCTTCACAAGCATCGGCCCCCGCCGCAATGTGCTGTTCATGAACGAAGGCATCGCCGAAGGCCACGCCTTCGATGGCGTGATGATCGATCGCACCGTCGAGTACGCCAGCGCCGCCGACGACGGCGGCCAGGGTATGCTCGATCTCACCGACGATCGCGATGTCGCCGCCACCGACGTCAACGGTGATGGCTGGCTCGACATCGTCACCGCCACCACCTACGGCCAAGGTCTTCCCAAGTCAAGGTCTCACCCGCGCGTCTACATCAACCTGAAGGCTGATGAAGGCACCGGCGATTGGCTCGGCTTCAAGTACGAGGAGGCTCGCATTCCCCAGCTCGGGGCCGCCGGACAATGGAATAACTTCTGCGGCGTAGGCGCAGGCGACGTCACCGGCGACAAGGCGCCGGACCTCTTCTTTACCGATTACGACAACCTTCAGCCCAACGCCTTTGAGGACAAACTTCTCATCAACGATGGCAACGGATACTTTAGCGATCAATCCAACGCGCGCATGACCACCAACATGCTTTCCAACGGCTTCGGAAACGCCTCCATCATCGCCGACTTCAACGGCGATGGAAAGCTCGACATTTACGAGCAGCAGGCCGGCGGAACCGAAATCCACTACAACAACGGCGGCGGCTTCTTCACCAACACCGTCAGCCCCTATAGCGGCTCCGCCTACAACACCAGCGCCGGCGACCTCAATGGCGATGGAAAAGTCGACCTCGTCATCACCGATGACGGCTCCGACCGCTACCTCGTCAACACCACAACACCCGGCGCACCCACCGCCTCATTCAATAACCTCTCCTTCCCCAACAGCAGCGGCTTCAACGGCAACTCACGCGTCGCCGATCTCAACAACGATGGCAAGAACGATGTCGTCATGGGTGACCTCGATGTCGATGTGAACAATTGCGGCCAAACCCCGCAGTCTCAGGTGTATCGAAACAACGGCATCCTCCCCAACCCCGGAATGGTCATTGAGGCCAGCGGCTTGGGCACCGCCCTCAACGATGTCCACGACTTCGCCGTCATCGACATCAATCGCGATGGCTGGCTCGACATCGTGTTCGGCAAGTGCACCGGCCTGCAAGTCTGGATCGCCAACCCGCCCAGCGGACTGATGTTCTCGTATCCTCAGGGCCTTCCAACCCTTCTTCCCAGCGGCGAGACTCATTCCTTCCAGGTCCAGCTCACGGCCGTCGGTGGAGGGTCTCCATTGCCCGGCAGCGGCATGCTCCACTACTCCATCAACGGCGGTTCGTTTGTCTCCCTGGCGATGGCCGTCAGCGGAACAGACCTCTACACCGCCACCATCCCGGCAACCAATTGCACCGACATCGTCAACTTCTACCTCAGCGGCCAGAAGACCGGCGGCGCTACCTTCACTGATCCCGCCGGCGCACCGGCGAACTTCCACCAGGCCGTCTCCGCCGCTGGAACTCAGATCACCCTTGAGGACACCCTGGAACTCGACACCTCCAATTGGACGGTCGTGAGCCATCCATCGCTCACTGGTGGGGCCTGGCAGGTCGCCGACCCCAACGGAACCGTCAACTTCGGCGACGTCGCCTCGCCTGAAGACGACAACGGCAACGGCGAAGACATCATGGCCTTCGTCACTCAGAACGGCGCTCCCGGCGGCCTCGCCAATGCGGCCGACGTTGACTTCGGGCCCACCAGTGTGCTCTCGCCCGTCATCGACCTTGCTGGAACCGACGCCACCATCTCCTACGATCGCTGGTTCTATTGCGAAGACCAGGGCGCGCCCGGCGCCGATTTCCTCGTCACTGAGGTCTCCAACAACGGCGGCGTCAACTGGGTTTTGGTTCATTCCACCGGCGGCACCGAAACCGGCTGGGAGAACGTCATCTTCCGTGTCGGCGACTTCGTCAACCCGACCGCAAACGTGCGCGTCCGATTCACGACCTCCGACGCGCCCAATGACTCCGTGACCGAAGCCGGCATCGACAACTTCCAGGTCGAAGAGCTTATCTGCGATGCGCCTTGCATCGGCGACCTCGCCGGCGGCGACGGCCAGATCAACATCAACGACCTCCTGGCGCTTATCAGCGTCTGGGGCGCCTGCGCCGATCCCAACAACTGCCCCGCCGACCTCGCTCCCCCCGGCGGCGACGATCTCGTCAACGTCACCGACCTGCTGGCCCTCATCGGCCTCTGGGGCGCCTGCCCGTAAGTTCGCCGATGGAAGATCAGTGGCACACGCCTCGGGCGTGTGCAAAAACCCGACCGACAAACGCCCACGGCCTCCCATCCGTGGGCGTTTTCATTTCAGCCCCATTTTTATTTCAACTCAGTGGCACATTTTATTTCAGCCCAGTGGCACAGGCGTCTCGCCTGTGCCCGCAACCCAACCGCCAACAGGTGCTTCACCACCGTGCAAAGCCGGCGATGGCATCGCCGGACCGGTACGAACCGGCGCCCCGTATCGCCCCGATGGAGCGCCGGAATGCAGCCACCGGTGAAACCCGTGTAATGAAATAGAATCACCCACTCGCCCCGCAAGTGGCGAAGGAAAGCTCTCGATCCCTCTGCGATCTTCCATGAAGCGAGCTGTCCCCAAAATCATGCTGTTCCTCCTCCTCGGTGCAATCATGAACGTCGCCGTGGCGTGGGGATGTGCGTTGTGGGCACCTGTTACACGAAAGGAGCTTCAGGATTTTGCCGTCCCTGAACCCATTTTCGATTCGCGCCTGGATTGGTCCAAGTTGCCACAAGAGGGCGAATGGATGATTCGCACTCACTTTGCGATGGGCTGCACAACCAGTCAACTGCAGCACGGTGTCATGGTCGGTCATCGACTTAGCAGCTCGCCGAGAGTTCTCCACGGCACACGCGCTGGCTGGCCGTTGACATCACTCATTTGCTTCGGATATATCGAACGAACCGATTTTCCGCGTCCAGTTGGCCTGATTGCCAAATGGGAGGGCGGGTGCGCTGCATCGGCTGTCTTGCGGCCTCGAATACTTGAGGGATCTATGCCCGCGCCTTACGCCCGGCCATTGCCACTTCGACCTGCTTGGCCCGGCTTCGCGATCAACACCATCATCTACGCCGCGATCCTCTGGTCCCTCTTCGCAGCCCCTTTCCAACTCCGCCGCCGTCACCGCATCAAGCGCGGCCTGTGCCCGGCCTGTGCGTATCCAATCGGCGCAAGCGAAACCTGCACCGAGTGCGGTAAGCCAGTTCCAACGAAGTGCGTTGCACCCACATGAAGCGCCGCCTGCTCAAGCTCGGCCTGCTGATTCTCGCCGGCGCGATCGTCAATGTCGCCGTAGCCGAATGTTGTGCGATCTGGTCGCCGATGCAGATACACCAACCTGGGTATGCGTGGAATGCACCAACAAAGGAATTTGGCATTGATCTTCTCGTTCCGCCTCATTGGTGGCTCGACATCGACAAACTGTCTTTAGACGGTGTGTCGTACGATGAATTCTCGGGATTTGGCGTGCACGCGAAGCAAATTGTGGTGCAACATGGACCACAATACGTGGACGGGCGCATAGCTTGGCGCTTGCTACATGTGCATCGCGCCGGCTGGCCGCTGCGATGCCTCCAATGCCAGGGGAGCCTTGAATGGGATGATCGAAGATTCCGGCGAGCAGTACGCAAAGAGATGGCGTGGGATTCGGGCGTCAAAGCTCCATCGCTATTCAAGCATGTGAAGACGAATCGATACCGGATTACTGAATATCGGCATCCTTTCCCGCTTGGCGTGGTGTGCCCCGGCTTCGCGATCAACACCATCTTCTATGCCGCGATTCTCTGGCTGCTCTTCGCAGCCCCCAGCTTCATTCGTCGCCGCATACGCATCAAGCGCGGCCTCTGCCCGGCGTGTGCGTACCCAGTCGGCGAGAGCGAAACTTGCACCGAGTGCGGCAAGCCAATTCCCTGCCCCTCCAGGGGAAGGGCGCGGGAAGCAGTGGAGCGCACGCCATGAAGCGCATCATCGTCAAGACGACGGTGCTCGTCATCCTCGGCGCGATCGTCAACGTCGCTGTCGCGTGGGGATGCGCGTTGGGCCACAATATCTTCAATCGAGCACCGGCTCATTCGTCGGGGACGGCAGGCGATGAGATATGGGAGGCGACCTGGATTTCAGATTGGGGAGCAGTGTGGGTCGCTACCTCACGCGTGCGGCCGATTTCTGCCGATGCCATTGCCTACATCAATCCGCCAAGAGCGACTCTGGACGCTTCTCTGAGCCGATATCAAAAGCCAAGCGATGCATACACATCTGCGGACGCAGAGGTAATGGAGTCGTGTGTCACAGAATTGCGAGGGTGGCCATTCGTTTCACTCTATAGCCAGGGAAGGCATTTATTCACGGCCAACGACTATTCAATGATGCAAAGAGTCAAGGCCGTACCTCCTTTGGTTGCCGGTATCGACACAGGCTTAACTTGGCAACTGTCCGGTGCGACATGGCCTCGTGCATCGGGCGCGACTTGGCCACGTGTGCTTCCTACGCGTCCCATTTGGCACGGTTTCGCAGTGAACACGATCTTCTACGCCGCGATCCTTTGGCTGCTGTTCGCAGCGCCGGGCTTGGTTCGTCGCCGCAGGCGCCTCAAGCGCGGCCTGTGCCCGGCGTGTGCGTATCCGGCTGGCGACGGTGCGACGTGCACCGAATGTGGGGAACCTCTCAATGTCGAGCGCGTCATATCTGTCAGGTGAGGCCACCAACACTTAGCGTCGGCTCCTTCTTCACCCTCATCCTGATGCGGCGCCATGTGTTGCCATTGTTGATTGCGATGGCAGCAGCCACGTCGCTATGTCTGTATCCGCTCATGTTCCCTCCCGTCATCGAATTCTCTTCCAACGCCTCGTGGAAGGCCGACAGATCGCGGCAACTCTTGTGGCTCACGCGTCACCGCACACTCTTTGACCAAGCGACCGTCAGCACGCTTATTCGCGATAAGCGGTTGAAGGTATGTGAATCCGGCGCACGCGCAAGTGAGATCGGGATGGTTCCGTACATCTACTTTGAGATGGCTCCGCAAGCCGCCCTTCCCAATTGGTTGGCAGATACACGCGGCATGCGGAACAGTGGCACACGCGGGCGGTTCATCGACAAGTACTTCCATTTCGGCTGGCCGTGTCGTTCCACGGTGTACCGGATCACTTGCTTTGAAGGAGGGTATGTTTACAGGTGGTCGTCCGCTGATCTTGTCCTTTCTTCGAGAGTATCGGGCGCTTCCTACTGGCTGTGGCCCTGGCCCGAGTCAGTTCGGTTCAAGGCATGGTTATGTTCGGTTGCCGCCTTTCATGCATGCTTGCTTCCTGTGTTTGTGGTTCCACGCTTCGTTCGTCGTCGCCTGCGCCTCAAGCGCGGCCTGTGCCCGGCCTGTGCGTATCCCGTCGGCGAGTCTGCTCTGTGCAGTGAGTGCGGAGCTGAGGTGATCCCAGCAAGATCCAGGTTGGATAATGTGTCATGAACCGCTGGCTTCTTTTGATGATTGTGGCGATCGTATGCACCGTGGCGACCGGTGTTGTGGGCGTGGCGCTGCTGGACCGTGCTGGACCAGCACGGGGCTTGGTCGATCGAGTTCATGATGTCGGCTGGACAATCCGAGATGGGAAGTTCTCAGAGGAAATTGTCATTCGTGTGCCCGTCATGAGGGGGACCGCATCGACCGCACAGATGATCTATGAACTCAGTCGGTTCCCGTGGCCGGCGGGAAAGCCGCAGGCAGCACAACTTACACTCTGGGCCAAAGCGAGCCAGCAGTTCCTCGGGGAACTAAAAGCTTCGAAACAGTTTTATGTGAGGATCGATTACATCGGTGAGCGCGCTTATGGCTGGCCGCTGCGCTGGGTGAGCGACTTTTGGACGCATGATCGAGGCACGCGTATTGAAACTCTAGTTGATGCCTACGAAGTGAAGGTTGGCAGCGCCTCATTTCGCATTCCGACACGTGTCCTATGGGGGCCCGTCGGTCTGAACGTCTTGGCCTGGTTCGTAATCCTGGCGTTGCCCCTAACCGCGCTGCGTATCTTGCGGCGAAACTACCGCATCAAGCGCGGCCTGTGCCCGGCGTGTGCGTATCCAATCGGCACGAGCGCGACATGCACTGAATGCGGCCGCCTTCTCAGCCGACAGCCGATAGCCGACAGCCGACAGCTTTCCGAAATCCCGGCTCTAACCCCGAATCCCCCTCTGTGCTCTCTGTGTTCTCTGTGGTTAGCCTCGTCCCGCGCGCACAAACCAGCCCCCACCAAAAAGTGAAAATCCCCATTTTCCAAATCATTTCACCCTGCAAAAACAGGCACTTCCCAGAACCACGACCTCCGGCGCGCGCGCCAATCGTTCCCTCGGCCCAAGGGTAGAGGGACCGCCCGTGTTCCGGGGCCGGGGGCGCCACTTCCGCGCCCAGTTCAATACAGGAGACTGTTCTCGCAATCGTAAATCTGAAATCGTAAATCTGAAATCCACCAATGCGTCTACCACAACGCCACAACTATCCCTCGCGCCCGCCCACCACAGCCTTAGGCCGCGCACAAAAACTAATCCCTCTCTGGCAAACGCGCGCGCAAAAACTAATCCCTTTCCATCCCAGGCGCGCGCACAAACTAATCCCTGTCTGGCATTCCAGCGCGCAAAACCTAATCCCCTTCTGGCAATTCTGCGCGCGCCAACTACACCCTCCCGCGCAACCGCCATACCAAACCGCATTTTCAACCCAGCACTCAGTCCTCACTCGGCCCTCAGCACCCAGCACTCAACACTCAACACTCAGCACTCGCCCTTCCCCCTCACCCCCAATGCCCGATTACAAACAGCAAATCCGCCACATTGACCGTGCCATCCCCGGTCAAGTCCGCCGGGCAGTTCTGCGGCTGTGGACATGGTCCCCACGCCGAGATCACCGCCAGCAGGTCGAACACGTTTACCAGCCCATCGCCCGTCACATCCCCCGGCACACCCGCCTCCTCGCACTCGTCCAACACGCCATTCTGATCCCCATCCAACGACCGCTCGCCCAGGATCTCAGCCAGATCGATGACGCCATCTCGGTCGCAGTCTTCGACCGGGTCGTCATACACGCCGGTGAACGCGTAGAAATCGATGTCGTCGATTTGCCAGTTCCCATCAAAGTCCATGATCTCGCAGCCTGGCTCCACCCCCCGGCCATGGCAGCCCACAAACACCCAAAAATCGCTCAGCGTGACCAACCCGTTCCCATTGGCATCGCCCAGCCGCTCCGGCGGCCACATCGTCCACCGCTGATTCGTCGGCACGTTCGTGAGCGTGCGCACGGTCTTGCCGCCCGGCCAGCTGACCACGACTTCGTCGGCGGCCAGGACCGTGTCGGCACCCACGTGCACTGTCAGGTCGTTCTGACCCAGGTACCCGTTGCCGCCAGCCATAATCTCGCGCCATTGCCAATACTGGCCGATGCGCGTGTCAAGGCTGGCGCCGACAGCCTTGGTATTCGGCGCTTGGCCCACGACGACATACTCCAACCATCGTCGCTCGCCGCTGTCGGCGTGGTGGTTGACAAAAAGTTCGACATTGAACGACAGGCTGCTCACCAAAAGGTCCAGGTCACCGTCGTTATCGATGTCGCCAACAGCCGAGGACCACGAGGTGCCATCGTTGCCGCCGCAGTCGAGTTCGGTGGTGACCGCCTCGCACGGAAACGCCCCTGCATTGTGATACATGGTGTTGTCAACAAACTGATTGTTTACATAGAGGTCTTGGATCCCGTCGTTGCTGAAGTCAAAGAAGATCGCGCCCCACGAAGTGACCCAGTGATCCACACCGGCGGCGGCGGCCGACTCGAGAAACGTGCCATTGCCCTGATTGAGCAGGAGGCGGTTGTAGCCGTTGATGTACCCTGCAAGGTTGGTGACGTAGATGTCGGGCCATCGATTGCCATCGAAGTCGCCGCACGCGATTCCCATGCTGAACAGCGCCTCGTCGGCGCCCGACTCGGCCGAAACATTCACCAAAACACCGTCATCGTTTCGCCAAAGCTTGTTGGATTGGAAGTAGGGGCCGAGATGGCCTCGATCTTGCGAGAGGTACAAATCGACGTCGCCGTCCCGGTCGTAGTCGAACCATACCGATTGGAATCCATAGCCGTTGTTGTCCACACCCTGAGCCGGCGCGACATCGGTGAACGTGCCATCGCCGTTGTTTCGATAGAGCTTGTCGAGCACGCCGTTGCTGCTCCAACTTCCGGAGCCGTATGCCATGTGATAGGTCGGCACGTGCAGGTCGACCCAGCCATCGTTGTTGTAATCGCCCCACGCGGGCGCTTGCGCGGGCGCAAGCAGCTCCACTCCCGCGGCGGCGCTGGTGTCCTCAAATTGGAAGTTGCCGAGGTTGCGGTACAGTCTGCTCGGATGCACATCGAAGCTCATCTGGGTGATGTAGAGGTCGATCAGCCCGTCTCCGTCGTAGTCGGCTGCGGCGAACCCGACGCCTTCGGGCATCAGCTCAATGCCGTTATTGGTGGAGCGGTCGGTGAAGTGCCCGGTTCCGTCGTTTTCAAAGATGCCGACCTTTCCAATGGGAACGAACCGCTCGACAAAATGAGCGCCAAGCAGGATGACGTCCTGATCGCCATCGTTGTCCAAGTCGGCGAAGCCGCAGCCGAAGCCAAGCAGACCGCCCGTCTGAAAGTAATTCTGCATCTGGTACACGAGGCCGCGCCCGACAGCCTCCTCTGTGAATGGAATAAGCGGTTGCGCCTGGGCGACCTTGATGATGAGCACGGTCGTTGCCAGCGGCAGCAATGATGCCGCTGCTTGTAACCGAGTCTTCGACGCGCGAGCGATGGCAGCCTTCAACAGCGCATTGAATGAATGCGTGAGGGTCGCGAATGCCATGGATTCTGTTCTCCTTCGCCTCAGATGCGATCGGAACGTGGCTCCAAAGCCCATTCCAGCGAGCCACCAAGCCACAATCTACCCTCTCAGGCGGCGTAATACGACCAAAACCATTCACTGTGAACAAAAAAGGACCAACGGGCGGGACCCTGACCGCCTCCGTGTGATTCCCCGGGCGAGGCGCGCCTCACTTACGGCTTGTTTATCCGGCTCGCCGAGCGATGTGCATGGCCATTTCGAGAGCCTGCTCGTAGTTGAGCCGGGGATCGACCTGCGACTTGTAAGCACGCGTGAGGTCTGCTTCAGAGGTGCCGCGGGCGCCGCCGGTGCATTCGGTGACGTTCTCGCCGGTCAGCTCGAAGTGCACGCCGCCCAAGTATGTGCCCATTTTGGCGTGAATGTCGAATGCCTGCTCGAGTTCGGAGAGAATGTCGTCGAACTTGCGGGTCTTTACTGAGAGCGCTGCGTCCTGAGTGGTGAGCGCTAATGCTTCGGTGGAAGCCCCAAGGCGGCCGGTTTGGACGTTTGGACGTTTAGACGTTTGGACGTTTACGGTGTGCGTGTTGCCGTGCATCGGGTCGCAGCACCAAAGAACAGTTTTGCCCGACTTCCCAACAGCTTCGATGACGGCGGGCAGCAGGCGAGCGATGTCGCGAACGCCGAACCGATGAATGATCGTCAGTCTGCCGGGCTCGTTGTTAGGAAGGAGCAGATCGAGCAATTTGCGCAGATGATCGGCAATCGAGTCGGACCCGGCCGGCACAGTGGGCCCAATTTTGACGGCGATGGGATTGCGAATGCCGCGGAAGTACTCCACATGCGCGCCCTCGGGCGTGGCGGTGCGCATGCCGATCCACGGCATGTGCGTCGAAAGGTTGTACCAGCCTTCCCGGCGCGGCACCTGGCGGGTCTGCGCCTGCTCGTACAGAAGATGAAGGCCCTCGTGGCTGGTGAAGAAGTCCACGCGCGTCATTTCGCCGACGGTCTGGCCCGCCAGCGTTTCCATGAAGCGGAGCGATTGGCCGATCGATTCGACGATGCGCTGGTACTCGGCGGCGCGCGGCGAGTGCTTGACGAATTCGAGGTCCCAGTATTCCGGATGATGCAGATCGGCGAAGCCGCCGTCGATGAGGGCGCGGATGAAGTTGAGCGTCAGCGCCGCGCGCTCGTAACCGCGAAGAAGCAGTTGTGGATCAGGCGTGCGGGCATCGGCGGTGAACTCAACTCGGTTGATCAGGTCGCCGCGGTAGGCGGGCAGGGCCGTCGCGGGCTCCCCTTCGCGATCAGCGCGATGCTCAATGTCGTTCGAGCGCGGCTTGGCATACTGGCCGGCGAACCGTCCCACGCGAGTCACGCGCTTGCGCAAGCCGTGCACCAGGACCAGGCTCATTTGCAAAAGGATTTTGAGCTTGCTGGCGATCGTGGTGGATTGGCAATCCTCGAAGCTCTCAGCACAATCGCCCCCTTGGAGCAGGAATCGCTGCCCGCGCGCGGCTTCAGCAAGCTGCGACTTGAGCGATTCGATCTCGAACGATGAAACCAGTGGCGGCAGGTACGAGAGCTGGTTCAACGCCTCGCGCAGCTCGCCGGGATCGGGGTACACCGGTTGCTGGGTGACGGGTTTGGACTGCCAGGATGTGGGCGACCAGGGTTGCACAATGAAGCCGATGAGGGAATCGGCAATGATACAGCGTGGACTGAACGCCGAAATTCGCGTCCTCGCGCGTGTGACTTTGTGCAAAAAACCCCGTCGCCAGAGCCCGGCACGCCCAGCCTGCTCTGCTCGTACGACGGGGACGTTTCTGAGGGGAACGGGGTTGTCGGCGGAGGAGAGTACAGCACACGGCCGGCCGACATTGATCATTCCGCAAGAGGCCGGCGGCCGGTTGCAAATTGCAGGACAAAAAATTTTTCGGGCCTGATCGGGGCCCAACCGCGCCTTCGAGTGCGATTTTCGGGGCCAGATCGGGCATGGGCGGCTCTGAAATGTCGAAAATGGCGGAGCAACGCCAAGTTTCAGCCGATCTAAGCCACTGCAATTGCCGAACTACTTTTTTGCGCGGGGGCTGCCCCCTCGGCATTTTCGGGATTTGATCACCATGAGGATTCTCGCTGCCACCAATTGGGAAATGCGGGCGACAGGAATCGAACCTGCATGGGTTTCCCCACGGGATCCTAAGTCCCGCGCGTCTGCCAGTTCCGCCACGCCCGCAAAGCCGATGAATATCATTCTGTATCGACCATGAGCATAGGCCAGCAAAGCGCCATCAGCTTGAGCCAGAAGCCGTAAGCCTCGGTGGCAGACAGCGCTTGTCTGCCCACCGCCTTCAGGAGCCCGCCCATGTCATTCAGCGTCACCGCAGCAACATCATTCGTTCCGACCCTGAGCCGAATCGTTTTGTGCCTGGCGTTTGTCAGCGCCGGCTACAACAAGGTCTTCAAGGAATCCGAGTTCACCGACCTTGAGGCCAATCGATTGCAGAGCCTGGGCGTGAAGACAACGGCGCCGGTCACGGTGACAAGCTGGGCCGACCCGTCGCTGGGGCCCGCAAGCTTGATCTATGCCTCGTATCGCCAGGAGGCTGAACAGGATCCGCCCGACGTGACCGACGATCAGAACCAGGATCCCGAGCCTCAGACCCAGCCTGAGCCAGAGCCTGAAGTCAAACCGGAACCCAAACCCGAGGCCAAGCCTGCGCCGCCCGCGACGGCGCCGCGCCGGGTCATTCGCCGCCCGCCGCCGACTACCACGCCGGCCACCCGTCCCGATCCAGTGCCGACGCCGGCTCCGGCCCCGGAAGTTCAACCCGAAGCTCCTGCAAAGCAGCCGATCATCATCAAGCCTTCCAAGAGCGAAGATGAAGTTCCGCCGTTTGCGGGTCCAACCCCGGTGCAAGTGACATCGGGAGGTTCGCATCGCGCGCCCGGCATGTACAGAATCGCCCTAATGGTTGATTCGGCCGGTTGGCCGGCGCCGGTTCGGGTCGCGCAGGTTGCCGCGTTCACAGAACTCATCGGCGGCGCGCTCCTGTTGGTTGGATTGTTCAGCCGAATCTGGGGCCTTGGCCTGGCGATCTCGATGGGTGTGGCGTTCTACATGGTCTCGGTGCAGATGAACGGCGCGCTGCGCACGCATCCGTTTGAGTTTGCCGAGGATGTCAACGCATTCCACGCGATGTACTGCCAGCTCGGACTCTTCGTGCTGGCATTCGGCATCTTCTTGACCGGGCCGGGAAAAATGAGCCTGGATCAATTGCTGTTCGGCGGCCGCCGGCAGATCGTGGTTGATGACACGATGATGTGACCTGCACCCGTCTCGAGACTTCTGCGCGATGGTGCTACGAGCGCGCCTTGGCCTGATGCTTGTTTCGCAGCGCCTCGAAGCCCCTGCGGAATCGCTCGCCGCCGAATTGAGGATCTTCCAGCCGCAACCGCTCTATTCGTGGCACGATCTGCTCGGTGTTTCGCCCGACTTGATCGATGATCTGCAGCATTCGAAGCTGTGCGAGCCAGAAGGCCGCCTTTGCCGATGGATTGGCCGCATCATTGGACAGGCCGGCGGCGACTCGCTTGTAAATCTGCATGGCCTGGGCGAGGCGCTGCTCACCGCCGAGATGGAACAAACATTCGGCTCGACCGCCCAGAAGCTGCACAGAGTCCGGTTGCTGCCCGATCAGCCGGTCGTACCACGCAAGGGCGTCGGAATACTGCCCGCTCAACCGAAATGCGTCGGCGACCTGCCAAGCCAGCAGCAGTGGGTCATTGCTGGAAAGCGGTCGATCGGTCAGCCATCGGCTCAGAATCTGCGCTGCCGGAAGCAAGGTGCGATGCGCCAGTTCGAGCGCTTGATCTGCAGCGCCTGAATCGATCAACGCTTGCACCTTGAGTTGCATGCGCGCCATTGCCGGCCGCACCGCGTTGGCGGCCTTGTCGGGCACGGCCTGGGTAAAGCGCTCGATTTCGCGCGCGACGTCATCGGGCCGGTCGAGCGCCTCAAACGCCTGAATCCGCGCTTCAAGCGCCTCGGCAAGCACAGCGCTATCGAGCGACGCGTTGGTTTCGATTCCGGCCACTGCTTCGATCGCCTGCAAGGGTTGGTCGAGCGTCAACATGGCGTGCGCGCGGAAAACTCGCAGCCAGGCGATGTACTCTCGTATCGCAGCGGCGCGACTCGCTTGGCCGGCCGACTCCAGGCCTGATTCGAGGATCGAATGCGTGCGATCAACGACCTCAAGGAGACTGGCATAGCTCCGTCGGCGTTCATCGGAATCACTCGTCGCGTCGGCGCGGGCCTTCACGACAACCGCGCGCATGAAATGCGAGTCAAGCCAGTGCTCGGCATCGGGAGCGATCTGCGCAAACAGCGCGGCAGCATCATCAAATTTGCCATCATCCAGCGCCAGGCGGCCAGCCATGTACCGCCACTGGTCGATGCTGGGTAGATTCGGATAGCGCTCAAGAAGCAGTGAAAGCGCCTGGCGCAGCGTGTCGCGAGCCTCGCCGTCGAGCGTGTCGTGTTGGTACCAGTCCGCGGCGATGGCGGCCGCAGTTTCAATGGCGCGATCGGCGCGGCTGTCGTCGGGATGGTCTGTGGCCAGTTCAAGAAACCGCTGTGCAGCCGGCAGCTGCTGACCATCTTCGTACAGCGCCATGGCGAGCGTGTGAAGGGCTTCGGCGCGCTCGGCCGGGATGAGCGAAGCGTCAGCCAGCACGGACTCGACGATGTCGATGGATTGCGCGCGGGCGCTGGCCTGGCGCGACAGGTGCTGTGCGCGCGCGATGCGAGCCAGCGGGGGAAGCTGTTCCAGGGGCATATCGGGGGTGATGGCGTTGGCCAATCGGTCCAGCACGAGCGAGCGCACGCTCTGGCGTTGGGCGGCGCTCTGGCCAGGCGGGGGGGCAAGCGATCTGCAAAGATCCACATACACTTGAGCCGCTTGGGTCAGCAGGTCGCGGCGCTCGTTTGGTCCCGCTGCGTCGGCCAATTGCCGGCGAAGGAGAAACCGCTGGTCGGCGATCAAGATCCGAAAGAACATGCTCGAGGAGTCTGAATCATCGCGCAAATACCGTGGCTCGATCGAATCCAGGGCGATAAGGCCTGCTGAAGGGCCGCCGCGCTGTGTCCGATTGAACACACCGCCCATGCGGGCCGTGAAGATGTCTTGCGGACGCGCGGCGCCGTCGGTGGCGATGTGCGCGCAAAGTGCCTCAGCGGCGTCAAATTCTCCCAGGCGGGCCAGCGCGAGCCCGGCGTGCAACCGGGCTTGGAGCGCGGCTGCTCCCTCAAGCGTCTCGGCAAGCGGCAGCAGCAGATCGGCCGCTTGCCGGTGCAACGTGGCGCGCCTTTGGACATCGTCAGAGTTCAACTCTGCCTCCAGAAATGCGCCGACACCGAGCAGGAAAGGCCCGCGCCGGTCGCGTTCCTGTTCGATCAGGTCGCGCCGCTTCTGCTGAAGCGTCGGATTATTCTCGAAGTCCCCAGCGGCCTCGAAGTCTGCGATCGCTTGTGAGATCAAGCGTTCGGCTTCCGACGCCAACCGGTGAACTTCGCGCGCGACTCGGCGAGCGCGCTCGCGTTGAGCAGGCGACGGCACCCCAAACAGCGCGGTCATGCCCGAGGCGTCGATCGGGAGCAGCTCAAAAAGCATGTCGGCGGCCTGGTCATGCATCCAAACGCCGCGATTGGCTCGGTCGGTCTGTGAATCGATGAGCGATTGCCGCAGCGCCAGCACTTCCTCGATGGCGGCTAGCCGCTGCGACTCTGAGCCTTGCAACAAACTCAGCGATTGCCGCTTGTCCTCAATCTCCTTCAACTTCCGTTGAGTGACGGGCTCGGTGCTGGATGCGGCAGGTTTGGACTGAGCGGACGCGGTCGTCGGCATGGCCATCAAGCCGCAGCACGCCAGAGCGATGATGTGAATTGCGCGTCGAGACTTCATCGATCTGCTCAGCCGGGAGCCGCGAAGGTCACATTGGAGTAACGAGCCGTCACTGTGGCGTTGAACGCTTCGATCGCATGCTCCCACCGCGTCCCGGCCGCAGGTTCGATCATGATCGGATGCTTCGAATCGAAAAGGCCGCCCGAAGTTGCCTCGTTCACCTGCTTGCTGCGCAGGAAATCGTGAAGCGCCTGGAACGTGGCCGGTTGGGGATACGGACCGTCGATCGTCAACCGATACGGTTGCGCCTCATCGGCGCTGGAACTGACCAGAATGCGAAGCGGCTCATCATCCAATGTGAACGGATCGGAGGGGCCAGCGCCTTCGCGGCTGGGCAGGTCCATGCGGTACACCTGCTCGCGGCCGGTCATGCTGGTTGCCACCATGAAATAGACCAGGAGCAGGAACGTCACATCGATCAGCGAGGTCAAGTTGACGTTCATTCGCGCGCGCTGGCGACCTCGGCGGCCCCGCAACGGCGGCACCGGAATCTCCTGATCGTCATCGATCTCGGTCGTTGCGCTATCCGTGATCATGCTCAGCGTTCCTTCAACACAACCAGATTGATCCGCGCCATTCCGCTTGCGGGCGGCGCCCCGGCGCCGGCCGCGATTCGAGCGGCCAGCGAGACGGCTCGCATCACCGGTTCAACATGCTCGTAGTGGGTGGACCGGTCGGCGCGAACATTCACTTCGATTCCCGGGTTGGCTTGATAGAGTTCCGCCAGATGCGATTTCATTGCGTTCTGCCCGGCCAGGTTTGACGGAAAGTCGATCACGCCCACCCGATATGCGGATGCACCGCCCGCATTGTCCGGCAGCACGTTGATGACGACCTGTTGCTTGGAATCAGGCAGCACCGTCATGGGCTCTTGCGGACTCGGCAGGTCGAGCCTGACGTTCTCCACTTCGTTGAGCTTGGAAACCAGTACGAAGAAAATGATGAGCAGAAAGGTGACGTCGATCAGAGAAGTAAGGTTCACTTCAAGGCCGCTGCGCTCTCGATGTCGCCTCGCTCGATGCATAAGAGCCCCGTGCCGCTTAGGCGAGCCCGGCCTCAGCGGCGCTCGCGAGGGGCGCTTTCGCCGGGCCCGAGGGCTTTGCTGCGGGCGGTTTGGCGCGAAACTGCGTGAGCAATTCCTCGGCCGACGCCATCGCTTCCATGGTGAGGTGATCAACTTTGTTGCGGAGCATCGAATAACCCGCCAAGGCGGGAATCGCCACAACCAAGCCCCAGAAGGTCGCGACCAGCGCCGTGCCGATCCCGCCCGCCAGCAGCGCCGGTGTGGCGTGCCCGCCCATCGAGACAAAGACTCGAAACGCGAAAATGATGCCGTAGACCGTGCCCAGAAGCCCCATCATTGGGCTGATTTGTCCCAACATGTAGAGGATTTCGATCGGGCGCATTCGCGCGGTGATGAGCACATCGGCCTGCTGCTCCAGCGCGCGAATCATGCCGCCGGCGCCGTGCGTGGCGTTGCTCAGACCGGCGTGCAGCACCTGGCTGAAGAAACTCTGCTCCTTCTTGGTCAAGTCGATTGCCTGTCGATAGTTCCCGGCCGCAAGCAATCGCCGAGCTTCGCTCACCACCCCCGCTGGGACGATTGCCTTGCGCTGATTGGCGAGCCCCAGAAACCCAATCAGCCCGATGCTCAGAACCGACAGACACAAGAGGGTCCACAGCAACACGCTTCCAACGAGATCAATGGTCTGCTCGCCGTTGGCATGGGTCACGCGGATGACAAAAAAGGCGCCCGCCCAGCTCTCGTTCGACCCGGCTTGCTGGGAGGTGATCGCAACATCGGCTTGCCCCAGCGCGCTTCCGAACATCACCGTGCACGCGATTGCGCCAACAACGAATGGCTTGATCATCAATTTCATTTTCTTACGATCCACCAAGGCCGAGCTCCTGACGAGAAAGAAACTTGTATCCGTCGGGTCCGCCGTGCTCTTTGGCGATTCTCTCCATGGTGCCAAGCCGATCGGCATCCAGGAACTGGATGCACTTGATCGAAGTGCGCCGACGGCCGGTCTGCGAGTCCTTCGGGTTCAGCGCGTCCAAGAGCTTCATCAGGTCGGCTTGATCGACTTCAAACGCCCCATACCCGGTAATGTCCTGGCTCAGCAGGAAGACGACGTCGGGCTTGAGCGCCATGGCCTTCTCGATCGCCACGATGGGATTGGTCCCGCCTGCAGGGACCACGTTTTCTTGCTTGATCCAGTCCAACGCACGAAGCCTCTCGACCGCCGTCGCCGGAATCAGCTTGCCGGCGGGCGGCACTTCGATCGCCGCATTCCTCTGGAAGAAGACGATGGCGAAACTCTGGCTTGCGGAAAGATTCTCGAGCGACCTGGTCAGTTCCCCAAGGACGATCTGCAGATACGGCGTCATCGATCCCGACGCGTCGATTGCATAGACAACCTTGCGCGCGTTTGTGCCTCGGGCTCCGGCAAAGCTGACTGAATGCGATGATCCTCCGGCTGAAAGCGGGCCGAGCGATCCCCATTGCTGGTCGCCCGAAGCGCGGCTGGACCCCAGCATCGCCGCCATCGCGGCGTCGATCGTCTGAGCGTCCGACGACGGCAGTTGATCGAGCATCGAGGCGGTTTCAAGCGGCCGCGCGGCGGCTTGAGCCGACGACGATGAAGAATCCGACAGCATCGGTGCATCGGTCGTGAGCGGTTGATAGGTCAGCGCATTGAAATCTGCGACGATCAAAACGGAGTCATCATCAGTGGTGGCGCGATTCGACACCGTCCATGTAATGAACAGCGCCACGAGCGCGATGCCAACATGGACAATGACAGAGATGATCCAAGGCACGATTCGTTTGACGCGTCGCTCGCTGGGCGTCTGGGCTCCCAGCGCCGCCAGTCGCTCGGAAAGCTGATCGCTGAGCTGCGGGTCGTGTTGTGCCGATCGATCGAGCATGCCACAAAGGATAACCGTTCCGCGGCCCATTCCGGGGGCGCTATTGCGCCGGCATGGGGATCGCCAGGGTGTTGGATTGGGTTGAGAGCAAGAGCCAGCCGTCGATCAGCCGGGCTTGCTGGACCTTGTCGCCCAGTGGAGGAGCCTCGGCTGGGTCGGCCAGCACCTTGCCGTTGTCTGAGAGCAGATACAGCCAGTACTTGTACTGGTTCCGCATTCCCGGTCCGCCGCCCACTGCAACTTGTGACGAGCGGGCATTGACCACCAGCAACCGGTTCTCGCCTTGGGCGTTCAGCGCCGGCAGCAGCCAGCGGTAATCTCGATCATCAGTGATGATGTCCACGCCCACCACCGCGCCGCTGAGCGGCTCATACATCACCACGCGTTGTGGATAATGAGCGACAATCTTGTCGCCGATCAGCATCACGTTGTTCAATGCCGGCGGATCCCACTCGCCTCGCAGCGGCGCCTCGAACGGATCGGATATGGTTGCATCGTGCAGCTGTACTGTGCGAAGCCGGCTGCGCTGATCTTCGAGAACAATCAGGTCATCGAAGCGCCACGCACGCTGAGTGTTGACCACCGTGTAGGGCGAACTGCTCCAGCGGCGCTGACCGCCGTACAAATCGAATACGCTCACGCCTTCGTCGGCGCCATAGGTCAACAAGCCGAGGGGGGAAATGGTCATCCATGTCACACCATTGCGGCCGATCGGTCCAAGCTGCGTTTGGTCATAGAGGGGCTGACCCGTCTGCGGGTCGAGCACCAGAAGGCGTGGCGCCATCCCACCGGTTGACTCATCAGCTGCTTGCAGATCTCGCGTCATCCCCGCCAGCGCCAAGGCAGCGTCATTGAGGGCAACCACGTGAATCTGCTCCAGCGTCGCCTTCGGCGGCTTGTGCCAGCGAACCCGTCCGGCCCTCGCCGGATCAGCGAGCTCGATGGCGATCACTCCGCCGGTGCGCTGAATCATGAAGAGCGACCGTGCGTCCAGTCGCGGCAGTGTTTGCGTTGGGTCGAAGGGTTCGCCGTCGGCCATCTGGTCCTGGCCGCCGCGCCATCGCCCGGAGGGACGAGGAGTTTCACCCAACACCGTCGCGACGCGCGGCGTGGTCCAACGGACCTTGCCATCGACCGGGTCGAGCATGACCGCCTTGGGTTCCTGCGCGTCGGCTCCAAACCAGACCAGAATGCCTCGATCGTCGAATCGCAAGATTCTGGCGCCTTCGCCTGGAACAGTTGACGACCAGATTGGCTCCCCCATCTGTCGAGAGTTCAATAACTGAAACTGCTGACCATTCCTCAGCAGAACGCGATCGGGCGGCATGGCGCAGGCTGGATCAGGAGGAACGACGCTTCCGGCAAGGGGCAGAGCCTCGCCATTGGGCTCGCCGATCGTGGCCAGCCGCGCGGTCTGATCGGCCGCACTCTCGAGGGTCTTGAGCCAGACCGAGGGACGTTGCTCTCCGGCGGCGCCGACCAACGGCAGGTCGCCATAGGTGCTGATGACGTGCCGCAAGGCGTCGCGCGCCTGCATGGTCCACTGCTGATTCATGCAGATGCTCACAAACGCGCCGAGGAGGCGCGGAGCCGTCTTCTTCCTGGGCGCTGCGTGGTAGGCCGTCATCAGCGCCGCAATCGCCGGTCGCGGTTGGCCGCGTTTCAAGTAGATTTCCGATGCAGCCAACGCGGCCTCGGTGGACGCATCCGCGAACGGGAACTCCTGAGCCAACGCCACCAGCTCATCCGGATCGATCGCCGGCGCTCGGGGTTGAGGGGCTGGAGAGTTTCCGGCGGGCGTTCCGGGGGGCGTTTCTGAGGCGATTATCTGGCGGAGGCGAGAGGCGGCGTAGTCGGCCTGCGGCGCGTAGATCGCTGATCCGCGCTCGGCAATCAACTTCGCCAGGCGCTGCCCGGCCCATGCCGATGCGGGCCGGGCTGTTCCTTCCGCGTCGCGCCAAGCCGCCGCCAGCGCGCGGTCAGACAGAATGGCTTGATAGCTCTCCACGGCCTTGCCCAACGAATGATCAACCAGCCAATCGCCGTACGCCAACAGGTAATCGACGCGATGCGCGGGCTCAATCGCCACGCTTCCGATCGTCGCGTAGAGCAACTCCCCTTCGGATTGAGTGCGGGCGATGTTCTCGCGGGCCAGATCGAGCAGCAGCGCGAAGAGTTCGCCGCGAGCTTCGGCCGGGCGGCGGTCGGCAGCATTCGTTTGCGACATGCGGTTGATGGCGTTGATCGCCAACTGGGCCGCCTCCAGCGCAAGCTCCAGGTTCCGAACGCGCATTCCCAGCCGCAGCAGAGAAAGCGCTGGCTCGGGCTCGTCGGGCCCATGCGCAATGCGATCACGCAGCATTTGCTGCGCCTTGTTGAACGACATGTACGAATCCAGGCGGTCGCCGCACGCCAGGAGCAGTTGAGCCTCGGTGGCAACCGGGTTGCCGACCGGTTGCACCGCCAACGTGCTGCGCACGTTTCCGGTCTCGCGGTCAACCACCATCACGCCATCGGTCGCCGGCACGATCAGCGACCCGTCGGCCAATTGGACGCGGCCGCGGATTTCGATTGACGTTGGCGAAAGCGGCTGGCGATTCTCGTCCTCTTGCGGCGGACCGGGCAGCCGCCAGACTGGATTGACCAGATCGTCGTGGCGAAACGCGCGAATCTCGCTGCCGATGCCGTACACATAGTCTTCATCAGCCAGCAGGTACCGCGGAGAATTCCATCCGGCGTTTGACGAGGAGGATTGCCTGTCCAGAACGTCGCCGGTGTCAATATCGAGCAGCATGATCCATCGCTGGTCCGGCTGAACCGCCACCAGCCCCCGTGACGTCATCACTGGTCCGGTCATCTCCCACGGCCTGCGGTTTTGATCGAGAATGGGTGGCGTGATCGGCACGTTGAAACGCTGCAGCCAGTGCATCTCTCCGGTGGCCGCTTCCAGACGCGCGGTTGCGCCCACGGCGCTGGAGACATACAGCCCTCCGCGATCGTACAACATCGTGCAGAACGGCCTGGTTCGCGCCTGGAGCCCGCCGCTCGATGTGATGTGCCGCCACCAGCGCACCTTGCCATCTTGCAAATTCAGCGCGACCACGTACATGCTGGTCAGGAGTTGGCGGCTCACCTTGCGCGCGGCGACGAAGATCAGCCCTTCCGCAATGATCGGCGCACCGTGCGGAAACAGGTCTTCATCCGGACCACCATCAATCACCCGGTTGAATGACACCGGCGGCCAGCGGTCCAAACCAGTTCGAGGATCAAGGCACACGATCTGGCCGTCTTCGGTTCGGCCCGAGGGCACGGCGTGCCCCGTCAGCGTCACCACCGAGCCCTCGGCCGCGGCCACCACATTCAGATCCAACGCGTTCTGGATGTCGCGGTCCGGCAAGCCCAGACGATTCATTTTGGGATATCGCCACAGCTCCCGGCCGGTCAGCCGGTTCAACGCCAGGATCGTGTAGCCCTGATTGACGTAAACAGTCGATTGGTCCACCGTTGCCACGGCGGTCGTCAAATCGGCGTCGATCAATCGCTGTTCGATTCCTTCAGCGAGCCGATCGATATCGACCGGATCATCTTGAATGGCTGCGAATCGCCTTCGAGAGAGCGAGTCCTCAAGCGGGACCGACCAGATCGCCTGCGCCACAAGATCATCCAGATCTGAACCCTGGCCTCGATCGAGCCCTGAAAGGGCGGGGCCGTGCGCTGCGGTGGCCTTCGATTCCGACAATCGCGCCAGCTGCGCATGAAACTGGGCGGCTTCCGGTCCAAGTCCGCTCAGCGCTTCGAGCGAAAGCTGCACTTGATCGGGCTCGCCCAGGTAGTGGCCGGCCAGGCCAAGCATGAAATGACAATGCCCCGCTTTGCGATCGTCGAGGTCCGGATGCTCGATCGCCTGGCTTAGCCACCAGTTCGCCTGGCGAAATCGCGCCGCCTCCAGTTCGCGCTGCGCCAGCCGAAGCAGCGCCTCCAATCCCGGCGCCGTCAGCGATCGCGTCATCGCCAGCCTCTCCAGTTCATTTGATTGGAGCAGTCGCTCGGCCGCGGGAGTTTGGATCGACCGATAGCGTTCGAGCAGCGCTGGATCGCGCCGCAGAGCCTGCACCACTCGTCGGCGAACCGCGGTGAAGTGATCGCGAGCCGCCTCACCCTCGGCCACGGGGATGAGCTTGAGCGCGAAATCGTCGAGCAGTTCCTGGTACAGGCGGACCGCTTCGCCGGCGTTGTGCCGCACCTGGTCTTGCGCATGCCGGAACAGTTCCCAGGCCTGCGGCGAATCGTCTACATAGACAGGGTTCTCAGGTTGGGCCAGAGTTCTTGGGGCGAAACACCCAATTACCAGAATGATCAGAATCGAGCGGAGCGCGGACCGTAGCATCAAGAAATCCTCGGGAGGTCATGTGTCGCGCGGCGAATATGGCGCATCAAACTGTATGAAGTAAAACAGGCAGTACAACCGAAGCCGCACATCTTGCCGCCAGGCGACACGATCAAATGGTAGCGCGTCAAGGGTGTCGATGAGCCGGTCGATTCCGATCGGCAGCGAGGGTTCACTGCAAACCGCTTCGAGAGGGCAAAGGGGCACATGGAACAGGTCGCGATCGCTGGAACTGCGTCACATGCCGCGTCGGCAACCCTGGCGGTGAACAATCGACGGCGTCGCGTGACGGTCCTGGTGCTGGGGATCATTGTCTTGAGCCTGGGCGATCTGGCGATCACGCTGAAGTTCCTCGAAGCCAGGTGGATGATCGAGGCCAACCCGATCGCCGCGTATGTGATTGAATCGACACAATCGGCATGGGTATTAGTGGCGTTCAAGTGCGTCACGGTGGGAATCTGCGCCGCGTTGCTGCTGCGGCTCCGCCGGCATGCGGCAGGCGAAATGGCCGCCTGGTTCGGCATGGCTGTTCTGGTGGCGGTCCTGGCGATGTGGCACAGCTATTCGAGCTGCTTCGATGGCATGGAAGACGTGCTGCTGGTGCACGCCGACGCCGGCGAGGGCATGCTTGGATTGCCGTGAGCGAAACTAGAGATTCACCGCAGAGCACACAGAGAGCACAGAGGAAGGACAGATTGCGGAAAAGGTGTGCGAGAAAGGTGTCAGGAGCCTTTCCTAACGCAACACTCGACATCCAAGAGATGTCTCACGAAAAGGTTCCTGACACCTTTTTCCAGTGGCACAGGCGTCTCGCCTGTGCGTTTGCCCTCCCTGTTCGAGCAGTTTGCAGCGCGAGCCAATGGCGTTACAGTGAGCGCATGTCTCGATCCGTCGCGCGAGTGATCGCCGCATTTCTGGCAGTCCCGTATCTTCTCCTTATCGCTGGATGTTCCGCGGCGAGGCCGGACATCGTTGTGAAGAATGTCGCGCTCGGCGAGTCGTCCGACGAAGCGGTCGTGCTGCGATTCGATTTGCATCTATCGAACGCCAGCGATGAGCCGCTGAAGCTGCTGGAGTTTGAGTACGAAGTTGAAATCGATGGAGTGACCGCCTTTGAAGGCGTTCGTTCAGCACAGGCGACGCTCGCGGCGGCGAGCGAGCGCGAGCTGGCCATTCCAGCGGTGTGGCGCCGCGATCACCCGACCTGGCCGGCAGCCGACGCCGCGCCCCAAACACCGCCCACCTATTCGATTTCGGGCACCCTGCGCTACGTGCAACCCGGCGAGGTCGCGCAGGTTTTGCTCGACACCGGCGTCTGGAGACCGTCCGTCAAGTTTTCCGGAACCGGCGCGGTGCCTGTTGAGTCAAGGTGATACATCCGACTATCGCACGAGCACTTGGTTCCGCCCGGCTGTGACCATGCTTGAGGCTCGTCTGACGAAGCCGAATTCAGCCCAACCCGCATAACCGGCACAACCATCCCGTTCAACAGGGGTTTCCCGATCGTCATCGCTGGTTGGCAACTCGACTGATTCGGGGCCGCCCGCCAGCCGATATCCAGAGTCGGCCGCAAGCCATTCACCCACTTACCCAGCCGACTTACAGATTGGGGATCATCGATGAAGCTTGGCGACATTCTACGTAGTGCGTTTGAACATAAAGCCTCAGACATCCACCTCATCAGCGGGCACCCGCCCATGATGCGCGTCAACACCGTCATGACGCCCATGGACTATCCGCTGCTGACGCCCCCGAGCGTGAAGGCCGCGCTCGATGAGATGACCAACCCCAACCAGCAGAAGCGATTCGAGGAGTATCAGGACCTCGACTTCTCCTATGCGGTCAAGGACCTGGGCCGTTACCGCGTGAACGCTCACATGCAGCGCGGCACCATCGGCCTGGCCATGCGCGCCATCAAGGTGAAGGTTCCACCCCTCGAGCAGCTCAACCTTCCTGAGATCATTTCGCGCCTGACCTACCTGCCGCGCGGCCTGGTGCTTGTCACCGGCGACACCGGCTCGGGCAAGTCAACCACGCTCGCAGCCATGATCCAGGCGATGAACGACCGCTACCGCAAGCACATCATCACCCTCGAGGACCCGGTCGAATACGCCTTCAGCTCCAACAAGTGCCTAATCGAGCAGCGCGAGCTGGGCCAGGACATGCCCACGTTCTCCTCCGGTCTCAAGCACGCGTTGCGTCAAGACCCCGACATCATTCTGGTCGGCGAAATGCGCGACCTGGAAACCACGGCATTGGCCATCTCGGCCGCCGAAACCGGCCACCTGGTGCTCTCGACCCTGCACACGGTCAACGCCTCGCAGACCGTCGAGCGCATCGTGGATATGTATCCCTCCGGCCAGCAGAACCAGATCCGATCCATGTTGGGCAACACGCTGCAGGCGGTGCTTTCGCAAACGTTGTTCAGCCGCATCGATCAGCCTGGCATGGTGCCGGCCGTCGAGGTCATGCTTTGCACGCCCGCGGTTCGAAACATCATCCGCGAAGCGCGCACGTTTGAGATTCCCAACGTGATCGACACCAACCGCCAGATGGGCATGGTGAGCCTGGATAACGCGATTGCGGAGTTGTATTTCAACGGCTTGATCAGCCGCGAAGACGCGTTGGCTCAGGCCGCGTATCCCGAAAAGCTCGAGCGACAGTTGGCCGCGTAAGAAAAGTCCAAATGCGCAAATAGCCAAAGTCCAAAGAGTGGCGTTTGGCATTCGGACAAGAGCGTCGTGTGGGCAAGGTGATTTGGACTTTGAAACCTTTGGCCGTTTGGACTTTGACCTATGCCACAGTACCGTTACCATGCCAAACACTCTTCCGGCCAGGTGCAGGCCGGCGTGCTCGCAGCCGAGAACGCCGGCGCCGCTGCCGCGCTGCTGCGGAGCCAGGGCCACCACGTTCTGCAATTGGTCCCGGTCCAGAGCGGATCGCAGCTCAACCGCACCCTGGTCAAGGCTCTCAACTACTCATCCGGTCCTGGGCAAAAGGACATCCTCGACTTCACCTCGCAGCTGGCGGTGATGATCCGCGCCGGCAT
>JAKEEP010000282.1 GCA_022616475.1 Phycisphaerales bacterium | reverse complement strand
TAAAGGAGGTAAGGCGGTGGGATTCGCAAGGCGCGCTCATCCGGCCCTGCCGCTTAGCCAAGGCTTGCGCTGGAGGGGCTGAAGATCGGCGCTTCAGCGCGTTGGGTTGGCAGAATGCGCCTGGTCCACAACAGCAGCAGCGTCGCCATTGCCAGCAAGAGCGCTCCGGTCGCCTGGTGCAGCGTGGTCACGATGACCTCGACCAACAGATTCTGATGGCCGCTGGCGCCGGACCAGACGACGATCATCGCTACCACGCCCAAGACCACTTGCGCTGCGACCAGCAGCAAGATCCAGCGCCCGAGGGCCGGCAACACCGGCTGATCGCGATGCATTCCCCACGCTCTGCCTCCGGCTGCGATCGCAACCAGCAACAGTCCCAGCGCCACGAGAATGTGCGTGTACAGCACATGCACAGGCTCGGGACCCAAATCCCACTCGCGGCGCAGGTGGCGGTAGAGCGCGCCGAGCGCAAGCTGCACGACGAGCATCACCACCAAGGTCGTGCTGAGGCTGCGATCGAACTTCCAAGCGTTGGCGATTGAATTCCCTGGCGAATCGCTCCGCACAAGATTCGCTCTGGAACTCTCGGTTCCAAACTGCTTCCACGTCGTCGAGCTCAACGCGGCAATCGAAGCGATCGTCGCAAACACAATCTGGCCGAACACGCCGTGAACGATCGCCAGCGTCCTGCTGGTTTCAGTTACGCGTGTTCCGCCCAGCACGCCTTGGAAGCACACCATGAAGAGGTAGCCTGCCGCGAGAGCGCGGAGCCAGCCGCGCTGATCGAAGATAAACATGGCGACGGTGAGGGTGATCGCAGTGACGCCAACCAGCATGCCGTACAACCGGTGCGCGTGCTCGTAATACACCCCGCCCACCATCTGCGAGAGCGGATACAGCAGCATGTTGTGGCCGAACGAGTTCGGCCAATCAGGCACGGCCAGGCCGGCCTCCAGCCCCGTCACCAACCCGCCGGTGATCAGGAGCAAGAAAACCGTCGCCGCTGCAACGCACGTGAACGCAAAGAACCAGTTGCGCTCCGGGGGCGGCACCGCGCCTCGACGGCGGGCATGGCTCGCCCCGATCCAAGCGCCAAGTGATGCGAAGCCCACCGAGCACGCATAGAGACTCGCAACCCACACTAAAGCAGTTCCTGCACGCTGCTGCCCGGCCTTCTCCCTGAGAACACTTCCAATGAGCAAGAGGTTGAGTGTGGCCGAGAGCAATCCGACCATCGCGCCGACTTTGGCTGCACGCGTTGGCGATTCGACCTGCCGACCCACAACGTATCCTCCTGCCACAAGACAACCGAGCGTCAGCCCGAATAGGACTTCTCCCACAGCCAGCCCCGGGCTCATCAACGCGATGTAGGTGATCGCCCACATGGCGACCGTCACCGCGAAGCCGATCGCCAGGACCATGCCTTGATTGCGTGAGGGATTGGAAGTCCTCTGCCGGCTGCTCATTTCACCTCTGGGAATCAAAGAAAATAGATGTTTTCTCCTGTGCAGCATACTATGTGACAAAATTCACAAAGGCCATTTTCCGCTATACTCCCACGGAACTAGCCTCAGAACGACCCGGAACGCCACCAGCCAATGAGTTCGATTTCGTCACATGCCGGTTCAATCACCTCGGCCCCCACTGCCCTGCCGGCGCGCGCCAGCCTTCTCAACCTCTACATGCAATTGACCAAGGCGCGCCTCAGCGCCATGGTGCTCTTCACCGTGGCGGTCGGCTTCATCCTCGCCAGCGGTTCACATTCGATCAACTGGCCGCGATTGCTCTGGACCACGATCGGCACGGCGCTGGCCGCCGGCTGCGCCAGCGCGCTCAACCAGCTCATCGAGATCAAGCTCGATCGGCGCATGCTCCGCACCCGCGGTCGCCCGCTGCCTTCGGGTCAACTCACTCCCTCGCATGCGTTCGCCGCCGCCATGTTCATGGGCGCGGCGGGCCTGATCATCCTCACCACGCAAGCCAACCTCGGCGCGGCCTGGCTGGCGCTGCTCACCATTCTCATTTACAGCCTCCTCTACACGCCGATGAAGACGCGTACGGCGCTCAACACGCTCGTCGGCGCGGTGTGCGGCGCGATCCCGCCAATGATCGGCTGGGTCGCCGTCACCGGCTCGCTCGATCCCGGCGCCTGGTCGCTGGCCGCCATCCTCTTCGTCTGGCAAATTCCGCACTTCCTGGCACTCGCCTGGATGTACCGCGATGATTACCAGCGCGGCGGCTTCGCGATGCTGCCCGCGCTTGACCGCGACAGCGGCCAGCTCACGTGCGAAGTCATGATGGTCACTGCTCTGGTGCTTGTTCCCACCGGCCTCATGGCGTCGTTCATCACTGGCGCCGGCTGGGTCGCCGCCATCGGCTCGGCCCTCCTAGGCCTCTGGATGCTCGCCCTCGGCGCACGCTTCTGCCTCGAGCGCTCCCACACCAACGCCCGAGGCGTCTTCCGCGCCAGCATCGCCTATCTGCCGGCGCTCCTCTTCTTGCTCCTGATCGATCGATGACCGTGCAGCTCCAATCTTCGATCGTCGACCGCAAATCGCCGCGCCTTCTCACGTTCGCCTCCGGCGGATGGGTGTTGGTCCTCACCGCAGCGCTCTCACTGGCTCTCATTGCCATGGCGATTGTCCCGGCGATCATGCAATCGGTGAACCGCCCGCCCGGCGATGGCGTGAACATCCACAGTTATGGGTTCGATCTCTCGGGCCTGGCCGTGCCAGAGTCGGAAATCCGTCCAGCCTTGAAGCATCGCGACATGGCGCCCACGCTGACCAATCCCACGGCCAGCACGCCGGACCAAACTCAGCGCCTGAACGATCCAAAGCGCGGCAAGTACCTCGTGTCGAGCGATCCGGTGATCGGCGTCGAGCTGAACGGCCAAGCCCGCGCCTACCCCATCCACGTCATGTACGTGAATGAGATCATCAACGACACGCTCGCGGGCATCCCGATCGCCGTCACGCACCACTGGCCTTCAGGCAGCACGATGGTCTTCGATCGCCGCGTCGCTAACCGCACCATCGAGTTCGGCGTCAGCGGCCTGGTCTACAACTCAAATCTGCTGATGTACGACCGCAAGGCCGCATCGCGCGACGGCGCCCGCGTGCACGGCGATGAAAGCCTCTGGTCGCAGATGCTCGCCCGCGCCTTCAGCGGCCAGGCGGCCGATTCATCACTGCAGCTGAAGACGCTCGCTTACGAAATCTATCGCTGGGACGATTGGCTGGCGCGCCATCCCAACACGACGATCATCAATCGCGATGTCAAGCTGATCGAATGGTACAAAGGCGCTGCGCCCACCTCGTATCTGAAATCCGATGACCTGCTGTTTCCGGTCAACCCGCTTCCGCCTGCATCCGGCCCTCCGGCGAAAACCCCCGTGATTGCCGTGATCGCCGGCTCGCACCGCTGCGTCTATACCCTGCCGTTTCTGATGAAAAGTGCCGGAGAATCCGGCCTCTGGACCGACACCTTGGGCGACATCACTCTTCGCTTCACCATGAACCGTCAATCGCAGACCGTGCGCGTGGAAACCGATTCGCCGACTCAAGAGGTCCGGGCTTTCCATGCCTATTGGTTCGCCTGGCACGCCATGCACCCAGGCGATCAACTCGCTCAGTAATACGCCAGCACGCTGTATCGATAGGCCAGCGTTTTCTCTTCGCCTGGATTCAGCTTCAGCGTCCACACCAGCTCGTTGCGGCGGTTGATCGAATACACGCCCTCCTCCAGCAACTGCGTCTTGGGCGAGCCATCCGCCTCGATCAGCTCGCCTGAGAACCGCCGGCGAATCACCATCGTGATCGGTTCGCCGCGCTGGTTCTTGGTGATCAGCTCCCCCTTCACCGGAACCTTCCGCAGCTTGCGCCCGCTCATGTCGATCACCTCGCGCACTCCTTCCTCTTCCTGCTCAGAATGGCGCGTGCGAACACTCAAAGCCTTGGTGATCTTGAGCGTGGCTTCTTCGCCCGGATTGGTCCAGTAGATGGTGCGCTGGCCGTTGAAGCGCTCATCGGCAACGATCGTCGCCGGCGCCGTCGTCAGTGGGAACTTCAATGGATTGCGGAACCGAACCGCATCCCACACCGCATCCTGGAACTTCTCCGGCTCCTGCTGGCGCCGGTAATCCTCGATCATCCGTCCGTACGCATCGCGCGTGTCGGGGATGATCCACTCGACGATTCGCTCGTATTTCGCCTGGCCTGATGCGACGCTCAACATGATTGAATCCCCCTCCGTCAGCGTGTGGTGGCCGATCGGCTCGTAATGCAGATCGACACCTTCGGCTTCCGGGGCGGCCGCGAGATCGGCGCCTTCCATCGGTGCGGCGATGTTCCCCATCACCGCCTGTTGCCGAACGACGCTGCTGCCTTCGCCGAATCGCTGATTCAGTTGCGCAAAGAACTGCGTGAGATTTGTCCGCGGCGAAAGCGGCGAAATCACATGGCCAAACTCGACGCTGGGAAATCCGGAGATCAAGAACAATTCCGCTTCCTGCACGTCTCCCAATTCGTTCTTGATCACGGCTTGTTGACGCAGTGCCAAGGTTTGTGCATCGGAGACGTCAACCAGGTACGCCGGCGCCCAGGTCATGCCCTTGCTCAAATACGTCACCGCAATGGTCGAGGCTCCAGCGCGGGCGTTTTCGTTCTTGTCGCGGGTGAAGATGAGCAGGTTCTTGCGGCGCTTGACCGCGTCGGCCGGCTCCTCGACCGACAGCAGCGCCACGGTCGAAAAGTCGACGTACGTGCGGCGGCCGTCGTTCTCGATGACGAGGTATCGCCCCGGCGCCCCGCCGGGCATCGCGCTGCCGCCTCGGTCGTAGGGATTCCCATACCAGGGGTTGTAGCTTGGCGGCTCGTAGGTGCGGCTCCACGCCGGGCCGTCATCGTCGGCCACCTCGACCACGCGCCCGCTCAGGCTCGCCAGGTTCGCCTCGCGGAAGTGAATGATGACGCGCTTGCCCGCCAGCTCGCGCTGAAAATCCGTGCCGACCATCGAATCCAGCGGCGACTCCACTTCGCGCGAAGTCACTCGCGTGGTGATTTCTCCGTTGCTCTGGATCCAGAACGTTCCGTGCACGGGATCGGGCACATCGGTTACCTCAAAGGGACCTTGGCTGTCCTTGGGCAACTCGACGATCCGTTTCACCACCGCCAGGCCGTTCTTGAACAACCCGACGCGCACGATCCGGCTTTCCACCTGTACCGGATCAGCCACAGCTGCAGACACGAATGAACACACCACAACGATCAGAGCCGTCAGCGCGCGCATAGTTCGCCTCCCTTTTGACGATCGAATCCGCGCAGCTTACGTCCCCAGCTGGAGCGCCGCAAAAAGCACGATCCACACCACCCCCAGGAAATGCCAGTACATCGTGATG
>JAKEEP010000281.1 GCA_022616475.1 Phycisphaerales bacterium | reverse complement strand
CGTGGTGAGCGTGAAGCCGCGGCCTTCAGGCGCCAGCGCCACGATGTGCTCGCTGCCGTGAATCACGAAGCGGCCGATGCCGATCTTCCCTGACTTCTGCATCGCCTTGTGAATGACTCGGAACCCCTGCTCGGCAACCGGGCCATCCGGGGCAACGTAGTAGGTTCGATCGTGGTAAATCGGCTGAAGCTCTTTGGGGTCGCTGAATTGAGTGATCTCGATCGTCTTGGAAGCCTTGGCTTCGAGCGCATCCAACTCGGCCTGATCGACGACCACGTAGCGGCCTTCCTCGTGCTCGTAGCCCTTGACGATGTCGGATCGCTCGACCTCACCGTGAGCCGGACAAGCAAGTTTCTGCCGAAGCCGCTGGCCGCAGCCCTTGTGGAGCTGGTTGAACGTGATCTTGCTGGCGCTGGTGGTGGCCGTGTAAAGCCGAACACCGAAGGTGACCAGCGAGAGTTGGAGAAAGCCTTTCCAGGTTGGACGGGGGACCATCGGGAATATTCCGGGGGATTTTCCTACAAGGAACGAAGCACCACTGGATCGGTAAAGGCTAGCAATAGATGCAGACCGGGCAATCACGGGGCGATAACCGACACACCGATTTACGAATCCAAATGGTTATTGAACCCGACCTGGACCCGAAAACGCACCGCTCTCACAAGCCCCTCTCCCTTTGGGAGAGGGGTTGGGCGTGAGGGCAGTTTCAAATCCGCTCTGGAGAGCGAGTGACCACAACACTCTCGGGTGACCACAACACTCTGATCGCGCTAGCTCTTGCTCGCCTTCTTCAAGCCGTTGGTCATCTCCACGATGTACTTCTGAAAGTCGTCGTGCAGGATCTTCATCGACTTGGTGTTGATCATTCGAATAAAGCTCTCCTCCTGCTCGATCGCCTTCATGCGCTCGACCCAGCTCTGGTAGTAGTCATCGGGAATCTGGCCCATGCGGTGGCTGAACCAGACGATCTCGAAGACTGACAGCTGCATGAGGTTCATGAAGTACTCGCGGATTTCGCGGTCGCTGGTGGCGCCCTCGACATCGTGCTTGTAGACCGAAGCGAGCGACGGGTCGTCAACGCGCATCTTGCGAAGCTGCATCTGAAGCTCGACCAACTTGGCGAAGTTGGACACATGCTGCGCCTTCCGCGCATACAGAAACTGCACGGCGGCGAAAATCAGACCGCCCGCAATGGCGAACGAGCTTACGGCTTGAAGGATGATTGGTAGAAGTTGAAGGTTCATGGCCAGCCTTTTCGAGTTGGGTAATGAGGCAAGGCGTTCGCCGGCGCGCACGCGATCGCCAATTTCTATGGCTACAGTTGCGTCTTCTTCCACGTCCCGCGACGGAACAACATAATCCCCACGATGCCGACGGTTGATTCGGCGATCACAATCGACCAGTACACGCCGGTCGCCTTCAGGTCCAGCGTCATCGCCAGCACGTAGGCCAGCGGAATCTCGAGCAGCCAGAAGCACACGAAGTTGATCTTTGTGGGCGTCCACGTGTCGCCCGCGCCGTTGAAGGCCTGCGGCATCACCATGCCCCAGGCATAGAACAGATATCCGAACGAAACAATCATCAAGCACTGCGAGCCCGCTTCGATCACCGCCCTCTCTGCCGTGAATATCCGCACCAGCGGTTCGCTGAACAAGATATAGACCAGCGAAACGATGACGAGAAAGCACATGTTCGCCAAGCCGGTCATCCAAACCGATCGCTCGGCGCGCTGCGGTTGCTTGGCGCCGAGATTCTGGCCCACCAGCGTCGCCGCGGCGTTCGACAATCCCCACGCTGGCAGAAACGTGAACACCAGAATTCGCACCGCGATCGTGTAGCCTGCCAGCGCTTCGGCGCCGAACTCCGAAACGATACGCACCAGGAACACCCACGATGAAGTCGCGATAATGAACTGGCCGATCCCCCCCAACGATGTCCGAATCAACCGCCACATCACCCGGGCGTGAAGGTGCACCTGCCGCAGCGCCACGCGAATGTGCTTGGCGCCGCGAAAGAGCACGTACAGCTGGATGAGCACGCCGAAGCCGCGCCCGATGTTGGTGGCGATCGCCGCACCGGTCACGCCCATTTCCGGAAACGGCCCCCATCCATAGATCAGGATCGGATCGAGCACGATGTTGATGCCGTTGGCGATCCACAGCACGCGCATCGCGATCGCGGCGTCGCCCGCGCCGCGAAAGATGGCGTTGATGATGAAGATCAGCATGACGACGGCGTTGCCACCGAGCATCCAAGCGGTGTAACCCCAGCCGTGCTCAATCGCCCAGGCGTCGGCCCCCATCAGGATCAGAATGCGCTGGGCGAAGAAGATGCCTGCGATGGAGAACGGAATCGAAGCGGCCAGCGCGACGATGATCGCCTGCACGGCGGCATCCGCCGCTTCGCGCGGATTCTTCTCGCCGATGCGCCGCGCCACCAGCGCGGTCGTGCCCATGGCCAGTCCGATCGCGACCGCATAGATGAGCGTGAGCACAGATTCGGTCAAGCCGACGGTGGCCACTGCCGAGGCCCCCAACGACGAAACGAAATAGACATCGACGACGGCGAACACCGACTCCAACACCATCTCTAGCATCATGGGGACGGCCAGAAGAAAGATGGCGCGCCCGATCGAGCCGCGGGTGTAGTCCATCTCGGTGCCGCGAATGGCGTCGGCCAGATCGCGCCGAAGCTGGCGAAGGCGCGAAGTCGCCAACAAGGCGCCCGCCGGACGCTGTGGAATCTGCTGGTTCTGTCCTTCTGGCGGCGCAGCCAGCGCGCTGGCGCCGCCCGCGTGGGGATCGCCATCGGCTTGTCGCTCGATGCCGGAATGGTCGGACGACGTCATAGTGGCAAAGCCTCGTTCTGGCGAGTGGCCGAGACTATAGAAGCGCCACGCGCGAAATTCCGTTGTGATGGACCGTTCTTCACCGCCGCGCAGACCCATCCTGGCTCTCAGCTCGCCAATTCCAAGAACCGCTTGGCCATCTCCGGCCCCTTGCCTTCGTCTTCGTGCTTGAAGAACACGAACGCATCGGACCAGTTCTGTTGCTGCACCTGCTTGACCCAGGACTCAAGCTCGGCGTCGCCGTAGTCGGGCTTCCGCAAGCGCAGGTACCCCCAATCGGCGGTCGAGACGAAGGGAATCTCCAGATTGTTCTCAGCTTCAGCGATGCAAAGTGTGGCTTTATGATCGCGCAGGATGCCGAACGTCTCTTCATCGAACCACGATTGATGACGGAATTCGAACGCCGCGCGCCGGTGCAGCGGCAGCATCTTGAGAAACTCACGCAGCCGGGGCGCATCCTTCTTCAGATTCGGCGGCAACTGAAACAGCAACGGCCCGAGGCGCTCCTGCAGCGTGCCGGCGACATCGAGCAAGTACGAAACTGTGTCAGCACAATCCTTCAGCCGCTGAAAGTGTGTGATCCGCTGCGACGCCTTGAGCACGAACTTGAAATCGGCGGGAACCTCGGCCGCCCACGCTTCGACAACCGAAGTCTTCGGCATTCGATAGAACGTGTTGTTCATCTCAACAGTCCGGAATCGCTGGGCGTAGTAGCTGAGCATCTTCTTGGCCGAAAGGTCCTCGGGGTAGAAGTTGCCCTTCCATTCCTTGTACGAGTAGCCGGATGTGCCGACGTAGAGGGTCATTGCCCGTTCATCCAACGACTCACATTTCCCTCAAAGCGCGAGCGATCGGCAGGCGCGCTGCTCGAATCGCAGGGAACAGGCCGCCCAACAAGCCGATCCCGGCCGCCCACAAAACCGCTTGCAGCAGAAGCTGCGGCGTCACAGCAAACGCAAAGACAACCTGGCTGAACGTCTGCCAGTTCATCGTGGCGGTCTTGAATCCATCGAAGGCAAAGGACGCCGCGGCAGCGCCGACCGCGCCGCCCACCAACGCCAGCAACAGAGATTCGATCAGCACCGAGACAATCAGCGTGCTGGCGCCAAAGCCCAGCGCTCGCAGCGTGGCGATCTCGCGCGTCCGCGCCGCCACAGCGCTGTACATCGTGTTCAGCGCGCCGAACAGCGCTCCCAACGCCATCATCGCCGCGATGAATACTCCGATCGTCTTGATGAACCCCGTAAGCAAGCTCGATTGCTCGTCGAGGTAATCGCTCAGTTGCTCCACTTTCACCTTGAGCCGGGGATCAGTGGTCAGGGCATCCTTGAACTGCTGAAAAGCCTCCGGCGAAACAAGCTTGGCGTACACCGATTGGAACGAGTCGCCGCGCTGATACGCCGGCTGAAGCACCGCGGCGTCGGTCCAGATCTCGGATTCGGCGACTCCGCCGCCTCCGGTGAAGATGCCCACCACTCTCCAGTCGTTCTGACCCACGCGAATCGTGTTGTTCAGCTCCAATCCGGTGAACGATCGCGCCGCGCCCGCGCCGGCGATGATCTCGTTGCGGCCCGGCTCGAAGTTTCGGCCTTCGATGAACTCGATGCCGCCTCGCACAGCCGCGGCGGCGCGCTCCACACCGCGCATCGGCACGTTGGCGTCAGTGCCCGTCGTCCGCTTGGGCAGGTTGATCATCACGAACAATTCGGCCGAAGCCTGCGGTCCTTCAGCCGTTCGCGCCACGCCGGGGGCATCGGCAATCAATCGCACTTCCTCGCGCGACAGCCCGCTGGTCATCTCGTTGTCGGCGCTTGAGCGCAGAACAATGGCGACATCATCGGGACCGGTCGTCTTCATCGCGGCGCGGAACCCCTCGGCGATGGAAAGGAACCCCACAAACACCGCCACCACGCCCGCAATGCCCACCGCCGCGGCGATCGCAGCGCCCTTCCGATTTGGAATCGTTCGCAGGTTGAAGAGCGTGACCGATGTGACTTGCGAAAGCCAGTTGATCACAGGTGCCTCCGTAACGCGACGGCGATCTGCAGGCGCATCGCCTGAATCGCCGGAAGAATGCCCGCCACCATGCCGAGCCCCAGCACCAGCGCCACGCCAATCAATATGGAGTGAACGGGCAGGTAGAACACCGGCAGCATCTGCGGCACCGGGCTGCCCAGCGAAGCAATCAACCACGCCAAGGCCAGCCCGAACAACCCACCGACAGCCGCAATCAAGCACGATTCGGCCAGGACCAGCCATAAGACCAGGCCATTCGTGAAGCCCACTGCTTTCAGCACACCCAACTCCTCGGTGCGCTCGCGCACCGCCTGCGCCATCGTGTTGCCGGCCACCAGAAGAATCGTGAAAAACACTGCGCTGAGAATCGCAATCAGCATCGTGCCGATGCTGCCCATTTGTGCGACAAACCCCTGCGCAAAGGCGCCTTCAGGCTCGGCCTTGGTTTCATACGGCGAGTTGGCAAATTCCGCATCGATCGCGCTGGCGACTTCCGCTGTTTGTTTCGGATCCTTCACGCGCACGACGTACCAGCCCACCAGACCCTTCCTGTCCTCAGCTCGGCCCTCATCGAAATAGTCGTAGCGAAAGAAGAAGCTCGACGTGTCGGTGGCCTTCTTGGCGCCTTCGTAGATTCCCACAATGTCGAACTCCCAGGCCTGATCGCCTTCGCGCCTCCAGATGGGCGAGACCAGCGGAACGCGATCGCCGACCTTCCAGTTGAATCGCTTGGCCAGCTCCCTGCCAACGACCGCGCCGGTCCGGGTCTTGAGCCACACCTCCTTCTGCTCTTCGGGCACGACGTACTCAGGGTAGATGTCCACGAACTTTTCCGGCTCCACGGGAAACGTGCCGAAGAAGTTCTTCTCATCACCCTGACGCAGGCCGTTGAACCACGTCAGGTGCATCGCCGCATCGACGCCCGGAATGCTCTCGATCCGCTTCTGGTACGTCACCGGCAGATTCATGATCAGCGAAACCTTGTGCCGCACAATGATCCGGTCGGCGCCCGCTAACGTGACGCCTGCGGTGAACGCTTCCTTCATCGCGCACAGAATGCCAAACAGCAGGAACGCCACGAAAATCGAAAGCAGCGTGAGCGAGGTGCGCAGCTTCTTGCGCTTGAGATTGCTCCAGATCAAGGCGAGAAACTTCATTGCGGCTGCTCCGAAGAAAGCTGGCCCTTGTCGAGGTGAACGATTCGCGTTGCCCGCGCTGAGGCGTGCGGGTCGTGTGTGACCATGATGATGGTCTTGCCGTGGTCGCGATTGAGCGCTTGGAGCAGCGTAAGAATCTCATCGCCGGATTTGCGATCAAGGTCGCCGGTAGGCTCATCGCACAGCAAAAGCGTGGGATCGGAAACGATGGCGCGGGCGATGCCGACACGCTGCTGCTCGCCGCCCGAGAGCGTGCGCGGCGAGTGGCGGGCGCGGTGCGTCAGGCCGACCACATTGAGGGCGGTTTCGACGTGCTTGCGCCGCTCCGACTTCGACAGGTGCGTCAGTAGCAGCGGAAGCTCGACGTTGCGCTCGGCCGACAGCACCGGCAGCAGGTTATAGAACTGGAACACAAACCCCACGTGCCGGGCCCGCCACGCCGCCAGTTCGCGCCCCGACATGTCGTCGATCCGATCGCCTCCCACCGAAACCGAGCCATTGGTGGGCCGATCGAGCCCGCCGATCAGGTTCAAGAGCGTCGTCTTGCCCGAACCCGACGGACCCATGAGCGCCAGGAACTCCCCTTTCGGTACTTCCAGGTCAAGGCCCGAAAGCACGTGAATCTCTTCCGAGCCCCGGCGAAATGTCTTTTCAACGTCCTCGACGCGCACGAGAACGTGGTTGTCGCTTGTCATCGCTTTCCTCCGTCACTCTTGCCTTTCCTCTGTCACTCGTGCTCCGTCGGTCAGATTGTCTGGCCCATCCACGACCACTCGTTCGCCAACCGCCACACCGGCCGCGATGATCGCCTGATCGCCGCTCGTGCCGCCAATGGTCACAGCGCGGCGTTCGACGCGGCCCTCGCGAACGACCCACACGATATCGCGACCGTTAGCTTGTCGAACGGCCGCCTTGGGAATCGACAGGCTCGCTGCACCGACCGCATTTTGACCATTTTCTTCGCCGGCGCTCTGAAACGCGACCTTGACGCTCATGTCGGGAAGAATCCGCGGATCAAGCTGCTTGAAGCCCACTCTCACTTTCACGGTCGCTTTCTGGCGATCGGCGGTAGGAATGATCGCAATCACGCTGGCGGGAATGCGCCAGTCGGGGTAGCTGTCGAGCGTTGCCAGCACCGGCTGGCCGGGCTTGACGCGGTTGATGTAGCTCTCGCTCACATCGACTTCGATTTCCAGCGAGCTCATGTCCACGATCGTGCAGATGCCGGTGCGCGTGAAGCCGCCAACCGACATCGGCGAGATCATCTCGCCCGGCTGGGCATTCTTGGTCGTGACAATTCCCGCGAACGGTGCACGAATAATCGTGTCATCGAGCTGCTGTTCCCACACCGCCACTTCGCGCTGCCCGACTTCGAGATCGGCCCGCTGGCGGGTTAATCGCGCGGCCAGCGACTTGAAGGAGGTTTCGGCGCGTTCCAATTCCAAGGGAGTGGCAGCCTCTTTCGCGGCCAGGCGCCCGATGCGCTCCAATTCGCGCTGGGCCTGCTCGAGGTTGGCCTGCGTTTCGCCCAGCGCATCGCGCGCCGCCTCCATCTGGGCCTTGGCGAGCTGAAGGCTCACTTCGACGTTTGATGAATCGAGCCGAGCCAGCACCTGTCCGGCTTCAACCTTCATTCCCTCTTCGATGAGAACTTCAACCACCTTGCCGGTCACTTTGGAGGAGACGGTAGCCTCGCGCCGGGCAGTGACATATCCGGAGGCGTTGAGGAGGGTTCGCTCCCCCCCGGAAACCACCCCGCCTCCGCCCCCGCCCCCGGACGTCGTCGCCGCCTGAACAACAACGGTGCGCACCGAGATCGCTGGCGTCCGGTTAGACCACCAAATCAGGCCGACTGCGGCAGCCAACCCGCCCACGACCGCCAGAACAAGCAAGATTGGGAGCTTGCGCCGCGGCGGGGCCGCTCGGTTGATGCGCAACGCCTCAAGTGAGTGTGTTTGCAGAGCCATTCTTCTTAGTCATTCCGAAAACGCCGGTCTCACGTTCGTCCAACGACATGCGGCATTGTGCGGCAGTTTATGCAGTTCTCTGCCAACGCGTGAGACTGGCGCCGAGTTTTGTATATGATCAAATTCGGGCACGGGCGTGCAGCGGGGGCCTGCACGTTCCATTCGGTCCCTTGGTCGCTTCCTCCGTGGCTCTCCGTGGCCCTCCGCGTTAAACACCAACTCTTTGCCACCCAACGCTGATACTTGGGAAGGCAAAGCAAGTCCACAGATGTCACAGACCACGCAGATGTGTTGGACCATCTGCGCTATCTGTGACATCTGTGGATTATCTTTGGCTCTCTTCCGCAAACTCCGACGTCACTACGGATTTGCGGGTTTCGGGATGGCTTCTAGGTCTGAATGTACACGTCATAACGGACCAGTTTGCCGGCGTAGTTGATAGATGGCTTGCCGGCAAGGGGGCCGGCATGATTTGGCCGTTTCACCACGACGCGCTTGGCGTGTTGGCGGGCGAGATTGACCAGGTCGGCGGCGTCAGGGTCATCGCCAACCATTTGGCGGATCATTCGAACGCCCTTTTTCGCCAGAGCCGAGGCCTTGCGCTTGGGTGGAAACATGGGATCAATATAGATCGCGTCGGGGTGCATGCGGCCGGCACGCAGGATATCGCGGGCATCGCCGTGCACGATCTGCAAGTGATCCTGCAGCTTTGGCTTCAGAGTTGGATCATGGAGAGCGCGGCGGAGGCCATCGCGCAGGAGCGCGAAGAGCACGGCTGATCGCTCGACAGCAACGACGCGATACCCCATCAGCGCCAGCAGCATCGAATCGTGCCCGAGCCCGGCAGTGGCATCGAGAACGGTTTCGGCTTTGGCGCCAATCGCGCGCCCCAGCGGCTGCTTTCGAGAGAGGCGCGCACGGGAGCCGGCGCGGTGCAGTGATGCCAAATCAGCGAAGAGTCCCTTGTCAGAACGCGACGCGAGATCGCGAAGCTCAAGGCGGTCATCAGTCATCACCAGCGCCAATGCGAATGCGTGAATCGGCGATGAGATCGACTGCCGAAGCGGCGCCAGCGCGGCCTCGACGGGAAGTTCAAGCTCCTCCGCAAGCTCGCGGGCAGCGCGCTGCACGGTGGGGTCAGCCGAGTCGGCGCTCACGACGATGGCGGGCTGGTTATCCATCAGGCCATGCACTTTACATTTGTGGACCTGATAAGTTTTAGCTAAAACTCATCAGTTTGAAGATGGGACAATAGCCGTGGGGTGATGTGGAAGGAGCGGATTCGGAAGGGAGCTTTCATGCGCTGGTTTGCAATGCGTGTGGCGGTCTCGATGTCTGCAGTTGCGGCCGTCTCAAGGCGTCGAGTCGCTGCTTCGCTGGCGATAATGTTGATCGCTGTGGTGTCGCTCGGCGGCTGCAGAGCAGGGACAACTGGAAGCTTGAAGGCGGGCGCGTTGCCGCCGCGGCCGGCAAGAATCAATCATCTGGCGTTCTTCAAACTGAAGGAGCCGGCCGATGCACCTGAACTGATCGCTGATTGCGATCGACTGCTGGCGACGATTCCGGGCGTGGTGTCGTACCACGCCGGCACGCATCTTGAGGCTGGGCGACCAACGGTCGATTCGAACTACGATGTCGGTTTCTACGTTGGATTCGCGATCGAAGCAGATTATGCGCGGTATGTCGATCATCCGAACCACGTTAAGGCCGTAAACAAGTGGCGGCCGCGCTGGGAATGGATCCGCATTCACGATGTGGTCGATGACACCCCCTGAAGGGACAAGTGTCTCGTCATTTTGTATCACAGGTGACCGCTTTTGGCCGATTCATGAATGGCGCCGCAACCCAAGCGGCTGACCCATCGAATGTATCTCGCCGACATCGCTCATCCATGATGATGAGCATTACACGGAGGAACCGAACGTGCCACGACTGCCGTTCAACCGATCCTGCCTTGCCACCGGCTTGATGACCATTTCTGTTTCTTGTTTCCCCAGCGCGCATGCCTGGGCCAGCGGTGGCTGTCTCGCCGACATCAGCAACGATCACCTGGTGGACATGACCGATCTCTTGTCGCTCATCGACACATGGGGGCCATGCTCTGGGTCTTGTTCGACCGACCTGAATCAGAATGGCGAAGTCGACATGGAAGACTTGCTCTGGGTGATCAACGCCTGGGGGCCGTGCCTTTGCCTGCCGGAGTTTGGGTGCCTCGACGGCGAGAGCCTGTGGTGCGAAGACTGGGAGCTGAACAACTACTCGCGCTGGACCGGCGGGTACGACAGCGACAGCGATTGCGAAACGACGGGGTTCAACGGGGACGAATCGGTGACGCCGATCAAGTCCCACAAGTCGACGATCATCTGCTCGACACCGGATTCGCATCGCGGCTACGGCGGCCTGCGATTCCAGGGCGATACGGTCGTGCCGAACTTTTCGACTCCGTCGAGCAACGGCATCGTCGCACCGGATGGCGTGGTCGTGACATTCTGGAGCTGGTATTCGGTGCCCTACACGTTCACGCCCACCAAGTGGATGAGCCTGATGACCGTGACCCACGATTGCACCAACAACTGGACAGGCGTCGTCACACTCAACCTCGATGACTCGACGATGAGGATCAAGCCGGTGCACGTTTCGAGCGTGACGTACGCGCCCAACGCGCCGTCGATGCCCGAGAATCAGTGGGTGCGAACGACCGCGTACATCAATTACAACACCGGATCGATCCACGTCTGGCAGAACGGCGTGAAGGTTGTCAGCGCCACGTTCAGCCGTCCCGAGACCGACTTGTGCCAGTGGCACTGGGGACTGTACGCCAGCGGCAACAACAACGACATCGTCCTCTATGAGGAAGATTTGCGGATCGTGAAGCTGCTGGAGCCCATGACGAATTTCACGGATGAGCCGTGGTTCGACGGCTTGCGTTCGCCCTGCGAGTCGCCTCGATGACGGAAGGCTGCAGACCAATCGTGACAAGAAATCAGACCAAGAGCCTGTCAGTCAGGGCTGGCTGATGAACACGTAAACTCGCCCAGCGTTGTCGCCGCCGGCATCGTTGAACGGCGCGCCAACGATCAGGTCGTCCAAGCCGTCGTCGTTGATATCGGCCAGCGCGACCGAGGAGCCGAATTGATCGCCTGCGGCTTCGCCGGTGATCGTGCGCTCCACGAGTATGTAGGTGCAGCAGAAGTCATTGACGTGATTCATCGAGAGAATGTGGACGGCCCCGGCGTTGTCGCCGCCGGCATCATGCCCCGGCGCCCCGGCCAACACATCAGGAATTGAATTGCCCCAACACTGGCCAACGGCAACTGACGCGCCGAGGAAGTCGCCCGGGAACTCACCATTCGCGATGTGTATCTGGCAGAACAACTCATCGCAGATCGACTGATCGTGCTTGCGGACGTAGATGTGAACGTGGCCCGCATCCTCTCCGCCGACGCCTACGGGTCCGACCTCATCGTGAAGGGGCGCGGTGGCGGCGAGCATGGTGTACGGCGAGCCGAGGTAGTTGAACTCTTTGGCCGCCAGCGCCGTGCCAAATTCCTCGTGCCATTCCTGCGAATCGATTTCCTGGAGCGAGGAACCGTCAACGCCGGAGAAGATCGAGACATGGCCGCCGTTGGGGCCGTTGACATCGCTGCCGATCGCGCTGACGGCAATGTCTGGGCTCCCGTCATCGTCAACGTCACCCGCGCCGGCCACGGCAAAGCCGAACAAGTCGCCGGCCGCGTCGCCGGAGATCGAGAAAATGATCGAGCCATTCGCCCCCGAGAGAACATAGATCCGGCCCGCGGTTTGGCCGGCGTGATCGCTCCAGGGAGCACCGACCACCAGGTCATCCAAGCCGTCCATGTTGACATCGCCGGCGGCGGCAACCGAATGCCCAAGCCGATCGCCCGCCTGCTGCCCGTTGCGCTTCCAGAGCAGCGCCTGGTCGGCGCCCGAATAGACGTAGACGCAACCGGAGCGATCGCCATGACTGTCGCAGTATGGGGCGCCGATGATCAGGTCATCGCGCCCATCTCCATTGGCATCGAACCCGCCGGCAACAGCATGGCCAAACCGGTCGCCCATCTGCTGACCATCCATGGCGAACAGGAACGACGCGTTGCCATTCTTGTACACGTAGGCCTTGCCGCTGTTTGGCTGCTGGCCGTCGCCCTTCAAGGCCCCGACGACCAGATCGTCCTTCGCGTCGTTGGTGATAAGGCCCGCGCGAGCGACGCAGCAGCCGAATCGATCCTTGGTGTGCTCGCCGGTTCGCGTGATGTCGGCGCAACTGGCCTGTTCGCACGCTTGGCCCCAAGCGTTTCCATCGCACGATGTCCAAATCCCCAACGCCACCAACCCAACAATGACATCAATCGCAAACTCGGCGAAGACGCCGATTCGCAGCATATCCATAACGGTTTCTGGCTCCATGGTTTTCCGATCGAAGACGCGCAACCTGCCGGCGTGACCGAACCATTGCGTAGATTTGGAGCGAAGGCAAGCGCGGCTAAGTCTGCGGGGCCTGCAATAGAAACAAGCTCGTAAGAAATTCATCTCATCGCGAACCATCGCGCGCCATCTACGAGCAAGGCCCCCATGCCGCAATGACCGCCAGCAGATCGGCGACGTTGACCAAGCCGTCATCGTTGGTGTCGGCGGGGCACGTCGAAGGCACGGGGCACGGTCCCCAAGCGGCGATCACAGCAAGCAAGTCGCTTACATTCACCAGGCCGTCGGCGATGACATCTTCGGGGCACTCGCTGGCGTCGCCAACAGTAACCGCCAAGCCAAGATGAAGCATGGCCGACGTTTCGCCGGGCAGATCTTCATCGCTGGTCTGGACAATGACAAAGACCTTGTATGTTCCCGGCGCCAAACCGGCGGTGTCGAAGGAATAGGTCAGAGCGGCGGGCGTCGAGCCAATGGAATCGCCCAGCCCCGAGACGTATTGGAACGGGCTCTCGGGGTCAAACTGCGTGGCCGAGTCGATGTCCATCAAGGCCTGGAGGGCGTCGAAGTTGTAATTGTGAATGAAAACAGTGATGGGGTGGATGCCGCTCTCGGCGGGAAAACTGCCGCCGACATTAAGATCATCCAGATCAATCGAATCCGAGAATGAAGGATTGGACGGGCGGACAATCGTGCCGGTGGTTTCGATGACGATTGATGGATTGAAGGCTGCTTGACTGGTGGCGGTGAGGGCGACTTGGCCCGTGAGGGGCCCGACGACCGCCGTGTTCAGGTCGAAGCTCGGGCTGGAGACGTCGCCGAGCGCTTCGACCGTATCGGAGGCCACACCGCTCAGGCCCAGAGAAGCGGTGGCGGTGTAATCCAATTCGTCGGCGCCTTGAACGACGACCACATCGGCGACGTTGGTTACATCGACGCTGATCTGGAGCGCGGCGTCTTGAATGACTCGCCCGAAGCTCGGCTCGATCTGTGCCGACATGGCGGCTGGAAGCTGGTAATCCACGATGACCGGGATATGGTCGGACGCTTCGTGGAGGTCATCGGCGAGTGCGTTGGATGCCGCCAGGTCGTCAGAGTAGTAGAAATTGTCGCCGGCATTGATCGCCTGATCGAAGTGGAGGCCGTCGTTGCCAAAACTCCGGTAGGAAAACGGAGTGGCGCTCATGCGCGACAGGCCCTCGCCATCGTCGAATGGGGCGGTCGAGAGTTGGAAATCAAAGCGATCATCGAGCGCGCCGCCGACCAATCCGCAGCAATTGATAGCGCGAGGAGATTGCGAGTGCTTGATGGCATTGGCAGCGCCGTTCCAGGGCCCGGTTCCCAGCGGATCGAACGCCTGGGCGTTGCCGGGCGAGAGGAACTCCAGGTAGGCGGGCTCGGCGTCGTCATATAGGTTGTAGTCGCCGCAATAGATGATGTGTTGATCGAGCGGCGTCAGCGCATCGGCATCGTCGCGGATGGCTTGAGCGCCGATCAGGCGGAGATTCTCGCTCGCCGAATCGTTGTCGGCTTTCAGGTGCGAGCCGTAGACATAGAAGAATGCGGGAAACGAATTGTTGCCGACCAATCGGAGGCGCCAGCGATCGGTGTAGCGGCCGGCCTGCGTGTAGATGTCGAGGTGGGCGGCGGGGATTTCCTGGAGCAGGCCGGCGCGAAAGAACATGGCCTGTGCTCCGCCAGTGCCGTCTTCGCCCAGGTTGGTGTAGGTGGCGGCGGCGTAGCTGACGCCGGGCGGAGCGGAAGCACTGATCAGGGCCTGCAACACAGGGAAGTCGGCGTTTCGTACTTCCTGAAAGACAAAGACCGATACCGGCACGGCGAATCCGGGCTTGTCATCGGCATGGAGGGCTTCAAACACGTTCTGCAAGGCCGCGTCGTTGCCCCCCAGCTGCGCGATGTTGTAGTTGACCACGCGAAGCTGTGCGGCGGCCGGCAAGGCGCCCAGTTTAAGCGCCAGGATCGACGCAACGGCCCAACACCAGCGAAAACCCCCGGCTGAATCTCCGGTCTCCATGAAATCTCCTGCCCACCCTCGTTTGGCCGGCGAATCCATCAGGATGCAGCCGCTCACAGCCGCCGCTATCATAACACACCTGGATTGATTCAGCGTAATCTCGCGGTGATTTGGCTGTGAAATCGGGATTTTCGGTCAGCGAATTGAAACGCCGGCCCGCTCAATCCATATGTTGACCGGACGGGTTGCACGGGTTTTTCGACCTGGTTATGGAGATCAGCATGCGACGTTCCCGCGTTCTTGTTATGTCGGCGCTCATCGTGACTCTGTTGGTCGGGCCGGCATGGGCCCAGCAGGTCCAGGTGGAAGAGTTCACGCTGGACAACGGCATGAAGTTCCTGCTCGTGCCGCGCACCGAGCAGCCAAACCACATTGCCGCCGGTTGGGTGGCGAAGGTGGGAAGCGTCAACGAACGGCCGGGCATCACCGGCATCAGCCACTTCTTTGAGCACATGATGTTCAAGGGGACGACCACCATCGGCACGCGCGATCCGTCCAAAGACGCCGAATTCATGGACAAGCAGCGCGCCATCCACGAGAAAATCCTCGGCCTGATATGGACCGAGCAATACAAGCGGTACAAGGCCGGCGAAATCGACGACCCATGGAATCCCGTCAACGATACGCCCGAGCTCGCAAAGCTGCGGAGTGAGTTGAAGAACCTCGTCAGTATTCAGCAAGGCACCAAGAACGCTGAACGGATAGCCAAACTCGAGTCGGAGATCTCCAATCTGAAGCAGGCCACTCCACCTGACGCGGCGCGAATCGAAACATTGGAAGGCGAAAAGAAGCGGCTCGATGCCGAACAAAAAGCCGCGGCCACCATCGTCAAGAACGAGTTTGATTCGGTGTACACACGGCTGGGGGCATCGGGAATGAACGCCTTCACCACCAACGACCTGACCTTCTATTTCATCAATGTGCCCAGCAACAAGTTCGAGCTGTGGGCCTGGATGGAATCCGACCGATTGAGAGATTCGGTGTTTCGAGAGTTCTATTCGGAGCGCGATGTTGTGCACGAAGAGCGCCGCCTCCGCACTGAGTCAACACCCACCGGCATCTTTGAGGAGCAGTTCGACGCCATGTTCTGGGAGTCCTCACCCTATCACTGGCCCGTGATCGGCTGGACCAGCGATCTCAACAGCTACACCCGCGAGGAAGCCGACCGATACTTCAACATCTATTACCGGCCCAACAATCTCATCGGCGTTGTGGTCGGCGATTTCAAGCCCGCGCAGATCAAGCCCGTCATTCAGCAGTACTTCGGCCGCTTGACACCGGGTCAGCAGCCCCCGCCTCCCGTGGTCACACTTGAAATGGCCCACAACGCCGAACAGCGGTTGTACGCCGAGTGCGACTGCCAGCCTCAGATCGAGGTGCGGTATCACACCGTGCCCTTCAATCACGCCGACAGCTTCACGCTGGAAATGATGTCCGGAGTGTTGAACGACCGCACGGGGCGCCTGTACAAATCGATGGTGGAAGGGAAGAAAATCGCTTCGTCGGCATCGACCGCGACCACCGGTCTTGGCGGGCCGAGCAAGTACGCCGGGTACTTCTCGTTCTTTGGCGAAGTGAAGGGCGAAGCGGCTCCCGAGCAGCTCGAGCAAGCGTGGTACGAGGAGTTGGAAAGGCTTCAGAACGAGCCGGTGGGCGAGCGCGAGCTTCAGAAGGTCAAGAACCAGGCGGCCGCCGACGCGTTTCGTCGTCTCCAGAGCAACTTCTTCCTGATGCTTCAAGTGGGTTACTACGAGGGATTGGGCGACTGGCGATTCATCAACGAGAGCCCGGCCAAGCTGCAGGCGGTGACAGCCCAGGACATTCAGCGGGTCGCCAAGACGTACTTCGATCCGAAGAATCGAAGCGTCGCCATCTACACGCGCAAAAAGGGAACCGGCGAAGAGAGTCTTGAAGAGCTGTTCGCCAAGCTGGACGAAAAGCAGCAGCAGATCGCCTCACTGGCGATCTACAGACTGGAGCAATTCGACGTTGAGAATCTCCGCAAGGTGATGGCCGACGTCAGCGCCGACTCCAAGCAGGTTTCGCCGAACGTTGCTCCCGCCCTTCGATATCTCATCCGCTGGGCTGAAAAACGAATCGCAGAGCTCGAAGCCTCGCCAGGGCAAAAGAAGGAATGAATGACATGAGACAGCTCAAGACTGTTTGCATCATCGCGCTGACCGGATCGAGTGTTCTTCTGGGCCGGTCTGTGGTCGCCGACATTCCGCCGCATCCCGATAAGATCACGTTCCAGCCCCTCAAGTTCGAGCCGCCCGATCCGCAGCAGTATCGCCACACGTTGTCCAACGGCGTGGTGGTGTACATGGCTCAATCGAAAGAGTTCCCGCTCATCAATATGGTGTTCACCTTCCGCGGAGGAGATTATCTGGATCAGCCCGATCAGATCGGCCTGGCCTCGGCGACAGGAGCGATGATTCGGCGGGGCGGCAGCGCCAGCAAATCGGCGCAGGACCTGGATGAGGAGTTTGATTTCCTTGCGGCGCAGGCTTCGACCTCCGCCGGCAGCACGCAATCATCAGCGTCGCTGAACACGCTGAAGTCGAATTTCGAGCAGAGCTTCACGCTGTTCATGGACATGCTGCAGAACCCGCGCTTCCAGGAAGACCGGCTTGAAGTCTACAAGAGCGAAGTCATTGAGAATCTCAAGCAGCGCAACGACGATGCAGACCCGATTCTCAGCCGCGAGTGGGGCGCGATGCTGTACGGGCGCGATCACTTCGAGGCCGCCGAGCCGACGCAGGCTTCGATCGAGTCGATCACGGTGGAGAACCTCAAGTCGATGCACAGGCGGATTTTTCATCCAGCGGCGGGTCATCTCTACATCGCCATCAACGGCGACTTTGAGCCGCAGTCGATGTTGAGCCGCTTGGAGCAGGCGTTGGCCAGTTGGGCTCCGGGCGAGGTCGCCCCGCAGCCGCCCGCGCCGGTCGCGACGCTCACGCCGGGCTTGTATTACGTGGAGAAGGACATCCCCCAGGGCAAGGTGGCGATCGGCTTGCGCGGAATCAAGCGCGATGACCCGGATTACTTCGCACTCCTGATCGCCAACAACATTCTCGGCGGCGGCGGCTTCACCAGCCGGATCACCAACCGCGTGCGCAGCGATGAAGGCCTGGCGTACCACGCCAGTTCCGCAATGATCCCGCGGGTGTGGTATCCGGGTGAGTTCCGATCGGAGTTTCAATCGAAAAACGCGACCGTGGCGCTGGCTACCAAGATCATTCTGGAAGAGATCGCGCGAATCAGGCAGGAGCCTGTCTCCGAAGAAGAGCTCAAAATCGCCCAGAATTCCTACATCGAAACGTTCCCGCGAACATTCGAGTCCAAGGCGGGAATGCTTGCGGTGTTCGTGACCGATGAGATCACCAGCCGGCCCAAGGATTATTGGAAGACCTACCGCGACAAGATTCGCGCCGTGACCGCCGCTGATGTGCAACGCGTGACGCAGAAGTATCTTGTGCCCGAGAAGATGGCGATCCTGGTGGTGGGCAAGTGGGAAGACATCACCGCGGGAGACGATCGCGCGAACATGTCGGTGTTCTTCGGCGGCAAGAACACGCAGCTGCCCCTGCGCGATCCGCTGACACTCGAGCCAATGAACTGATCGATTAGAACTTGCAACCCTTCTTTTCTGAATCCGACGGTCCAGCAAGCAGCAGCATGATCGCGCCCGCGGTGCCGAAGTTAATCGCGAGAAACGCGTCAAGCAGCCGGCGGGCGTTTTCGACGGTTGGGTCGATCAGGATGTCCAGGTCGAAGGTGCCCCGAGTCGATCCGTGCATGATCGCGGCCACTCCTCCGATCACCAGGTACCTGACTTGGTGGGAGTTCAAGGACTTGAACACGACCTGTAGTTTGTCGAACATCACGCTTGTCCGCTATGCTCGGATTGACCGAGAGCACGAAGTGAGAAAACTCGGTCCACATATCTAGACGCTGCTCCAACGTTAACGACCTGAACCAGCGCGTTTTCGCCTTCGGCGTCTTCTGCGCCCAATCGTGAGAAATGCCGAATTCCATCTTCTAATTGTATCGGCATTTCGCCCTTGCATGTTGCCCGGTGCGCGCGGTTTCCGTGGAAAGGCGATGACTGCTGCGGGCGGCGCACCACTGGTTCATTCGCCGCCAGGCTTGCCGCGCCGCTCAAGCACCTTGACGCTGAACCCTCCGACCATCCGCTCGCCATCGCTGTAGATCCAATCCTGGATGTCCGCAACGCGCACTTCGACGGCATCGCCGAGCTTGAGCTTCTGGAAATCCCTGGGCTCGTTTGCCAGCGTGCCGCGGACCGCTTTCTCATCGATCGACTTCACTTCAACCCACATGAACTCGCTGTGCTCGCCCTCAACAAATTGGGCCTTCACCGCAAACGCTTGAAGCGGTTGCCGCTTTTCAAAGGCGGCAACGAATTGAGGCCATTTCTCGCGAGCCTCGGCGACCGCGCGGGTCATCTCGGGGTCGTCGGGTGATACCGGAATCACCGGCGGGTTGGGCTGCTGCAACGTGAGAGCTGTCAACGGATTGTCGCCTCGCAGGACCGGCAGGAGTTCAGGCCAATACGTATTCAACTGCCCGGTGGCGACGCTGTAGAGCGCGACGGAATCCTGGTCGGCGAACTCCGCGATCAACCTGCTGAGGTGCCGATAGGCGCTCTCCAGGTTTTCCGGTTCAGGATCGCCGATCAGATCAACCGCAAGCCAAGCCTTGTGGTCCTGCAGCGCCGCCTTGAGCCGAAAGTCGCTGACTCGGTCGGCCACCGCGCCGCGGTCGCGAACATATGGCTTGCCGATGCACACGACGGCAAGATCGAACTCGGGCGTTCGGACGCCAAAGTGCATGGGCCTGTCGCTTTCCACGACGATGCACTTGCCGACGGCGTCGGGAAAGGCGCGCCCGACCGCTTGCTTGACGTCGACCGCGGTAAGAGTTCGCGGCTGGCGCCGCAACAGAACGAGCGAAAGAAACTTCCCTTCGTTCGACCCATCCCCATTGACCCGTGACTGGCCTGATGCCTTGGCGGCCAGGCGCCCCCAGCAGGCCCACATGTCTTTGCCGGGATGACTCGTGATCTGGCGAAAATCCGTGCCATCGGCATTCATGGTGAACAGATCGGGTTCGTCGCGCTCGCCGGACATCACCACGATCTGCCTGCCATCGGGCGACCAGCACAGCGCCATCCCCTTGATCTTCTTCAGCGGTTTGACTTGACTGCCATCGATTGTGACCGTGCGAACCTCATAGGTCATTTCCTGATGCCCGGTCTGGTCGGCTTCCACGCCCGTCACCGCGGTGTACAGAATCAGCCGGCCATCGGGCGACCAGATCGGCCCCAGGTCAGGCAGGGGATTCGCTCCGCTATCCTTCGGCAGCAGCGGCCTGACGTTCCGGCCATCGGCATCCATCAGACCCAACTTGGGCAGTTGGCCGCGATTGAAAGCGATGGTCTTGCCGTCGGGCGACCAGGCCGGCATCATCGCGTCGTCGGCGATCTTCTTCAATCCGCTTCCGTCGGCGTTCATCACATAGACGTCGATCTTCCGTCCGGTCTTCAGATCGCATGCGATCTGGCGACCATCAGGCGACCACGTTGGCCTGGCGCCCTCGCCGGCGTCGTCAGCGATCTTCTTCGAGTCGCTGCCATCGGCATTCATCACATACAGGCCGCGCTCGCCATCGCGGTTCGATACAAAGACAATCCGCGTTCCGTCGGGCGAAAGCGATGGCGATGAGTCCTCGGCGGACCCTCGGGTGATCTGAACGACATTGCTGCCGTCGGGATTCATACGATAGAGATCAAAATCGCCACCTCGGTCTGATGCGAAGAAGATGACGCCTTGATCAGCGCGCTCATGTGTTGGCCGGGTCTGACACAAGGCCGGTTGAGCCGCCAGAAGCGCGAGGGCCGCAACGCACGAACGAGAAGCGATGTCCATTTTGTTCCTCCTGGCGCCGATCCAACACAACAACTCAATACGGCAAATACGGTATCTCGGTGAAGCCCCACTGGCGCAGGGCCAGGACGATCTTGCCGCGATGATGCGCTTCGTGCTGCGTGAGGTAGAGGACACGGTCGCGGCCGACGAAGCGGTATTTCTTTCCTTTGCGTTTCGGTCGGTAGACCGCCTTCATCGCCGTGCCCTTCTTGGCGTTGAAGTACTTCAACAGGCGTCTTTGCGATGACTGGAGTGCGCGCACGATCGCGGGCTTGCTGGCCTTGTAGCGCGGCGGCAGATCGCCGCCGTCTTGCATACACCGGGCCATCCAGCCATCGACGGTGGCGGCGATGTGATGGAACAACTCCCCCATCGTCAGATCCTCGCCATCGGCCTTTTCGCCCAGCATCGATGGCGGAATGCCGGCCAGCAGGTCGATGGTCTTCTGCCGCGTGCGCTTGAAGTCGTTGAGAATTTCCTTGTCGCCTGCATCCATGCTCTACTCACGCGATTGCAAAAAAGGCAAAACCGCCGGTGCGGCATCTCAATCAGATCGCCGCACCGTCTAGTCTGCGAATTCTACAAACGTTTCCTGGTCCAGCGCGATCCATGCCTCGCATCGCTCGTCATTGTACTTGACGGTGATCTTGCCAATGGGCACTTCAACCCGCGCTGTGCCGCTTCGATCGGTTCGCACCCAGGTTCCGCAACAACAACCGGTGCAGGATGCATCAACGTGAATCGCCTGACCAGCCAGCGGCTTTCCATCCGTCCGGCGAACAGCGCTCACCACCAGCGTGCCGACGAGAAATGATTCATCTGCCATATGGGTTCAGCCAATTTGTGCTTCAAGACATGGTACACAGCTTGGACTCAAAATTGATGATGGATCATGATCTCCAGCCTCTTGAGCTCCATCGTACGGTCCGTTGGGCCAACCGCATCGGATGCCAAGATTCCCTCAAACTCTCAGCCAACGTTGGCTGCGGTCCAAAGTTGCTTCGCTACACTTCCAACCTCATGGCTGCCAAGGCCCAACGACCGCGATCGAGCGCCAATCGCAAAAAGCCGGGGAAGCGGAAATCCCGTGCCCGCTGGCGCACCGCGGCCACCAGCGACAAGTACGAGCTGTACGAGCTCTCGGTGCAGGAGCCGCAGGCCGAGGGCGACCTGGTCGAACAAGTTTGGAAAGACCGCGCCCTCCGCCACAAAAACCCACCGAACCCCCGTTTAGCGGGCGGGCTTCTTCCGGGGGCCCGCCGTTGGCGCACGCCAACCGCCCGCTCCACCCCACACCACATCCGCGAAGACTTCTGCGGCACCGCCATCGTCTGCATCGACTGGATCAAGCGCCACCGCAAGAACACCGCCATCGGCATCGACCTCGATCCCAAGATCCTCGAACTGGCGACCAAGCGATCCAACCAGAAGCTCAAGCCTGCGCAGCGCCGCCGCCTCAAGCTCATCCACGGCGATGTCCGCACAATCAAAACCAAACCGGTCGACAGCGTCCTGGCGATGAACTTCAGCTACTTCATCTTCAAGACCCGCGACCAGCTGCGGAGGTACTTTCGAGCAGTGCGCCGCGCGCTGGTGAAAGACGGCATGTTTCTCCTCGATGCCTACGGCGGCAGCGAGTCGTATTCCGAAATCGAGGAAGATCGCAACTTCGACGGCTTCACCTACATCTGGGACCAGAACGTCGTGAACCCCATCACCGGCCAGGTCATCAACCACATTCATTTTGAGTTCCCCGACGGCACCAAGATCAAGAAGGCGTTCACCTACGACTGGCGACTGTGGACGCTGCCCGAGCTGCAGGAAGTCCTGCGCGAAGCCGGATTCAAAAACGTAACCGTCTACTGGGAAGGCACCGACAAGAAAACCGGCGAGGGCGATGGAATCTGGAAGCCCTCAACCCGAGGCGAAGCCTGTGCGGGTTGGATTGCGTATCTGGTGGCGGAGAAGTAAACAGCCGCGATTCGGCTCACCCGTCAATTCGCTTGCCGGTGAACGGATCACGATACCAGCGTTCGAATCGCACAACGGGAAACTGACTCAGATCGCGCCAATCGTACGTGAAGATCGCGTCAAGCGAAGACCTGGTTGGAATCGCAAGGTTGAAGGAATAGAAGGACCATCTCGCTGTTCCGGCCGCGGCTATTCCCTTTGTTCTCAGAACCTCTTCAACCTCCGCAATGGTCATCCCCGGCTCAATACGACGAATCGCGTGCCGAAATGCCGGAGGCGAGTTCGCCACCGACTGATCAAACTGCACGCGGCTCTCCGAAGCGCATCCTGTCAGAAACACGACAACGAGAACATATAGCAAACAGCATCGCATGGCGACTATCGTAACATTGCCCCACCCAAGCGATGACGTGGATTCCGAATACGGATGATGAGGCCTTATGATTTGGCCGCACGAACAAGGAGCTTGATCATGTGGCGAGCAATTTTGGGCGTCGTTGTCGGCTGGCTCTCGATGACGTTTGTGGTTGGCGCCGTCTTCGCGGTCACGATGAGGGCGATCGGCGCTGAGGGGGTCTATCGGCCCGGGACCTATTGGACGACCAGCACGTTCAATGCGGTCGTGATGGTCGGAAGCTTCTTCGGCGCGTTGGTCGGCGGTTGGGTGTGCGCATTGGTGGCGGAGTCGCGGAAGCCGGTGCAGGTGCTCGCAGTGATCGTGCTGGCGCTCGGCCTTGTAGGCGGCCTGTGGAACATGAGCAAGCCCGATCCGGCGCCGCCGGCCGGCGAGCCCACGTTTGAAGAAGGCCGTCTTCGCGGTAAGGAACCGAATTGGTTTGCGTTCACCGCCCCGCTGGTTGGCGCTGCGGGCGTGCTGGTTGGCGCAGGCCTGGTGAAGCGCAAGAGCGCAGGACCCCCAGGTCCCTAGACGGCGTAGCCACAAAACGGGGGTGCCATGGGCAAGCGCTCTGTAGGAACCTTGCCCGTGCCTGCGCGCCGATTCAGGCCATGGTGGAACTCGCATAGGGCGCGCCTATCCCACCCTGCGTGAGGTCGAGCGCTCGCTAGAATGCTCGCATGACGCGGATGATGAAGGTCGATGCGGGCTTCGAGCCCATTGCCAGCGCGCTGGCGGCGCAGCTCGATCAGGTGACCGTGATCTTCGAGCGCCAACTGGCAAGCGACATGTCGGCCGTCAACAAGCTCTGCATGCACGTCGAGCAGTATCGCGGCAAAATGCTCCGCCCCACCCTTGTCCTCCTCTCCGGCTTCGCCGCCGCCCCGGCGCCCGCCCAAGAAGTCAGAAGTCAGAGATCAGAAGTCAGCCAAGCTTCGCTGTCCCCCCATGACCTCCGACCTCTGACCTCTGACCTCTTGACTGAAAAGCACCGCATCGTCGCCGCCGTCGTCGAGATGATCCACATGGCAACCCTCGTGCACGACGATGTGCTGGATGAAGCAGCGGTGCGGCGGCGCGGCCGGACGGTCAACGACCTGTGGGGCAACGAGATGGCCGTCATCCTCGGCGATTACCTCATCTCCAACGCCTTCCACCTCTGCTCGACCATTGGCGATCCGGCGATCAACCTGACCTTGGGCGATGTGACCAACACGCTGTGCGAAGGCGAGCTGGTGCAACTACACCATCGCGACGATTACTCCATCGATGAAGCCCTCTACCTCGAAATCGTCCGCAGAAAGACCGCCTCGCTCATCGGCGAGTGCTGCCGCCTGGGCGCGATGTTGAGCGGGGCCCCCGAGCGCATCAGCAAAGCCATGAAGAACTTCGGGATCGCCCTGGGCATCGCCTTTCAGATTCAGGATGACCTGCTCGACTTGATCGGCGACCAGGGTGTGGTCGGCAAATCGCTGGGGAAGGATTTAGACAAGGGGAAGCTGACGCTGCCGGTGATTTATCAGTTGGCCGACTCTGAGCCGGCCGACCGAGGGGAAGCGTTGCGACTGATCATGGAGCGCGATGCGGCCTCGTTAAGGTTGCTGTTGATCGAGAGTGGCGCGGTGGCGCGAACCGCTGCAACGGCGAAGGGCTTTGTGTCGCAGGCAAAGTCGGAGCTGGCGGCGGCGCCGGCCGGACCGGCGCGGGATTACCTGGGTGTGCTGGCTGAGAGCGTGGCCTCGAGAACGTGGTGAACACGAACCCTCTCCCTCTGCCCTGCAGCGAGTGGCGCCGCCAAAGAACGATCTCGATGCACCGAGACTGCCGCTCGCGGCTGGATCAATCGTGGCGCGCTAGAATGCGCGCATGGAACGCCCTTGCGCGATCGTGACGGCTGTGATTCTCGTCGGGTGTGCCGGTCGGTACATTGAGCCGTCGCCTTCACTCGATCATCCTGCGAATCCGGCTGCAGCCGAGGCGGTTCCGCCGGTGCGCTCGCAGACCCTTGATCTTGCGGCGGCTGAGCCGGTTACTCCTGCGAAAGCGCCGTCAGACATGGAGCATGCAAGGCATGGTCACGCCGGCCATGAGTCTGCGAAGCCGACCGCCACTCCCAGCGACAGCGCGATTCTTTACGTTTGTCCGATGCATCCGGAAGTGACCTCGGACAAGCCAGACGCGCGCTGCCCGAAGTGCGGGATGAAACTGGTCAAGAAGTCCGACCCGGAACGCCAGTAATGCTGCAAACAGCCACACAGACGAGCGTCGTGCTTTTGGCGATGCTCGGCGGCTGCGCGAGCATGAAGCCCGGCCTGGGCTTCGACGATGTGGCGAACTCGGTGTCAGAACGCTCCGGCGCGCGCGTTCATTGGAATACGGGATCGCAAGCAGACGCACAGGTCAATGCCGCAATCCAATCCATGCTTGAACAGGAACTGACCGCTGACGAGGCAGTGCAGATCGCTCTGCTCAACAACCGCGATCTGCAAGCCGTCTACGAAGACTTGAACATTGCACAGGCAGACCTTGTTCAGGCTGGGCTCCTGCGCAATCCAATCTTTAGCGGCGAAGTCCGCTTTGCCACCTCCGGTGGCGGGACAGGCGCGGTGCTTGACGTCGCGCAGGACTTCGTGAGCCTCCTGTGGTTGCCGCTGCGCCAAGCGCGCGCAGAAGCGGCGTTCGAGGCAGCCAAGGTTCGCGTGACTGCGGCGGTTCTTGATACCGCATTCGCAACGCGCCTGGCGTTCTATGACTATCAGGCCGCCGAACAGACGCGCGAAATGCGCGCCACAGTCCTCGAAGCAACCAGCGCTTCCTACGATCTCGCCAAGCGCCTTCGCGAGGCGGGCAACAACCGCGATCTCGACGTAGCCAACGAGCGCGCCTTGTACGAACAGTCGAAGGTGAATCTCGCCGCCACCGAAGCGCTCGCCATCAACCTCCGTGAACGGCTGAACGTCCTCATGGGCTTGTGGGGCGCGCAGACCCAATGGGGGACGGCCACGCGCCTCCCGGAGTTGCCGGACCAGGAACAACCAACCGACGGCATCGAGCGCCAAGCGATCCAAGCGAGTCTCGACCTTTCAATCCTGCGGCGCCAAACCGAAGTCGCGGCCCGCGCGCTCGGCATCGCCAGGCCTCTTGGCTGGCTGGACGATGCGGAAATCGGCGTTGCGGCCGAGCGCGAAGTCGAGGGCGGTTGGTCCGTCGGACCCTCGCTGGCGCTTCCGATTCCACTGTTCGATCAAGGGCAGGCGTCCGTCGGCCGAGCGCAGGCGCAACTGCGCCAGGCTGCCGAGCGTTACATCGCGCGGGCCGTGGAGATTCGCTCGCGAGTCCGGGCAGCGCAGAGCGCGGTCTTGTCCGCGTACGACCGCGCACGCTACTACCAGCACATCATTCTTCCGCTCCGCCAAAGAATCGTTGAAGAAACGCAGCTCCAATACAACGCAATGCAAGTCTCGCCGTTTGAGCTGTTGCAAGCCAAGCGCGACCAGATCAATACCGGCGCCGAATACATCATGGCCCTTCGCGATTACTGGCAAGCACGCGCCGGCTTCGATCACATTCTGCGCGGCCGCATGACGCCGTTCGAGCGAACGAGCATGACATCCGATCCCGCGCACGGCACACCAGATTCGCGCGCCGATGGAGAGCACTGATGAGCAATCACACTGATGTACGATCATCCTTGAGTCGGCGCCAAGTGCTGACGACGGGCGCATTCGCCGGCGGCGCGCTGTTGCTTGGCGCGCGGCACGCGCGCGCTCAGCAGGCGGCAACCCAACCGGACAAGGACTTCAGGTTCAAGCAAGACAACCCCGCGCGCACCAACCAGCCGCGCCGACAAACACCGCTTCCGGTGGCCCCCGGAGAACCGGGCAACGACTACAAGCCGGTGGTCGTGCCCAACGGCTGGACGCTGCCTTACAAACTCGTCGATGGCGTGAAGGTCTTCCACCTCGTCGCTGAGGAAGTGGACCACGAGTTCGCCCCCGGCCTCAACGCCATCTGCTGGGGTTACAACGGCGGCGTGCATGGCCCGGTCATCGAAGCGGTCGAAGGCGACCGCGTGCGCATCTTCGTCACCAACAAACTCCCCGCCCCGACAACGGTCCATTGGCACGGCGTCCTTGTGCCCAGCGGCATGGATGGCGTGGGCGGCTTGTCGCAGCGATCGATCCCGCCCCGCGAAACCTTCATGTATGAGTTCACGCTCATTCAGCACGGCACGCTCATGTATCACAGCCACCACGATGAAATGACCCAGATGGGCCTTGGCCTGACCGGTCTGTTCGTGATGCACCCCCGGAAGCCGACCACTCCCCCGCCGGACCGCGATTTCGCGATCCTCTTGCACGAATGGAAGATCGACGTCGGCGCTGCTCGTCCCGATCCCAACGAAATGACCGATTTCAACATTCTCACGATGAACGCCAAGGCGTTTCCCGGCACGCAACCGCTCATCGCCAAACTCGGCGACCGTGTGCGCATCCGCATTGGCAACCTCAGCGCGATGAGCCATCATCCCATCCACTTGCACGGCTACTACTTCAGGATCACCGAGACCGATGGCGGCGTCATTCCCCAAGCCGGTCAGTGGCCCGAAACGACGGTGATTGTTCCCGTCGGCAGCACGCGAACCGTCGAATTCACCGCCGACAACCCCGGCGACTGGGCCATGCATTGCCACATGACCCATCACGTCATGAACCAGATGGGCCACGGCATTCCCAACATGATCGGCGTCAACCCCAGCGGCTTTGATGAGAAGGTCCGCAACCTGTTACCCGACTACATGACCATGGGACACACCGGAATGCACGGCATGACCGAAATGGGTATGGCCATTCCGCCCAACAGCATTCCCATGGTCGGGGCCATCGGCCCGCACGATGAAATCACCATGGGCGGAATGTTCACCATCCTCAAGGTGCGCGAAAACCTCAGCGACTACGACACTGATCCGGGCTGGTACGAGAATCCGCCCGAAACCCAGGCGTCGCTTGCGACCGACGATGCATTGGAGCGCAGCGAGATCGCAGGTGACGGCAGCACCGCGCCGAAAGCACCGCCCGCAGCGATGAAGTCGTGGCAGCAGGCCAAGCCGCTGCGCCCTGGAGAGGAAGCCGCGCCGGCTTCACACGAGCACGGCGGCCGCGCGGGACATGATCATTGAGCCTCAACTCCTCTGTAGAGGTGATCTACAGATGAATCGAGATTCATCGCCACCAAGGTCGAGATCAAGCCGTCGTTGTCCGGCGTGAGTCCTTCATCCCCAATGGTTGATGACCGTCAGCAAGTCATGGACGTTGACCATGCCATCATGGTTCAAGTCCGCGGGGCAGTCCGCGGGCGGTTGTGGGCACTCGCCCCATGCGCTGATCAGCGCCAGCAGGTCATCGATGTTGACTTGGCCGTCGCCATTGACGTCGCCAATTCTCACGACGCCGAACACGAACTGGAAGTACGCGTTGCCGTTGCCGTTAGGCGGAGTTGTCGAATCGATGACCGTGTTGGCATCGGCGCGAAATGTATATTGGCCGGCCGGCAGTTCGCCGCTGTCTTCGACCACGATGGGGTTCGGTTCGCCGCCCGGCCCGGGTGTGGAAATGTGCTCGAAGATGGCGGCCTGATTGCCCACGGCGTTCAGCCGCACGCGGGCCTGGCTCAAGACCACCGGCGCCGCGCCGGAGGCATCGAGCCCGGCGTTCAGCGTAAACCGGCTGGCGCCCGCCACCGAGAACGTCACCTCATAGCCGGACACCGAGATGGCGTGAATCACGTCTTGCTCCATCGCGCTTGCCTGCGAGGACGATGTGCCTTCGCCTTCAAGCTGCGCGCCGGCGATGATCGAGTTCTGCTCGGCGTTGGCCGTCGCGGAAGCGGCCTTGCAGATTCGCTCGGCTTG
>JAKEEP010000280.1 GCA_022616475.1 Phycisphaerales bacterium | reverse complement strand
GCGATGCGGCGGTCGAGGATGAGCTCTTGCAGGGCCACAGCGCCGGCGAGCTCGCTCATCGCCGGGCGCAGGTCGCCCCAGGTCACGGTTTCGCCGTTGACCAGGGCGGCAGGCCGCGCATCGATGACGGTTGCCACCGGCTCGCCCGAGCCTGAGGCGCTGGACCCCGATTCAAGGACCAGCGAACGCGTAGCCGGCTTCGCCCCGGCTGAATCCGAGGCGGCTTGGCAGCCGTACATCACCAGGAACGCCCCGGCGATCGCCGCGTTCTGCAGCGAATTACGTATTGTCTTGTTTGAGCAGCCGTCAACCATGTTTGATTCATCATCCCAAGCCGATCGTTCCCCAAGTGCATCGAAAATGCAATGAACTGGTCCAAGAAGGTCAACATTTGACCAAGGACAGGCCCTAAGAACGAGTCGGACCCGGAGTTTCATCGGATCATAGTGTTTGATCTGGCCGAAAAAATTCCCTAGGAGGTAAAGCCCGCAACACGCGAGAATGTCCGGAATAGTCGCGATGTGCCGTGAGCAGTGCTGTGGAAAGGCGTTCGTTCGATGACCAAACCCAAGGTCGTGATTTGTCCATACTGTGGCGAGACGCAGGCCTCGCTTGATCGCTGCCGCGGCTGCGGCGGGCTGTTTGAGCCCCTCAGCCGTCAGGCGACCCACAACGCGATGGGACCGTGGTTCATTCGCGATGAGCAGCGGCCGTTTCAGCCCGGCGCCAGCTACGAAACATTGATCAAGCTGATCGAGCGCGGCCAGGTGACCAAGTACAGTCTGCTTCGAAGCCCGACCACCAAGCAGTTCTGGACGGTGGCGCGGCGCGTGCCGGGAATCGCACACCTGCTGGGGTATTGCCACAACTGCGATGCGTCGGTTGATCCGGGCGATCATGGTTGCCACGCGTGCGGTGTGCCGTTCGGAGCATACCTGGATCGGAATTTTCTGGGGCTGCCCGACATTCGTCCGCTGCCCTGGGAAGTCGGCGGCGATGAGGAACGTCAACAATCGGCAGCGTCGTCGCGACTCATGGAGTTTCGGCGGGCGGCCGAGCCCCTTGGGATTTCGAGCTTCGCGAGCGACGATGAATTGCGCGGCAGCGGATTGTCGCCCATGCCATCGCATGGTCGGCACATGGGTGGGGCAGGCGCGACATCATCGGCGACGCTGCCGTATCCGGGAACGGCCGTGCGAGGGCTTGGGGGAGTCGGTGGAAGTTCAATGCCCGGTCAGCAAGCGACCAGCGCTCAGGAGGCCGTCGCCGAGAGCGCTGCCTTCCGTGCAATGCAGAGGCGCTTGGAGTCGCAACGTCAAACCATTCGCTGGCTGGCGATCGCGCTGCTGGCGCTGGCAGCGATCACGATCATTTTCTGGACCGCGGTCTTCTTCTCACAGCAGAACGCCGCGTCGAACATGCCGGGGACGCCCACCGCGCCGGCTGCCAACGGCCTTCGGTCCGATGCGGTCAACGGAACGGCAGCGAATGGATCTGCGGGCCCGGCCAGCGCTTCGAACCAAAACGGCTCGGCGCCCCAATCCATAGACTGGCTCAGCGATGAAGATTACACACGTGCTCAGGAGCTCATTTCCCAGGCCCGGAACGTCGACCGCCCACGGAATGAGCGCATCGGCGACTACCAAGAAGCGTTGCGAATGCTCAAGGCCATGGAGGGGCGAATTCCGTCGGGGCAGTCCCCCAAAGAACTTGCCGATCTGATTCAACAATCGAATCGCGAGCTGGAGCAGCTTCAATTGGAAGAGTTTTTCCCTTGATCGACCCTCAGTCCTTGACGGGAAGATCGTCGTGCAGGCGGTGAAGCGACACACCATGGGGATATTCGTAGAGCAATTCGCACCAACTGCGGGCAAACTCGTTGATGCGCGCTGCAGTCAACAGCGGGTCGTTCCACCCAGCGCGCTCCCAAACGCGCAGCATTGATTCATCGACGAGCAGATGGGTGAATCCCTGTTGGCGCAGCCCGCCAGACCAGCGTGCCGGATCATCGGGATACTCGCGCATCAACTGCGAGAGAACGCCGCGATCCCATGTGGTTTGATAGTCGATTCGATCCAGGTCGTAGTAGAGCGCCTTGGCGTCGCCGATCAACAGGACCTTCGACCTCGGCGGCAAAAGATGATTGACGGCGATGGTGGGGAAGGTGGATGAGCCGAGCGAGTTTCGTTGCTCGATTGTGAGCGCGTCGCCCGTGAAGACTCCAACCTGGCCGATCGCGGATGAGGGAGCGTTGCCCGCTTCGGAGCGGTAGATGAGGGCCGGCACGGTTGCCAGAACCAGCAGAGTTGCCGCGAGCGACGCCCGCAATCCCCAGCCGTGCCTCGCGGGGAGCAACCAACGTTCTCGAAACGCCAGCGCCCCGAGGGCGATCGCGGCCGACATCGGGACGACCGCCGGAAGCATGAACCGCGATTTCAGATGCGTGAATGTCAGCCAGAAGAGCGATTGAACGGCGAGCACGATCGTCAGTTCAATGGAGATGCGGCGGAACCGTGTCGCGCTTATCGCCAGAGCGAGGGCGGGGATGGAAAGCAACGGCAAGATCGACCACTGTGGTTTCCAGGGTTCGCGTTGGTCGGGATTGGGCCCGACGCCGAAGCGGAGGAACTGGTTCCATAGTTCAACAGGGCGCCCCAGAGCATTCGTGTCACTGATATGCCCGCGCTGCCAAACCGCGAATTGCTCATCGATCCAGTGGCCGCGGCCGAAGACGGCGCCGGCGAATGGAAAGACCGGGTTGCCGGCCGCAACCTGGTTGCGGATGAAGTAGGGCGAAAGAACGAGCACGAACACAGCGGCGCCGATCGCCCATGGTCCAAGCCACTGCTTGGGACGAGTTGATAGGGCAAAGAGAACTGCCAGGGGCAACGCAACCATGCCTGCAGCAGTAAGCTTGGCGCCGCAGGCGGCCGCGCCGACGATTCCGATGAGAGCCGCGCGGGGCGCCGGGTTCAAGCGCTCCTGATGAAGGACCAAAAGTCCCGTGACGAGCATGAGCGCCGCCGCCATCTCGTTGTAGGCGAGCGAGCCGGTCACGATGACCCAAGGTGTGGCCAACAGGGTCACAAACGAGAGCGATCCGGCTGCCGTGCCCGCGATCCGGGTGACGAATCGCGATAGGACCGCCGCGGTCAACAGCGCCAAGCTCGCGTGCAGCAACTGACATGCATACACAAACTGCATGCTGTCACCCACCATGATCGCGAGGTGATAAAAGGCCGCCTCGACATAGCTGGGCAGGTAGCTATAGATGTTGTGATTGAGAGGCTCGATGCGGCCGATCGCGACCCACTCTTTGGGGAGTTGGAGGTGATAGCTCAGCGCATCGTAGCCTCCGAATTCGGTGGCCCAGAGCACGCCCGGCGCCGCACAAGCTGCGATGAGCAAAACAGCAATGGCCGGAGCGCTTGTCCACACCAACCAATGCGGAAACACCTTGGAGACTTCGATTCGCCCGGTGCGAATGAGCTGCGCAACGGCAAGCGCCGCGCCCAGCACAGTGAGCACCCACGTGCCGGCGCCGCCGAAGACTTGAAGCGCGCCGATCGATCCAAGCGCCGCATCAAGGGTGAGCATCGCCGCCACGCCGATTCCCGCTTGTATCGCCAATCCATCCTCGCTCTGCCGCGCCAGCCAGAGTCGCAGCGGCCATCCGAGTCCGATCGCCGCAACAAACCAGGCAGCAGCCAACGGCGCTGAGGTGAGCAGAATCCACAGCGCATCCACGGCCGCGCTTGGCGAGCTTGGCCCGGTGAAGCCGGCCAACCACAACAACAGAATCAGAATCGCGGCAAGCCCGATGGCGGCCGGCGGCCAGGTGCTGGGCTGAGATGGTGAGGCGTTCATGCCGCGTTGGCCATCACCTTATGCGGGATTGCTACCGGCAGGAAATCCTCAGATGGAGCTGGCTGATCGGAGATTTCTTTGTCGAGTCGGGACGTGCGAGGTGGTTTTATCGGGCCGCGTGCGGGCTGGTGCGGAATTTGCACCAGCGATGGCCGAACAAAGTCGATTGGTTGATCCATAGAGGTACGGACCATGAGAGCCAGAAAAGCACGTCGAGCCCGGGTTTTCTTTGCTGCCGCCATCACGTTATGCGCTTTTGCTGCCGCCGGGAGTGTGGAGCCCGCGCGCGAACCGAGTCCGGTTCGACAGGCTCAATCCGCGCAAACACACTCGATTGCGTCAAAGGGCGCAATGATTGTCGGGTACCGCGGCGCAAGAGTTGCCGTCCAATGATTGGGGTCGCGCACGACTCATCCAATTCGGCGTTGCCGCACGACAGGTCGTCTGGCATCGGCCTTGCTATCAGCGGCTAAGGAACGCGCGCATCGCTTGGCGTCTGTACCGCCGCGCCAACGGTCGATCGCGCACCTCGGCGAGAGGTCTCCCGGCCAGACTTCGCCGATGACAGGAGTCCAGCGCCGCTCTTGGAGTTGAGGGCGGCAGACCAAGGAATGGTTCGGCCGATGGATGATCGGAGCGGTTGCATGAACGTGCACACAACGCGGTTCGGCATGGTGAATCTCGACGAGAATCGGATCATCACTTTTCCGGCGGGCCTGCTTGGCTTTTCCAATTACAAGAAATTCGCGCTGCTTCAGCCCGACGATCAGGGCGTCTTCTTCTGGCTGCAATCGCTCGAATCGCCTGAGTTGGCGTTTGTGGTCACCGACCCATCGCTTTGGGTGAGTGATTACGAAGCGCCGCTGCGACCCGAACAGATGGACGAGTTGCATTTGGCCAAGCCCAGCGACGCCCAGGTCTTTGTGATCGTGAACAAGTATGGTCAATCGCTCACGGCCAACCTTCAGGGGCCGCTGATCGTGAACCTGGCCAACCAACAAGCCGTGCAATTGGTGCTGGCCGACAAGCGCTGGACCACCCGCCATGAGATTGTGCGGGTGAATGAGCCGGCTCACGCCGTTGCCTGAACAAATCAACGTTTTCGAGGCACGGAAGCCTTGACTCGCTTAACGAAGCTGAGATCAATCCACGGAAGGAGCTGTTGGCATGCTGGTGCTTTCACGTCAACGCGATGAAACGATCATGATCGGCGACGACATCGAGTTGACCATCGTTGACATCAGGGGCGACAAGGTTCGCATCGGCATCAAGGCCCCGGCCGACGTCGCGGTCCATCGCAAGGAAGTCTACGACGCCATCAAGCGCGAGAACGAGCAGGCGGCGCAATTGCATCAGAAGGAACTGGGCGACGCCGGCCCGCCGAACAAGCTGAGGCCCGGCGGCAAGTCGATTCCTCCGGCGGCCAAGTTGTACGGGCGCGGACCCAATCAGCGCCGCGAGAGCGCTTGATGCAACTGGATAGCGCGCTCCGAAAAAAGGTGCCACGCGCCATTTCATGTTGTGGCAGCCGGTGCCGACGCTCGCAACCCCGAAATGGTGCCTGGCACCTTTTTTTCGATGCTACGACCCGCACGGTCCGTGCGGGTTCCCGCACGCGCAGCCAGGCCCGGTGTGCCGGTGCGCCGGCGCTGTGGTCGGCGAGCCGCTGACTGCAAACGTGCTGTGAACGCGCACGAACGTGCGTCCCTGGCCGCTGGGATCGTCAACCGGCTTGTCGGCATCGGCCATGGGCCGCAGCAGCTCGATCAAATCGCCATCCTCAACGCATCGATATTCATAGATGGGCATGGCGAAATCATAGGTCATTTTGCGCCTCCGACGACAATTTGCGCGTCGCGAATTGGGTGCGCTGCTTCAGGTGCCGATAAACAGAAATCGATGACCAGCAGCGCGAACACAACCAATACAGGTCCGACAACTCAATCCCCGGTTGCCCTACCGGCGCCGGACGTCGCGCCGCAACCACTGCCTGTGAACCCCCCTGATTTGTCATCGCGCCGGCTTCGGGTCCGAGCTTCGATGATGGACCGCAAGTCATCGACATCACTTTTCTGGGCGCTCCTGGTGACGCTGTTGGCCTGCCTGCCGCCGATATTGATCGATCTCGGCAAGGGGCTGACGATTCGGCCCACCGAGCAAACAGCGCTGGCCAGCTCGCAAGAGACCTGGCTGCGAACGCGCGAAGGTCAGGCCGCCAGCGCCTGGGTGGCGTTCAACGACGGCCAGCCCAGCATCGATAAGCCGCCCCTGGTCGCCTGGATGAACATGCTCGCCTGGACGGGTCTGGACCCGGCCACTGCCACTCCCGTGCAACTGACGTATCGAGCGCGCCTCATGAGCGTCGTGATGGGGCTCATCGCCATTGCATCCATCTTCTGGATGGGCAACACCCTGGTCGATCGGCGCATGGCGGTG